>JAOACS010000019.1 GCA_026417655.1 Syntrophobacterales bacterium
GGGCTCGGAGATGTGTATAAGAGACAGGCTTAGGAAGGAGCGTCCTATTGTTGAAATTCCCAATAGGGTGCATCCTATAGGTATTCCCTCCGATCTCTTAAGACGGCGTCCCGATATAAGGTCGGCAGAGAGAAGGTTAGCAGCAGAAACTGCTCGGGTAGGTATAGTGGCGGCGGATCTTTATCCGACCCTGTCGCTTTCCGGCACCGTTGGCATAGAGGCTGTTGGGAGGGGAGATTTTTTAAAGGTATCTAGTGGATCTTACGGATTCGGCCCATCGATCCGCTGGAATATTTTCGATGCTGGAAGAGTAAAAAGTAGCATAAAGATTGCCGATGCCCGTGTTGAACAGGCATTACATGCCTACGAGGGGGTTATTCTAAATGCGGTCAAGGAGGTCGAAGACGGATTGGTAGATTACCGGGAGACACTTACAAAATTAGAGGCTCTCGAGCGGTCAGTGGCGGCCTCTCGAAGGATTCTAGAGCTCGCAAAAAGCCGTTACGTTAGTGGGCTTGTGAGTTTTCAAACAGTTCTTGATGCACAAAGGATTGTTCTAGATCAGGAAACTCAGCTAGCTCAGACTAAAGGGGAGCTAGCGGTTTCTATTGTAAGGCTTTATCAAGCTCTTGGGGGAGGCTGGGGAAAAGTCGATTGATCTGGCGAATGTTTCGAAGGGTTCGCCAGATCGTTTATTTTTATTACTCTTGGATAGAAGGAACTACCAAGATAGGGCATGGGGTGTGATTCACAACATACTGAGCCACACTACCTAATAGGAGACTTCCAAGGGCTGAACGTCCTTGATGGCCTATAACAATAAGGTCTACCTGAAGTTCCTTTGCAGCCTCTACTATCTCGCTGCCTGGTTTCCCCTCTTTAAGTATGAATTCAATGGATAGATCTTCACTCGTTGTCGAAGATGTTACAAGGGTTCGCATCTCTCTTTCTCTGTCCTGTCTGACGTCTTTCATAATCTCAACAAAATCACCTTTGTAACCCTTTATGCTGAGTTCGTGGATTGCGTCCACAATGCGCTGGCTGATGACGTGCATCATATAAACCTTCGCATCATAAGTTCTGGCCAAAGAAAGTCCATAATTTACAGCCTTTTGGGAGTTTTCTGAGAAATCCACAGGAATCAAAATCTTACTAAATTGTATCATGGAAGCTACCTCCTTTCCATCCCTTGTTTAGATGACATCCTCTTGTAAAGGACAACCATGGCATCTAGGGATTTTACCACAATATTCCTTCCCTAGGCGCACAAAAAGTGCGTGATACTCTTGGAAAAGATATACATCCTTGGGAAGTTCACTCATGAAGAGACTTCTTAGAGTTTCATATCTATATCTTTGAGATGTGTATCCGTGTCGAAACATTATGCGATGAGTATAGCGATCAACTACAAAGGAAGGTTTATGGGCAGCGTAGAGTATAATGCTGTCGGCGGTCTCTTGGCCAATTCCTTTTATTCTGAGAAGGTTAGATCTTAGAATCTCCATTGGTTGATTTAAAAAATCTTCAAGGGAACCACCCCATTCGATAAAGATATGGTTTACAAAATCCTTAAGGCGTTTAGCCTTTTGGCGAAAAAAGCCGCAAGATTTTATCAATATTCCAAGGGATTCTTCGTCGATTTTATGGATTTCTTCCATGGAGAGTCTGTCTTCCTGTTTTAACAAATAAATAGCTCGCTCAACCTTTTTCCAGGAGGTGTTCTGGGTAAGTATGGCCCCTACGATTACTTCAAACTGGCTTTCCGCAGGCCACCATTTCTGCGGTCCAAAGTGATCAAATAGACGGCGAAAGATATCTTCTAGCGATTTGCCCATTTAACCATAGCTTACAATTTATCGAAATATGCTTCAGGCCTGTAAGATTCGAGCCACCTAATCGCTTCCTCTTCGGGCATAGGTTTTGCGAAGTAAAATCCCTGGACGTCATCAACTCCAAGCTCCTTGAGAAATAAAAGCTGTTGTCGTGTTTCTACCCCCTCAGCGACGGTTTTTTTCTTTAGTCCTTCGGCGAGAAGAAGAATTGTCTTTACGATCTTAACAGATGCGCTGTCGTAGGGGAGTTCTTTAATAAAGGAGATATCAATCTTTAGGTAAGATGCGGGAATGTCCTTAAGATACTTGAGGGAAGAATATCCTGTTCCAAAATCGTCTATTGACACTTTTACCCCTCTTTCTGTGATGGTTTTTATCCTATTGATCATCTCCTCAGGTTTTTGCATAAAAAGGCTTTCAGTTACCTCGATAACAACCCTTTCTGGATCAACCCCCGAGTTCTCGAGTTTCTCAACAAAGATAGGGACAAAACTTTCATTTTCAAATTGAACAATAGATACGTTAAAAGATATGAGCCTTTGGGATCTCTTAAAGAGTTTGCTTTCCTTTAAAAGCCTTAGAGCCTCTTCTATAACCCACCACCCCACTTCTTCTATAAGGCCGAACTGTTCGAGGAAGGGAATAAAACTTCCAGGGTAAATAATGCCCTTTTTTGGGTGGAGCCATCTTATAAGGGCTTCAAACCCTACCACCTGTTGGCTGTGGAGGTTTATTTTGGGTTGAAGATATAGAACTAGGTTGTTGTCTTGTAGTGCCGACTTAATACCTATCTCGATTTCGATCTCTCTTTTTATCCTTTCTGGAAAGTTTACATTGTAAAATACACAGGCACTCCTTCCTCTTCTTTTGGCTTCCAACAAAGCAACGTTTGCGCGATAGATAAGATCTTGAGCCTCCAATCCATCATCGGGGAAGATGGATATACCAAAGAACGCCGAGATATTTACGGCCGTATCCTGTATAAATATGGGGGATTCAATAAGTTTGGATAGCTCATCTACAACAAAACAGGGATTGTCGCCGTTTATAGGCATTACCACTATAAATTCATCTCCCGTAATTCTTCCAGCCTTTCCCTTTTCGCCACAGAAATTCTTTAGTCTTTGTCCTATTTCAATAAGGAGCTTATCACCATTAGAAAAACCGAAAACGGAATTGATCTTTGAAAAACCTATAATATCAAAGTCAACAAAGATAATCCTTTCTTCATGTTTCTTGGCCTTTTTTAAGTACCAGTTGACCCACTCCATTATGTAAGAGGGACTATATAGACCTGTTAGGACATCTTTAATCAGAAGTTCCTCGTGAGCCTGTGCCTGAGCAAGATGTTTCATGGCATATCCCAGGTCATCTGCAACGACAGAAAGTAGATTTAGTTCTTCTTCGGAAAAGAAGGATTTCTTTCTAGAGTAAACGTTTAGCACAGCCTCTATCTTTGAAAAGCCAAGGGGAATTGCTACGGAGGAGGCTATACCGAATCTTGATGCCCGTTCCTTCCATGGTAGAAAACTTTCCGTACTATCGGTTGAATTCACAACTTGAAGGGTTCCTTTTCTTATAGCCGTGCCTGTGGGACCCCTTCCTTCTGGAATAGAAGCGTCGGCGGAGATAAATATTCCGTCTAGATATTCGGTAAGTCCATAGGAGGCAACAGGTATTACCTCCTTTGTCTCAGGATCTACTTTTCCAATCCATGAAAGCACAAAGCCTCCTTCTCTTACCAAAATCTTGACTGTTTCTTGGAAGAGCTTGTCAATATCGGAAGTTCTCATTATAAGTTCGCTTATCGCATAGGTAACCCGAAGCATTCTGTTTAGATCGGTTACAAGTTGTTTTTCCTGTGATAGCTTCAAGGCCCTATGGGTGCTGTATGCATCAAGGACGAGAGTCTTATCTAGACTTGCGATCTTCCAAAGGGATTTTGTTATAGGTATAAGTGAGTCAGGCTCAACTATGTTTTCGATAAGATTCTCTATATTAAGGATCCAAAGGGTATGAGCACAGGAAAAGAGCTGAGGAGTTACACCGATATCATCATGGCGGATTCCAACTCGAACACGGCTTTGGCAGTAAGAAATGTCGTAGGTTCCTCGAAGTAGTTCTTCGAAGTATCGAGCTATGTGTTCAGTAACCATACATGACTCACTCTGAGGATATCCCATAATCTCAATGACCTCATCGAAGGAGCTGAGAAAATCTAAAATCTCCTTTGCCGCCTTAAAAAGATCATCGGGGTCTATAAGGGAAGAAACTTTTTTAATAAGTTCTAAATCCTTAGAAGTAATATTGAAACGAGAAAGGAGCTTTTCGACATCTCCTTCCCCTCTAATGCCCATAAAATGTGTTACCTCCCTGGAAGAAATGGAACTAATGGGCATGTTTCACATTCTCCTTTTCTGCTTTTTTGTAACTACCAAACTTTCACATCTATACCACGGTCTTACTTAGCTTTCGTATAAAAAGTACCATCTATCCCTTAAAAAGTTTACCAATTATTTTGAGAAAATGGATTTTAATTCAATGAGATTGAAAGTAGTTTGACACAATTTAAGGAGTGGGATAAAAAGCCATACGTGGACTCTTGGTAGTTTGGGATTACTGGTTTAGAAGGAGAGTTAAGATATGCGTCAGATATCCACGGAGAAGATTTCTCAAGCAGTAAGAGATCTTGCTATCAGGGCTAATGTTGAGCTGGGGGAAGATGTCATTTTGGCCTTCGAAGCTGCTATGGAGCGAGAAGAATCCCCTACCGGCAGGGAAATACTTAAACGACTCATTGAAAATGCTAAGATTGCTCGGGAACAGAGGATTCCAATGTGTCAAGACACAGGTTTTGCGGTCGTTTTTGTAGAACTCGGTCAAGATGTTCATATAACGGGAGGATCTCTTAGGGATGCCATCACTGAAGGGGTGAGAAGGGGTTATGAAGAGGGTTACCTTAGGAAGTCGATTTGCCATTGTATAACGAGGAAAAACACGGGGGATAATACCCCTCCTGTCATACACTTTGATATTGTTCCGGGAGACAGACTAAGGATTATTTTCGCTCCCAAGGGTGGTGGAAGCGAAAATATGAGCCGGGTCACAATGCTTACGCCGGCGGTAGGTATTGAAGGAATAAGGGATTTTGTTGTTCAACGAGTAAAGGAATCGGGTTCTAATCCTTGTCCTCCGACTATTGTGGGTGTAGGGATAGGGGGAACTATGGAACAGGCGGCGATCCTTGCTAAGAAGGCGCTTTTAAGACCTCTTGGTTCTGAAAACCCAGATGAGGAACTTCGAAAACTGGAAAAAGATTGGCTTGAAAGAATAAATCGGCTGGGAATCGGTCCTCAGGGGCTTGGTGGCCGGATTACCTCTCTTGCCGTTCATATCAATATGATGCCCTGCCATATTGCAAGCCTTCCGGTGGCCGTAAATATTCAATGTCATGCAGCAAGGCACAAGGAGATAGAACTATAGCCTAGAGGAGGCTTTTCATGTCGGAGTTTATACATTTGACTACCCCTCTTACGGATGAAGATGTGAAGAGGCTTAGGATTGGGGATAGGGTGCTAATAAGTGGTGTGCTCTATTCGGCTAGGGATGCTGCCCATAGAAGACTTGTGGAACTCCTCAAGGAAGGGAAGCCTCTTCCCTTTGATGTGCGGGGGCATGTAATCTATTATATGGGACCATCGCCGGCACCTCCGGGAAGACCTATTGGAGCAGCAGGCCCTACCACAAGCTACCGTATGGATCCCTATACACCGGAGTTAATTGCTCATGGTCTAAAGGGGATGATAGGGAAGGGGGCCCGTAGCGACGCGGTCAAGGAAGCCATGAAAAAGTATGGGGCTGTGTATTTCGCTGCTATTGGAGGGGCGGGGGCCCTTATGTCTCTTTCTATTATTTCTGCTGAGGTGATCGCCTATCCCGAATTAGGTCCTGAAGCAGTGAGGCGTCTTGAGGTTAAGGAAATGCCGGTTGTAGTGGCTACCGATGCCTATGGTGGGGATCTTTACGAAGAGGGAGTGAAGCGTTATGCACTTCCAAGTATCTAGAACTATTAGAAAGGAGGTTTTTTGAATGAAGAAAAAGGTAGTTTTCCAGCCAAAGATGCGTTACAAGCTCCATCCCGGTTATGTAGCCTGGATTCTTCATCGTGTAACGGGAATTCTTCTCGGACTTTATCTTTTCCTCCATATCTGGGTCATTCACCACATAGCCAAAGGTGAAGAAGCCTTCAATAGTGTGATGGCCGTTGTGAATTCACCCTTTTTCCATCTTCTTGAGATTGGTCTTGTGGGAACGGTCGTCTATCATGCGGTAAACGGCCTTAGAGTCTTTTTTATAGATTACGGCAATCTTGCTCGCCGAGATCTTTTTCGGAAGGCCACTTACGCAACCTTTGCCTTGTCCGTTGTGTTGCTAGCCATAGGGGCGATTCCTATGGTTCGGGCCGTGTTTGGTCATTAAAAGGGGAGGAGACAACCAATGCTTGGTAAATATCAGGGATCTGGTCGTTCGGGGGCCTTTGATTGGTATTTCCAGAGAATTTCAGGGATTGCCCTTGTGATAGGATTGTTTGTTCATTTCATAGTATTACATTTCATGACAGAGCCTCCACTGAACTACGCAAAAGTGATGGCAAGGCTTTCATCTCCACTGTGGAAGGCCTTCGATATAGTTTTCCTAGTGTTTGCGGTCTATCATGCTTTAAATGGCTTTAAGATGATAATAGATGACTATGTCCACGGGCCTTCGATAAGAAGTTTTTTAATTGGAACTTTGTGGGTGGTAGCTATTGTTTTCTTTGTGATAGGATTTTTGACTATCGTTAGCTTGTAAAGATATAGGAGGGCTTAAGAAGACTATGGGAAACATACCCGACGTCATTATTCATAAACACGATGTTGTTATTGTAGGAGCCGGGGGAGCAGGACTTAGGGCAGCTCTTGAAGCTTCCAAGGTGGTTAACACTGCTGTTATTACTCAGGTTTTTCCTACCCGTTCTCATACGGTTTCGGCTCAAGGAGGCATAGCAGCAACTCTTGGGAATATGGAGCCTGATAACTGGCTCTGGCACATGTTCGATACGGTGAAGGGGAGTGATTACTTAGGCGATCAGGATGCCATAGAATTTATGTGTCGTATGGCGCCGGAGATCGTTATAGAGCTTGAACACATGGGTATGCCCTTCAGTCGGATTGAGAACGGAAAGATCTTTCAACGTCGTTTTGGTGGTCATACGAGGGAGTTTGGAAAGGATGCTATACAAAGGACCTGCGCTGCTGCGGATAGAACAGGACATGCGATGCTTCATACACTTTATGAACAGTGTGTGAAGAACCAGGTAATCTTCTACAACGAATTTTTTGCTATAGATCTCATAATGAATGAGGATCACGTTGTCGGAGTCCTTGCCTGGGATATTGTAAATGGAGGTTTTCATATTTTCCACGCCAAGGCTACCATGTTTGCTACAGGGGGCTACGGTAGATGTTACAAAACCACTTCTAATGCTCATATTTGCACCGGCGACGGCCTGGGTATAACGTTAAGAGCAGGTCTTCCGGTAGAAGATTTGGAGTTTGTCCAGTTTCATCCTACAGGAATCTATGGAGTAGGGAACCTCATTACGGAAGGTGCTCGTGGAGAGGGTGGATATCTTATAAACAAGGATGGTGAACGATTCATGAAGCGCTATGCTCCTACAGTGATGGATCTTGCTTCTCGAGATGTTGTTTCCCGAGCTATAGCTGAGGAGATAAGAAATGGTCGGGGTTGTGGGCCTAAGGGAGATTATGTCCTTCTTAAGCTTGATCATATTGGAGCCAATGTAATCAACGAACGTCTTCCAGGTATATGGGAGCTTACCTATGTCTTTGCTGGTATCGATTGCACCAAGGAGCCTATTCCCGTTGTGCCAACCTGTCATTACTGTATGGGAGGAATCCCAACCAACTACTATGCTGAGGTGGTGGTTGGAAATATGGAACAGCCCGAAACCCCTGTTAAGGGATTTTATGCTGCCGGCGAATGTGCCTGTGTATCCATCCATGGAGCTAATCGCCTCGGATCTAACTCTCTTCTAGATATTATGGTTTTTGGTAAAGTAGGGGGACAGAAGATGGCAGAATTTGCCGAATCTTTACCAGAGCATGTACCTCTTCCAGAAAATCCAGGAAAGGACGGTATAGAAAGAGTTATAGGCCTTTTAAATTCTACGGGAAAGGAACGGATGGGGCCTATTTGGGAAGAGTTGAAAGAAAGTATGGATTATAATTGTAGTGTTTTCCGCACCGAAGAGACCTTGGTAAAACAGAAGGCCATCATAAATGAATTGTGGAAACGTTTTCAAAACATAGGAATAGACGACAAAAGCAGGGTCTATAACCTCGATCTTGTTGAGACCCTAGAATTAGAAAATATGCTCACCTACTCCAAGGCGATAGTTGAAGGGGCTCTGGCTAGGACGGAAAGTCGGGGTGCCCACTATCGAGATGATTACCCAAAGCGTGACGATGTGAATTGGCTTAAGCACACTCTAGCTTATCTTGAGGAGGATGGATCTATACGGCTCGATTATAAACCTGTAAGACTTAAGCCTTTAACAGTGCCACCCTTCGAGCCTAAGGAACGGGTCTATTGATGCTCATTATCATCACGCAATAAAGGGGTGAATCCATGGCAAAGACAGTAACATTTACAATATTTCGATATGATCCTGAAAGGGATAAGAGACCTTATTACAAAAACTACAAAGTTGAAGTTCGCCGTCCCGGTATGATGGTTTTGGATGGCCTTAACCAAATTAGGTGGGAACAGGATGGGACCCTCGCTTATAGAAGATCTTGTAGAGAGGGTGTCTGTGGTTCCGATGGACTGAATATAAATGGCGTTAATATGCTAAGCTGTATTACACATATCGAGGACTTGAAGGAACCCATTGTAATCCAACCCCTTCCATCGCTTCCCGTAATAAAGGATCTCGTTGTAGATTTTACCGACTTCTTCAGTAAGTATTACATCGTAAAACCCTATCTTATCACCAAAACCCCACCGCCGAGCGATAGAGAAAGACTTCAGAGCCCAGAGGACAGAAAAAAACTAGATGGTCTATATGAATGTATTCTCTGTGCCTGTTGTAGTACCTCTTGTCCTAGTTTCTGGGCTGATCCTGACTATCTTGGACCTGCCGCCCTTCTTAAAGCTTGGCGTTTCATCGCTGACTCGAGGGACGAAGGATCAGATGAGAGACTTGAGATTGTAAACGATAGGCATGGTGTTTGGCGTTGTCATACAATATTAAACTGCATCGAAGCTTGTCCTAAACAGCTTAACCCTACGGAGGCGATAGCAAATCTTAAGAAGGCCATAGTGCAGAGAAAATTCTAATTTTTCTGTTTTCCATTGAAATAAAAGGGGCGTAGGACAAAAAAGAGGATACTACGCCCCTAAAGGGAGGAACCCTAGCGGCTATGGAAAGGTATCGTAGGACAATTACTCAACTTGGGAGACCTACTGTTTTACCCTCTTCACCGGAGGAAGCCGTTCTAGAAACCTTTTCCAACCCCTATCCCGGAAGGCACTATGTCGTAAGACTTACAGCGCCGGAATTCACAAGTCTTTGTCCTATTACTAATCAGCCTGATTTTGCCCTCATCGTAGTCGATTATGTGCCAGACCTATGGCTTGTAGAAAGTAAGTCCTTTAAACTTTTTATAGCAAGTTTTAGAAATTATGGGACATTCCAGGAACAGGGAACAGTTTATATCCACGATCGCCTCAAAGAGGCCTTGGTCCCTAAATACCTGAGAGTTATTGGGGTGTGGAATGCCCGAGGTGGAATAGGTATAGATGTTTGCATCCAGAGTGGAGACCTTCCCTCTGATTGTCAATTACTGCCACTTCCTTTTTCCAATAAGACATTTAATTGCCTACCATAGGATCTTGTTTAGAAAGTTTCCTCACGAGATTTAAACTTTCCTTTTCTTGTGCTGACAAAGGACTAAAAATCTTTTACAGTTAATATGTTTTGACCACTATGCACTACTTGCGACGACTAAAATAGATGAGAGAGGGAAAAGGGATTATGTTTGAAGGATTAACCAGTAGGTTTGAAAAGATTTTCAAATATCTTAGGGGTCAAGGAAAACTTACCGAATCAAACATAAAAGAAGCTCTTCGGGAGGTTCGGCTTGCTCTTTTGGAAGCCGATGTACATTACCGGGTCGTCAGAGATTTCGTAAAAAACATTGAGGAGCGTGCTATTGGCCAGGAGGTTCTTTCGAGCCTCACACCTGGTCAACAGGTTATCAAAATAGTTCATGAGGAACTGATCGCCCTTTTAGGTGGAACACCGGCAAAGCTACAGCTAGATGGGCCTCCACCTGTTCCTATCATGCTGGTAGGACTTCAAGGATCGGGAAAGACCACTACAGCGGCAAAGTTAGCTCTTATGCTAAAGAAGGAGCGTAGGAGCCCCTGTCTTGTGCCTGCCGATATCTACAGACCAGCAGCTATTGATCAGCTTAAGGTATTAGGTTCCCAGATTAATGTCCCTGTCTATCCATCACAGAAGGATCTTAAACCTGAGGAGATTGTAAGGGATGCTATAAACTTTTGTAAATCTAACAATTGCGATACCATTATTGTAGATACGGCAGGGCGTCTCCATATAGATGAACCACTTATGGAGGAGCTTCAGCGCCTTAAACAAATCCTTGAGCCTAGGGAGATACTTCTTGTTGTTGATGCCATGACAGGTCAAGATGCTGTCAAGGTTTCCGAGACCTTCCACGAAGCTCTTGGTATAACGGGGGTAGTGCTTACAAAGTTGGATGGGGATGCTAGGGGCGGCGCCGCTCTATCTATCCGTGCTGTGACTGGATGTCCTGTAAAATTTGTTGGTATCGGTGAAAAACTTGACGCCATCGAGATTTTTTACCCCGATCGCATGAGCTCTAGAATTCTCGGCATGGGTGATGTTCTAACGATTATAGAGAAGGCTCAGGAGGCCATTGATGAGGAAGAGGCCAAAAAACTTGTTAAAAAGCTTAAAGAAGACTCCTACACCCTTGAAGATTTTAGAGATCAGATTCGTCAGATCAAGCGTCTTGGATCCCTTGAGCGTATTATAGGGCTTCTTCCTGGCGTAGGAATGCTTAAAGAGCTTAAGAATGCCAAGATAGACCCTAAGGAATTTATCCGTCTTGAGGCAATAATAAATTCCATGACTAAAGAGGAGCGGAAAAATCCAGACATCATAAATGCTAGTCGTAAGCGTAGGATTGCTCAGGGTAGCGGAACAACCGTTCAGGATGTAAACCGTCTCCTTAAGGGTTTTGAAGAAATGAGAAAAATGATGCGGCAGATGACGGTTTCAACCGGGATTGCTACTAGTGGCAAATCTAAGAAGAAAAAGAAGAAACGAACTTTTTTTCCTTTCTAAGAAGGACGAAATACGCTATATATCAAAAATTGACATCTTGTGTAGAGGGTTAGTTATTGATCTGAAGCGGAAGAAAAGGAGGTAACGCTAAAGAATGGCTGTAAGAATCCGATTGGCGCGACATGGAAGGAAGAAGAGACCTTTTTATTGGGTAGTGGCGGCTCATTCGGAAGCTCCCCGAGATGGCCGATTCTTAGAGAAGCTGGGAACCTATAATCCGCTCACCGATCCTGCATCTATAGAGCTTAATATGGAGCGGATTGAGTATTGGTTACAACGAGGAGCTCAGCCAACCAATACGGTAAGGAGTTTAATTAGACAATTCAGGCAAAGGGTTATGTCTTCTGAGAAGGCTAGTGTGTCTTAGAGCTAGGGGTGAATTTCTCTGGCCTTCCCAAACAGTTTATTCTTTCTAGGTTGGAAGTGGAAAGATACGCTAAGATGGCAAGCAATAATATGTTTAGATAAGACGGAGCGGTGCTATGCTGAAACATTTGGTCGAGCAGATGGCGAAAGCTTTGGTTGACAATCCTGATAAGGTGCGGGTTTCTGAAATAGAAGGAGAGCAAACCTCGGTTATTGAACTAAAGGTTGCTAAGGAAGATTTAGGGAAGGTGATAGGCCGACAAGGTAGAACAGCGCGAGCTATGCGAACGATACTAAGTGCTGCTTCTACGAAACTTAATAAAAGAGCGGTTTTGGAAATTATTGAGTAGTCCATCATGAAGAAAGGAATATGGACACCAAACGTTGGGTTCCTATAGGTAAAATTGTTCGAGCCCATGGTGTCCATGGTGGGTTGAAGATCCTCCCTTATGGTGAGAGCTTTGCTTTCAAAACAAGGGGGGATCTTCTTTTTGTGAAGGGGGAAGGCGAGGTTTTAGATAAGCTTACTGTGAAGAGAATTCAGAGGGCTGGCAGCTATTGGATTGTCAATACGGAGGAGATAAGAAGAAGGGACGAAGCGGAAAAATTGGTAGGGTTCGAACTATTCTTACCTGAGGAATTACTTCCTCCTAGAGAGGAGGGAGAGTTCTTTTACTATCAACTTATTGGATTAGAGGTCCGAACGAGAGGTGGTGAAAGGGTGGGCGTTCTTGAGGCGATCTTTGAGACCCCAGCCCACGATGTCTATGTGGTTAGAAGTGGCGACAGCGAGATTCTTGTCCCTGCTGTAGAAGAGATAGTTCTAGAAGTGAATGTTGAAAATAGGTATATGATCATAGAGCTACTGGATGGTTTAAGAGAAAATGATTATTGACATCTTGACCATCTTCCCTGGCTTCTTTGAAGGCCCTTTAAGAGAAAGCATTCTTGGTAAAGCTATTCAGGAGGGTCTAGTAAAGATTAGAGTCCACAATCTAAGGGAATTTACTGAGGATCGCCACCGCACGGTAGATGATAGACCCTTCGGTGGTGGGGCGGGGATGGTAATGAAACCGGAACCTATCGTGCGAGCGCTGGAGTCATTGCAGGCTGAGAAGCCTCAACCTAGGATTATTCTTCTTACACCGAGGGGATACCTATTTAATCAGGTGACAGCTCGCAGATGGAGCCTCTATGATCGGATCGTTCTGATATGTGGCCGTTATGAGGGGGTTGATGAAAGGGTCTCTTTTTTTGTAAATGAGGAAATCTCAATAGGAGACTATATTCTTAGTGGAGGGGAGGCTGCAGCAGTGGTCGTTGTTGATGCTTTGGTTAGGTTGATTCCAGGTGTTTTAGGGAATAAAGAATCTTCCGAAACTGAGTCCTTTGAAAGGGGGCTTATAGAATACCCTCAGTATACAAGGCCTCGCTCCTTTAGAGGATATGAGGTGCCGGAGGTTCTTATCTCTGGAAATCATGAAAGAGTTCGCAAATGGAGAATCCTTCAGTCCCTACTCTTGACGAGAGAAAGGAGACCAGACCTTTTTGCGAAGGTTATCCTGTCTAGAGAAGAAAAAGAACTTCTTGAGAAATTTGATCGATTTGGAGCGACCCCATGAGCTTTTATGTGGGACTTGTTCATTATCCTGTGATTAACAGAAAAGGGGAAACAATTGCTTCAGCCATAACCAGTATTGACCTCCACGATTTTGCACGACTTTGTAGGACCTACGATATAGTAAAGTGCTTTATTATAACGCCCTTAAAGGACCAACATGAATTGGCGAAACGACTCCTTTCCCACTGGTGTGAAGGGGTGGCATCGGTAACTCATCCAAAGCGTGCCCAAGCCTTGGAAACTATCGTTCTTGCCTATTCCTTAGAGGATGCCCTAGAGGAGATCAAAAATTTAGAAAAGGCTACTCCCCAAATATGGGCAACATCAGCACGAGTGAGAAATCACGGAAAAACCATATCCTTTGAGAAGGCTAGAAAGCTTCTTGCTGACCCAACCTTTCCGCCGGTAATGCTTATCTTTGGCACAGCGTGGGGACTTGCGGAGGAGCTCTTCGAACGGGCCGAATATATTCTTGAGCCGATTTTAGGGAAAAGTTCATATAACCACTTGTCAGTTCGGTGTGCAGCAGCTATTATAATCGACCGTCTTTTTAGCGGTAGGGATCCGAATGAAATGAAGCGGGAGGATTAATATTATGAAAACTAAGCTGATTGATAAGATCGAGCGAGATCAGATGAGGATGGATATTCCTGAATTCCGGGTTGGTGATACAGTAAGGGTTCACACAAAGATTAGGGAAGGTGATAAGGAAAGGATTCAGGTTTTTGAGGGAGTTGTCATAAGAAAGCATAGGGGCGGTGCAAACGCTACCTTTACTGTTAGAAAGGTCTCCTATGGTGTAGGGGTTGAGAGGATTTTTCCTCTTCATTCTCCTCGCATAGACAAGATTGAAGTTGTAAGAAGGGGTCGCGTGCGACGTGCAAGGCTTTACTATCTCAGAGAACGTCTTGGTAAGGCAGCACGGATTCGTGAGAAGATATAGTGGGGAGCTTGAGCTTTTCGATAGGCTTTTTCGTAACGAGGGCTTCAATCTTATTGCAGGTGTTGACGAAGCGGGAAGGGGACCGCTTGCAGGTCCTGTAGTGGCGGCGGCGGTCATTCTTCCAGAGGGGGCTATCTTTGACGGGGCAAGGGATTCAAAAAAACTTTCCCCGGAGAAACGAGAAAGCCTTTTTCAGGAGATTCTTTCCTTGTCTCTCTCGGTAGGGGTAGGGTATGTTTTGCCGTGGGATATTGATAAAATGAATATTTTAAAGGCAAGCTTGAAGGCCATGGAAAAGGCTATTTGTGCACTTAAGATCTGTCCTGATCTTGTGCTAATTGATGGGCCCTACAGGCTTTCTTTGCCCTATCCGCAGGTGGGAATTCCTAGGGGAGATACCAAGAGTCTTTCTATAGCCATCGCTTCTATCGTGGCTAAGGTATTTAGGGATCGTCTAATGTGTTGTTATCATAGACTCTATCCTGACTACGGCTTTGATCGTCACAAGGGCTATCCCACTAAAGGCCATTTGGAGGCTTTGGCTAACCTGGGTCCTTCCCCTATACACCGAAGGAGCTTTCGGGGAGTTTATACCAGTCCACCCTATGAAAGCTATCAATCATAGAATATCCGCTGCATCCCTTTTGCTTATAACAGGTGGTTCATTGTTAGAGGTGTGTTACTCCTTTCTATTGGGGAGTATCCCGGATCAGATCGAAAGGATTGGCTCCAAACGTATAGCGTCGCATCGAGGATTTTCTCATGATATAGGGTTATGGCTCGCTTTGACATTATTTGTTATTCTTTCTCCCTTCTCTCCTCGAGAGTTAATCTCTTTCCCCTACAACCATCTTGATAAGATCTTCCATTTTAGGACCTGGGTTCTTTTCATCCCCGGTCTCCTCCACTGCCTTTTGGATCTTTTTACGCCTAAGGGTGTGCCCTTTATGGGGATTAGGGTATCCCTCCCTATCTTTAGTTACGGAACCTGGAAGGAATACGTCTTTTCCTGGGGCCTCCTTCTTGTAGCCCTGGTAATTCATGCGGAAAAACTTGGTAGTATAGTAGTAGCTGTCCGGAAGCGGATAGGACTTCCATAATTTTTTAGGAGCAAAATGGAATCAAAAAGCAGAGTATCTAAAAGGTCGAATATCCTCCGACACAACCCCCCGTGGTTCATCTGACGTCCAAAAAGGTAGGCTCTAAGATTGTCTACTTCAATACTACTTAGTCGATCTATCTTGGAAATTGGCGTAGAGAAGGAGGCTAGCCGTTCTTGGATGAGGAGCTTTTTCGCAAGGGGAAGAAACTCATCAATTAATTCTTCAAGATTCTTTAGTCTAACATCCCATGAGCTATTGCTTTTTCCAGTTTTTTTCAAGGAAAGAATGGAAAGTGAGACTTCAAGGAAAGCAAGACACGTTACTAGCATAGAATATTCTAGTCCCCTTACGCCTCTTTTCCATCCTAGGATCCAGGGCCTGCGCCAAAACCATAAAAAATGGCTTTCTCCAAGGCGGATAAAATCTCTTACTTTATCAAGCGTCCTTTTTACGGTATGGTAACTCGATAGGGAGGGATGATCTAGCTCGGGTTCTCCATTGGTATCTTTATGATAGGGGACAGGATGGCTTCTGCGAGCATGGTCATCCAGGTATAGTAGGAACCTCCGAAGAAGTTCATTTCCTTCCTCATCTTCGGGAGTTTCAAGGTGAGGGTAGGAGAGGATAAGCTTTCCTGAGCCGTAATTACTCTCAAGGATTGCCACATTGCCTAGAAAATACCTTGATGGGTCGAGGTTTATGCCATAAATTACTTCAAGTCTTCCGAACTCTTCAGGTTCTATACCTTCTATAGGTATGTCCGAGACCCAGAAATCTTCGCCGGTGCCCTCATAAATACCTAGAGGAGTGACCTCCTCTGCTGCTTCAATGTCGAATTGAGAGGGCCACCACACTGTGGTCTTTATAGTGGGAGGTAGCCCTTTGTGGCTAGGATGATCACCTAAGATCTTTACATAGACGGTTCCGCTTGCGCTAGGTAGTCTTTTTTCTAGAGGCGATCTTTTTACCGGCACCATATTAAGAGTCCTTTGACCTGACAGGGCGAGACCGGCTCCTCCACAAAAACCTAGGTAACTTCCCCCATGGTAGACAAAGCTGCGAATAGCCTTTTCACCTTCTTCGCCAAGGGAGGCTCTCTTGTGAACTGCCCAGCCTCCAGGAACTATAAGAACGCTATAGTTTTCAAGGGCTCCTCTCCTAATATCTCTAGCGCTGAGAATACTGAAGGGCAGCTGGAGCTTTAAAAGGGTATCGTAGACGAAGAGCCCCCACAAAAAGGACTGATCCCAAAAGACGGCAAAGGGGCTCATGGAGACCCCCTATTCGTCGCTTTCCTCGAGAGTTAACATGCCACCGGTCTTAAGGAGTGCTACGCCACCTTGGAGATTTCGTGTTTTTCTGCTAAGCTTTGACTGAAGTTGTCTTAAAACCTCGTATGATCTTGCCCCTGAATTACAAACCAAGATTAGTTCGTCCGATTTTGGGATATTGTCGAGTTTATGGATTAGTTCTTCCTGGGGAATGTTGACCCATCTAGGACCAAATTTTTCCACATAGGGACGAGCATTAGCTGGGGAGCGAACATCTAAGACACATAAATCTTCCGGTTTTACAGCGTCTCCGAGAAAGATAGAGCAAAATTCCTCAGGATCTATAGTCACATTGAGGCCCTCCAGAATGTTTTCCGCCACATTCGCTGCGGCATTTACTATATCCAAAGCCGAGGCGAAGGGGGGAGTATAGGCCATTTCCATATTGGATAAAACTTCGATGGTCGCCTTTGAAGCGATAAGCGATGCGACCACATTTATTCTTCCAACGACGGCATCACCATTTTTACCTATGCCCTGAGCTCCAAGGATGCGGCGAGTTTTTCTGTCAACTATGAGAGCCATATACATGAGCTGTTGGGAGGGATAGAAATGGGCCCTGTCAGGTTGGACCACATAGGCACAGACAGGATCAAAACCTTCGCACTTAGCCCGCTCCAGACTTATACCAACCGAAGCGATACCAAGTTCGAAAACCTTTACAGCAAAGCTTCCTACTGTCCCTTCGAAGACGGCATATCCTCCAGCGATATTAGTTCCTATAACTCGACCCTGTCTATTGGCAAGGGATCCCTGGGGGAAATGAACAAGCTTTCCAGTAACGAGATGGGGGATTTCAATGCAATCTCCTCCAGCGTATATGGAAGGATCTGAAGTTTGAAGTCTTTTATTAACGACAATGCCGCCTCTAGGGGTAACTAAGAGGCCAGCTTTTCTGGCAAGTTCCCCATTAGGTTCGACTCCTACGGCCGTGATAATGAGGTCGGCCTTTAGGGTCCTCTTATCTGTTACCACACGATAGCTCCCGTTTTCTTGCTCAATACTTGTAACGGTTTCGCTGGTATATACTGTTACACCATGATCCTCCATGTGTTTTTTGACAATGTTAGCCATGGCCGGCTCAAGAAGTCCCGGAAGGATTTGAGGCATCAGTTCAATTACCGTTGTTTCAATACCCCAAAGATCAGCAAGAGCTTCGGCCATTTCACACCCTATTGGACCTGCTCCTATGATCACCGCAGATCCAACCTCTCCCTTCGAGACGCGATCTCTGATAGCTATGGCATCGTGTAGGTTAGAAAGGGTCATCACACCGGGAAGGTCGGCACCGGGGACGGAAAGTTTTTTGGGCTTGCTACCCGTAGCTATGACTAAAACATCGTAGGGAAGCGATTCTTCTACTCCTCTAGAAAGGTCTATTACAATTACCTCTTTCTTTCTACGGTTTATGTCGATAGCGCGAGTTCTTGTTCTTACTTCAACTTCCTTTACATCTCGAAAGAATTGAGGAGACCTCACCACGTGAAAGCTTGTGCTCATAAGCTGTTTAATGTCGCTTACTTCTCCTGAGATAAAGTAAGGGATGCCACATCCTCCGTAGGAAATGTATTCGTTCTGATCAAGGAGGATTATTTCGGCGACTGGATCGAGGCGTCTAAGTCTACAAGCCACTTTCGGTCCCAAGGCTACCGCTCCAATTATGAGAACTCTCCTCTTCATAGGTTTTTTCTCCTTTTTGCTAATCATTTCCGAATCCGTGTACTGTCCCACAATCCGGACAGGTCCATATAATGCCGTTACAGGTCATACCCCAAAAATTTTCCTCCATACAATCCCAACAGATCATAAATCCGCAGGGACACCACCAGCAGAAGGGCAATTTCCTCCCGCAGGCGTGGCAGACGAAATCTCGAGGTCTTTTAGCTCTTTGCCTTGTGGAGCTCACAAGATTCTAACCCCTTACCCTCTAGGTAAAAATGCCAAAGGGATGATAGCGTAGCTGGTCTATAGTTTCAAGAAGTTGGAAGAACGTCATTTAGAGCTTGGTGAGAAAGTCGCATTTAGGACTGATGTTAAGGGAATTTGTGGGTAATTTATCATTTCTAGGCTAAGTCTTCTAAATAAAGATTTATGGGCTTTGGCATTAGCTAAGGTCTTCTTGCTATACTAGGCGAATGGGAATCCTAAAGCATATAACAAAGGGGATATTTTTTATAACATCGTCTTTATTTACTTCAACTGATAAGTTTTCTTGTAGGTTGGTATCTTAATCGACCCTCTCCTCCTATTCTTGACATAAGTTCCTGCAAGTGGTAGCAGAATAATGTGAGTGGAGGGATGGCCGAGTGGTTTAAGGCGGCGGTCTTGAAAACCGTTGTCCCGTTGAAGCGGGACCGTAGGTTCGAATCCTACTCCCTCCGCCATTAGGTAGTACCTAATCCATAATCTCTCCTTTAGTTAGCTACCGTAAGTGCCTTCTAGTAAATCTTGGTGCCTGGGGCGGGAATCGAACCCGCACGAGGCAAAGCCCCAAGGGATTTTAAGTCCCTTGCGTCTGCCTATTCCGCCACCCAGGCATTACAAAAAATCTAACCTTATTTTTTAATATTACTCCATAAATAAAAAAAACTCAAGAATCAAAGAAGTCCCTTAAGGTAGGTGGATCCACTTATTTTTGAAGACCCTTTGAATCTTCCCAAAGGGGATATCTACTTTTCCGGTTGCACGATTTTTAACTGTTATGGTAAGGATATCCGGCTCAAGGAAATCGCACACTCCCTCTAGAGTCCTTGGGTGTCCACAGCTAGGTGGATGCGTTGGGGGTGGAGGCTAAACCAAAGGAGGGTTTTAAATGGCAGTGATTACAATGAAGGAGCTTTTAGAGGCGGGTGTCCATTTTGGACACCAGACTAAACGATGGAATCCCAAGATGAAACCCTACATCTTCGGAGCCAGAAATGGTATTTACATTATTGACCTTCAAAAGACCGTTCGCCTGTTTCAAGAGGCTTATCAGTTTATAGTTCAGACCACGAGTGCTGGCGAAACGGTTCTGTTTGTTGGAACTAAGCCGCAAGCCGCTGACATCATTCGGGAAGAGGCCGAGAGGTGCGAAATGTATTATGTCAACCATCGATGGCTTGGTGGCATGCTTACCAATTTCAAAACAATTCGGCTCCGGATCGAACGTCTTAAAGAATTGGACGCTATGTTTGAGGATGGGAGCATATCCCGATTTCCCAAAAAGGAAGTGCTAAGATTGGGTAGAGAAAGGGAAAAGCTTCAAAAGAACCTAAGCGGTATAAAAGAAATGTCCCATCTTCCGGGGGCCCTGTTTGTAGTGGATCCCCAAAAGGAGAAAATAGCGGTAGCAGAGGCCAATAGACTTGGAATTCCTGTAGTGGCGATAGTGGATACCAATTGTGATCCAGATCCTATTGACTATCCCATTCCGGGAAATGATGATGCTATAAGGGCCGTCCGTCTTATTGCGTCTCGTATCGCCGATGCTTGTATAGAGGGACGGCAAAGATATGAGGAATCGCTCCAAGCCGATTCCGATAAGGCCGTATTAACGGAAGCTCCTACTGGTGCGGTCTATCATGGGGATGAGAGTGGACCCTGTCTCTTATACACATCT
>JAOACS010000031.1 GCA_026417655.1 Syntrophobacterales bacterium
TTTTATGAAAGATATGGCAGTGCTTGGGATTGAGCAGATATTCACCTCTTATGACAATCCTAAGGGAAATGCTGACACTGAGAGAGTAATGAGAACAATCAAAGAGGAGTTGATTTGGGTTGATGAGTTTAGTAGTTTTGAGGAAGCGAAAGAGAGGATAAGGGAATGGGTAGGATTTTACAATAGGTTTTATGTGCATAGTGCTCTGGATTATTTATCTCCAGAGGAATATGAGATAAAATACTACGAGGGACAGAGAAGAGATGTTGTATAGGGCTTTACAAATTGAAAGGCTAAAAAGTGTCCACACTTTTGGGGTGCAGTACAGCTTGAGTGACTATAGCATAGAAAGCTTTTGTATATCCCACTGCTGACAAAAATCTCAGAGAAATTAGAAAAATGGTTAAAATAATCTCCTTTTATCCATGAGAAACTTCCCAATTTACTTCTTATTCCAAGGATTCTCTTCAAGACAACAGCCATTGGCAACAATTTTAATTTTTCAGGAAAGATGTGAGGGTAGTTAATAAGATCTAATTGTTTTGCGAAGTAATAAAATAATAAGGTAAAATCGATAAAATATGATTTCTCACAGGAGGATTCAAGGAGCGAAAGGAGTCAAGGCCCCTAAAAATCAAGGCTTTTTTAAAATTAGGGAACCAAGTTTAGATATAAGATGGAATAGCTCATTCCTTAGGATCGATCCCACAGTCTCTACAAAGGAGCAAGTATGGATAAACCTGCTCCTTTGTAAGATATTCTACTTCTTCCTTACCGAGGAGGTTTTCAAGATCGGTGATACCTTTGATTTATCCTGCTGTTTAGCCTTGGTGATTACCGTAGTGGGAGAGGACTTCCTTGTTACCTCCATTTTTTTTCCTTTAGCCTGTTGAGAAAGGTTTGTAGCCTTTGATGAGGGCTTATTATTAGACACCTGTTTTGCTTTGACAGCACTACTGGAGGACTTTCCATCAACGGAGACATTCTTTGGAGCTTTTGTAACCTTGTCATTTTTTGAATTCTGCTGTAGCTTGTCACCAAAGGTTCTATTTAAGGCCACTAGATTGGCGGGTGTAGATTTACGTTGGTTGTTTTTTGAAATAATAAGTCTTTGCCCTGGCTTTAGAGTGGTCTTCGGAGAAATCTTGTTAAGGGTTACAACTTCCTTGATGGAAAGATTATACTTTTTAGCAATACTTTCTAAGGTATCTCCCTTTTTTACAACATGAAATAGAGGAGGGAAAGATGGTTTCGCTTTATTCACAGGCTTAACATTTCCAAACAATTGCTGAGGGGATGGTTCATTTTTTTTATCCTCCTCCGATCTAATTTGAAAGATAATATTTCGTGTCAATGGAATGTTCAAGATTACATCGTTATGAAGTAGGGCTAGGTTTTCTCCATTTCGAGATCTCATAAGCATAGCATCAAGACTTAGAGCCAGTTGGACACTTTCAAAATCAAACCCTCTTTTGTAAAAAACTATGGGCATACCAGGTCTAATTACATCCAACCGTCTTAATTTGTTCCACCTCACAATGTCCTCTAGAGGTATACCCAACTTGGAACTCAAGGCCTCTGGAGTCCCCTCATCTTTAGCATAATAGAGCACCTTCTTCGGAAGGAAGCTACTCTGGGCAAGCTCAATCACTCTAATCTGTTGGGGAGATGGGTTCTCAATACGTCCAGCAAGCTCCGACCATGGAGCTACAAATCTTATGTGCATATGGTCTCTATGATTAGGCTCATGCCGAACAAAGGTATATTCATATTCCCCCGATCCAGCTTGAAAAACCTTATCGAGGAAACTCTTGTCGTATCCCTGAGATAGTGCGTAGTTATACAAAAGACGTTGAATAGATATATCTACAAAAATTCTCTCAACTAAATGGGAGTTCAAGAGGTGTAATATAAGTGACCAGTTTTTGGGGAGATCAAGGTTTTCTTCATTCATGGGGACTAGGGTATTTAAGGGTTGGTTACCTTTAGCATACATCCCTATGTCAACATCTCGACCATTTTGGTGTGATTTATGAACAGGATACCAAGGCCCCCCACCGGGCCTTGAAAAATCGCCTAAATAAATATCGCATGTATCAGGAAAATCTTGTCTTACGTTTTCTATAGCATCAAGCAGGGCTCCAATTACTTCAGGAGTAGTATATGTGTGTTCTACGGATCTTAGCTGATACCCGCGGAATTCTCTAGGAAAGGGTATGCCATTTTCTAGCCTACCTTCAAAGGGATAACCTACAGATCTAGTCATAGCCTCAAGTTTTGGGCAAAGTGGCCATCCTACCAACCATAGAGAAAAAAGTATGGGTCCCACCATCAATCCGAATAAAAACTTACTATTTACTCGCTTATTCATGGAGTTGACTCCTTTTTTCCAGGTTCAAACCTATTTCCGGACAACAACCAAAAATGGTAAGACCCTTCTTGGCTAACGAAAATAATCACCCTTTGTCAACCCCTAAAATAGCATTTATTAATTTTTTTAAGGATACCCAACTAATATACTAGTATTATCAACATGTTATAAAGCTTACCCACAAGTAGGGCTACAGTTTTTGAAAAACACCATGAGAATTTTATATCATCCCTGGCAGCCACAACATCTGCTCAGGGATGACCGTAAAAGACAAAATTGTGATCCAAAGGTTGATCTTCCTAAAATGAGATTTATTGTCCAGTTCGTTTACTTTTTACCTTATCCTGTTTGATAGGATAGACGATAATCCGTTTCATCGTGCCTTCGCCTTTACTTTTAGTTCTAACATCTGGGTCATCCTTTAGGGCGAGATGGATAATCCTTCTTTCACTTGTATTCATCAGGCCGGTGGTAATAGGTTTACCTGTCTTTTTCACCTTTTCTCTTAATTTTTGAGCAAGTTCTCGAAGACTTTCTTCTCGCCGAGATCGATAATTTTCCGTGTCCACAACGACCGAAATATTCTGTCCCACCTGTTTACTTAGAATTCTGGAAACCAAATATTGGAGGGAATCCAGGACTTGCCCCTTCTTACCTATAAGAAGTCCAGAACCGTTACTTATGATGTTTAAGTAAACATGATCCTCCCTCAACTCTCCATCTACCACCACAGGCAGTTTTACATACCGAAGAATCTCCTCAAGAATTGCCTTGGCCCTCTCCAGAAGAACCTCCGGAGAGGTCTTCTTGGGACGGACCCTAATCTTCGCCTTTTTAGCCCCTACTATCCCAAAAATACCAGAGGAACCCCTGGAAATAATCTCTATGTCAAGCATTTCTCGGGGAAGTTTTAAGGTTTCACAGGCTACCCTGATAGCATCTTCTATAGACTTTTCTTCGATTTCAAGACTGGACATCGCCTCATCCTCCTTCTGGCCTCCACCAGATCCGAAAAAGAAAGGGAGAACAAACCGATTCGCCTCACAGGCCGGTTTCCACATTATTCTTTCGACGATCGCTCAATCCAATACTGTTGGGCGATCGAAAGAATATTGTTAACAAACCAGTAGAGCACTAGACCTGAAGGGAAATTTATGAATAACACCGTAAAAACTATTGGCATCAACAGCATTATCTTCTCCTGGCGTGGATCTCCAGGCGATGGACTCATCTTCTGTTGGATAAACATTGTCGCTCCCATGAGCAGCGTAAGAACCGGTAGTCCTCCCAAATAGGGAATAGAAAACCCTATATTAAGCCTGTCTGGAGCTGTAAGATCCGTGATCCAAAGACAGAAGGGTTGGTGTCTTAGTTCCACAGCGCTGTAAAGCATACGGTAGAGCGCAAAAAATATTGGAATCTGAAGCAATATGGGAAGACATCCTCCCATTG
Organism: Syntrophobacterales bacterium; assembly: GCA_026417655.1. GTDB lineage: Bacteria > Desulfobacterota > Syntrophobacteria > Syntrophobacterales > Thermodesulforhabdaceae > JAOACS01. The sequence continues at coordinate 3,824 of JAOACS010000031.1, forward strand.
GATTAACTTTATAAGTTCTGTAAAGATTCATTAGTTCTTGATTGAGTTTTTCCCTATCGTCTTTGTATTTTTCCCGAATCTGGTTAATGAGAGGCTGAATTTGTTTCATTTTTTTCATGGACTGATAACTCTTATCCGTAAGTGGCCAACAAACAAGCTTTACAACAATTGTAAGGATAATAATAGCTACACCATAATTGTGGGTAAAAGAATAGAGCCATTTTAGAAGATATAAAAGTGGCTTAGCAAGAAATCCAACCCATCCATAATCAATGGATGCTACAAGTTTATAACCCGATTTCTTCAGTTCACTCATCTCCTTGGGACCAGTATAAAACTTGAACTTCCATACCTTATCCTCCTGCGGCTTTAGATTAAAAGATTCTGAAAGATAAACAAGTTGCACCACAGAGTCTTTATCGTCTACAATCCTCCCTACAATCTGATACTTTTCATCGGTTTCAGGAATAAGCGCCTGTAGGAAGTAATTATTCTGATACCCTATCCAGTCCACAGGCGCCGATACTGTTTTCATCTCCTTCTTGAGTTCCTTCATATCTAACGCATTAAAAGACTTATTCCCATAATAGGCAAGCTGAGATATGTTATAGGAAGGTTCATCCTTTTGGTAAGGCATAAAGTAGAAGCTCAAACCAATACGATCCTCAATAGGTTCGCTGGAGATGTTTTTTACTCTGACCTCCATATCAGCCATGTAAGTGTTCGATCTCCAAAGATAGGTCTTTTCAATTAGCACCTTTTCGCCCACTAGAGCATAAAATTTTACCGACCTTTCTTCCCCATCCTTAAGAATAATCTCCCTTTCGCTAGGCCCCTTATAGGAATGGGTGGCAAGATAAAGTTTTTGATTCTTTAATAGATCAACCGAGCCGGGAAAATACCCCAGGGGCTGAACTGAAATAAGCTCCATAGGAGGAGCATCCTTTCCTAGAAAGGCCCTATAACGCAAAAGTTTAATGGATGAAATCCTAGCTCCCCTATCCACTATCTCAGCTTCGTATATTGGAGTCTTTACAATCCACTTTTCCATCTTTGGTGCCGCTTCAGTAAAGGGTCTTATAGAAGTGGTATCGCCTGGGGGAAAATTATCAAGAGAGGGCTTTTCTGGAAGTTTTTTCTGATCCGTAGATTCAACGCTTTTTGACTCCTTAGACGGTTGTTGAGGCTGATAAGGGGTAAAATAGTATTCCCAAAAAAGTAAAACTAAGACTGAGAGTATCAAGGCAAGAAGTGCTCTTTTTTCCATTTTCTTTCTCCGATAATATTCAATTCCAATGATTCAGGAAGGGGATCATATCCGCCAGGATGCCAGGGATGACATCTCATTAATCGAAAAACTGAGAGCATAAGTCCCTTCAAAAAACCATATCTAAGAAATGCCTGTAGGGCATACTCAGAACAGCTGGGGTAGAACCTACATACTCCACGGCTTCCCAAAACTGGTGAAAGGATAATTCTATATCCGTAAATAAGAAATTTTACTCCATTAACCATCAAGTCGTTCAATTTCCCTAGTATATTCGACCACACAAGCTCTCTAGCTCCTCAAAGGTTCCTCTGCAGCTTTTTAGATTCATTCCAGGCAACACTACTACCACGATATCCTTGGGAGGAGAAGAGAGAAGATCTTTATGGAGTCGGAACCATTCTCTAACACAGCGCTTCACACGGTTCCGCTCCACTGCTTTTTTGTAATACTTTTTCGGGACTATCAAACCAAGTCTTGAGACCGAAAGCCCGTTAGGCATGTAATTTATGATGAAAAAACGTCCTTTGATTCTCTTACCTCTCGATTTTACAAGCTCATAGGATCTACTATTACGTAATCTCTCATAGGGCTTAAATGTGTTCATACTATTCTACACTGCAAGTCTCTTCCGCCCTTTTGCTCTACGTCTCTTGATAACCTTTCGCCCTCCCTTAGTCGACATTCTGACGAGAAACCCATGGGTTCTCTTCCTTCGAATATTGCTCGGCTGAAATGTCCTTTTCATAACTCAGACCCCTTTCTAAACGATATATTCCCCTATCTAAAGCATCGACACGTGCTGTGTATAGAAAATCTCTTACCATTGTCAAGAACCAAGGAGCCCCCTTAGGATTTACCCTTTTCGTCCTTATACATCTTATAGGTAATACTATCCACTAGGGCTTGCCAGCTGGCCTCAAGAATGTCGTGGGATACCCCAACCGTTCCCCATTGGTCAACACCGTCCGTAGATTCAATGAGAACCCGCACCTTAGCAGCAGTCCCAGAGCGACCGGGAAGAACCCTAACCTTGTAATCTAAAAGTGACATCGTCTTGAGTTGAGGATAAAATCTCTCAAGAGCCTTTCTTAGGGCGTTATCAAGGGCGTTGACGGGACCATTCCCCAAAGCCGCCGTATGCTCTACCTTCCCTCCTACCCTAACCTGAATGGTCGCTTCAGCGACAGGACTTCCATCCTCTTGAAGTTTCTGATCAATTACCCTAAAACCTATAAGTTCAAAATATTTCTTGGATCTCCCCATCGCCTTGTTTATAAGAAGCTCAAGACTTGCTTCCGCAGCCTCGAATTGATACCCCTCCAATTCCAACTGCTTAATCATTTCCACAACTTCCATGGCGACAGGGTCGTCTCTAGAAATTTTTATACCAAACTCATCAGCCTTCCATTTAATTGTTGCACGACCAGAAACTTCTGATACGAGGATCCTTCGTTTATTACCTACCAACTCCGGTTCTATATGCTCGTAGGTTCTAGGATTGCGTTCGACAGCACTAATGTGAACTCCTCCCTTGTGAGCAAAGGCGCTCCGCCCAACAAAGGGCTGATGTTTATTCGAAGCAAGATTTGCAAGTTCAAGTATGTAACGGCTTACATGTCTTAGTTTCCTTAAATTTTCTCTAGGTATACACTCAATCCCCATTTTAAGGCAAAGGTTGGGAATAATGGAAACAAGGTTCGCATTTCCACAACGTTCTCCCACTCCATTCATTGTTCCTTGGACGTGTCTAACACCCCGCCTTACAGCCTCAATAGAATTAGCCACAGCAGTGTCGGAATCATTGTGGGCATGAATACCTAGCACCATATCGGGAAAACGTTGTCTTACAACCTCAACAATCTCGCCTATTTCATGAGGAAGTGAACCACCATTTGTGTCGCAGAGCACTAAGACATCTGCGCCTCCATCCTTTGCCGCTTGAAGGGTGGAAAGGGCGTACTCCATATTGTCCTTGAAACCATCAAAGAAGTGTTCCGCGTCGTAAATCACCTCTGCCACGTTCTGCTTTAGGTAGGCAACACTGTCCCGAATAAGAGCAAGATTTCGCTCAGGGGTTGTGTTAAGAGCATCCTTTACATGAAGTGTCCAGCTTTTTCCAAAAATTGTGACAGTCTTGGTCTTAGCTCTTATAAGTGCTCTTAGGTTCTTATCGTTTTCGGCAGATACGTCCTTATGATGGGTAGAGCCAAAGGCTGTTATAATAGAATTTTTAATGTTGTAGTTTCTTATCTCTTCGAAGAATTGGGTATCCTTCGGATTCGCTTCAGGCCAGCCACCCTCGATGTAATGAATGCCAAGTTCATCAAGCTTAAGGGCGACCCTAATTTTATCTTCTAAGGTGAGAGAAAAATCCTCACCCTGGGTGCCATCCCTCAAAGTTGTATCGTATAAAACCACCCCTTCTCTCATCTAACGACCTCTTTCGGTAAAATTTCTTCCTTAACTTGGAAAACTCCGTTAGGATCCTTATCAAGCTCAAAGGCGTCATGTAACACTCTAACGGCAAGTTCCGTATATTTAGAATCAATCACACAGGAGATCTTTATCTCAGAGGTGCTAATCATTTGAATATTGATATTCTGAGCCGCAAGAGCTGAAAACATCTTCTCTGCAACACCACAATGGCTTCTCATCCCAAGACCTACGATTGAAACCTTGGATATCTGATTATCCCCATGAACCTTCCCGGCACCAATCTTATTAGATATGCTTTGGACTATTTCTATCGTTTCGTTATACTTATCCTCTGGAACCGTAAATGATATGCTAGCTCTTCCAGGAATGCCGCTACTTCCCTGAATAATCATATCCACATTAATACCGGCATCAGCAAGAGGTCTAAATATTGCCGCCGCCATTCCTGGAACATCGGGAACATCATTTATTGTAACTCGAGCAACATTTTTAGTGTATGTAACCCCAGAAACTACAACCCTTTCCATATCTTCATCCTCCTTGGTAACAAGCGTGCCGGGGACGTCTTTAAAAGATGAGGCAACATAGATTGGAACTCCATATTTCATTCCAAATTCAACAGAGCGAAAATGAAGAACCTTAGCCCCAAGACTCGCCATCTCGAGCATTTCCTCATAACTTATCTTCTTAAGCTTTCTTGCCTTCTTATAGATTGATGGATCGGTGGTATAAACACCATCAACATCAGTATAGATCTCACACCGATCAGCCTTAATAGCAGCAGCAATAGCAACAGCTGTCGTATCTGATCCTCCACGACCAAGGGTAGTAATATTTCCTTCAGGATCTACTCCCTGAAAACCTGCAACAGCTACTATTCTGCCCCGTTTAAGGTGATTCATTATAGCCTCTGTATTTATTGAGCTTATCCTGGCATTCCCATAATGATCATCGGTAAGAATGCCAGCCTGATAGCCTGTCATAGAAATAGCATCATAACCTCGATCTTTAACCGCCATGCAGAAAAGGGCAATAGTAATTTGCTCACCTGTGGAGACAAGCATATCTAGTTCTCTCGGATCGGGGTTTGGGCTCATCTCTCTCCCAAGTTGAATAAGTCTATCTGTATCGCCTGCTCTGGCGGAAAGAACTACTACAACATCATGCCCTTCCCTCTTTGCTCTTATAACACGTTCCGCTACCGACCTGATTCGCTCGATATCTGCAACCGACGTTCCACCATATTTCTGGACAATAAGCGCCATCTAAAACCTCCTCCCGGATAACTTTGCATTCCGGTAGATAGTTTTAACACCGGAGTAAAGCGATTGAGTATCACAACTCTAGAAATAATGGTAGAAATTTTTGTGGGCTTGGGAAGAGAAATCTATTTCAAATCCTCTCCCTTTCTATTCTACAGTAGAAGCTCCTACTGGATGGTGTTCCCGTGATACTGTTTCTTTTTCTATCATCCGTGAGATTATTTAGACTCCATCGGGGATCTAATTCGCCCCATCCCCATGGGATTCGAACCACCTTCCTGGGCACAATGTCGGATACCCGAGCTCTCATTCTAACTTCGCCTCGAGGAGTCCTTATCACCACCCTGTCTCCCGTATTAATTCCGATAGATGTTGCCTCTTCGGGATGAATCTCGACGAAGGGCTCCGGCTCGAGTTTTCTTAATGCCTCTATTTGAAAAAATTGAGTATGGGTATAACAGTTTCTCCGCTCCCCACTAATACCCAACAGAGGGTATTGATCTCTGAGATCGGAAAAACTTACAGGATCCTCAGGAAAGCCTCTCATGTAGGGTACAGGATCATGACCCGCCAACTCAAGACGTTCCGAAAATATTTCAACCTTTCCCGATGGAGTAGAAAATCCATTGGTTCGATATTTCTCGTAAGTCAACGGTGAGGCATAGAGCCCCTGGGGATGTTCCCTAAGTTTTTCTACACTGAGACCCGAAGGTTCCAATTGCTCATCGATGGCCTCCTCGACGGTCTTCCATGGGAAATAACGACCGAGCCCCAAGTAGTGGGCCATATCGAAGGTGATCTTCCAATCTGGACGACTATCGCCAACCCACGGTATTACCTGATTCTGGAGCACCACAAGACTATTTCTCATAGATACCCGGTTAAGCTGTGTTTTCTCAAAACAGGTTGTGGCAGGAAGAATTACATCGGCAAAATGGGCCGTTCTGTTCTTAAAAAGATCGATTACAACAAGAAACTCCAACCTTTCCAAGGCCATAGAAACACGATGCGCCTCAGTCATTGTAACCGCTGGATTCCCTGACTGAACAATTAGACCCCTTATGGCATAGGGATCCTCTTCCAGTATAGCGTCAATCAAGGAGGATTGAGCATGCAACCCCCAGGTGGGATGAAAGGAGTTAAAAAGTGGATAGGAGGATGTAATAGGTTGAATATCCGGAGAAAGAAGTTCCTTAAGTTGGATATTCTTCAATGGCACCGGTTGAGTTATAAAGTCACCTCCAGGCACATCGAGATTCCCTGTAATAGATCTCAATAGAGCCACTGCCCTCGTAGCTTGGAAAACCTCAAGCTGCATGTCGAGGCCATTCCCATCAATTATACATGCCGGCTTGGTAGAGGCATAGAGTCTAGCTGCTTCCTTTATAAGTTCAGGGTTGAGCCATAACGTTTCCGCTACCCTATCGGGATCATATCTATCGTTAAGAGCAACCTGACAAAGCTTATCAAAGCCCAGGGTGTATTTTTCCACAAAGGATCTATCGTAAAGCCCATTCTTTATAATCTCATGTAAAAACGCCATAGCAAGAAGGCCATCATGGCCTGGCCTAATTTGAAGCCATATATCCGCTCTTTTGGTGAAGAAGGTTCTTACAGGATCAACTACAATGAGCTTTGCTCCCCTTTCCTTCGCAAAAAGTATAGCCTCCGCCATGCCTGGGGCCGTATTTTTATCGTTTTTTCCCCAAATGACAATACATTTAGCATCCTTCGCCATGGGAGCTGTCAATACACCGTAGGTGTAAACGTGAGCCATCTCCCTCGCCACGTGACACACAGAACCATTGCCTATTACGTTGGGAGAACCGAAGGCACTCATTAGACGATTTGCGTAATCCCATGGAGCCCCCCAATCTGCCGCCATACCCCTAAGCCAAGCGACTGATGGAGCCCCATAAAAATCCTTGATCTTTTGAAGGTGCTCAGCAACAAATGAGAGAGCCTCTTCCCAAGAACTCTCTCGAAATTCGCTATGGCGACCTTTACGAATGAGGGGCTTGAGAATGCGATCCTTTGAATAGACAATATCTGGTGCAGCCTTTAACTTTGGACATACGAGTCTTTTGTTTGGAAGCAAAAAGGAGAGCCGCTCTGCACTAATCAGCTTTCCCTTCTCAACTATAGCTTCAATGGGGCAGCAGGCGGAACAAAGCCTACAAACGGTATAATGAATCATCCCTCTTCCTCTCTTTATCTCATGGCCTTTATAAAAAGGCTTCTTATTAACTCAAAATGGTTACGGTGAGTTCTCAGCTTCCACCATACATATCCTCTGTGAACAACGCGCCAGGGAGGATTTAGCCCTCCATTTCCCGATTCAAGAAGCCCCACTATGTTATCCAGACCATACCCAGAAAAATCACCACTGTCCTTACCACCTAACCATAGCTCAACAGGAGATGCTTCCAAAGACCAAGAGAAAGGATCCGATACAATACACTGAGCCCTATAGTGACGAGCGATCCGATTCATCTCTGTCAAATGCTTCAAGGGATTGGGAACTTTATCTATCACATTTAAAGAAGATACTACTGAAACGGTTTCAGACTTAAAGGGCAAATGGAGAGCATCGGCTATAATAAATTCTGTTCCCTCAGAATACCACGAAGGAGCAAGGGAGAGGGTCTTTTCTCGAGTTATAAGTCCCTCCTCGAAAAGTTTTACCTTTAGCTCACCTTCCTTTATGAGCTTACGAGCTGTAGAAACAAATAGGAGGGAAACATCTAATCCAACAACAAACCTACTCTTTTCGCTCATCTCCAGAGCAAAGCGCCCTACCGCACAGCCAACATCAACAACAAGCCCATCCGACGAATCCATGATCTCAGCCCACTTTCTGTAGGCGTCTATGTGTCCCTCTTCCCCCATAAGATCTCCATAATGGCTCCAGAGATAAGAAGATAGTGCCTGGGGGGTTTCATATTTGTTTCCAGGAATAGGCTTCCAATCTGGATTTGGATCTAAAAAGGCAATACCCTCTCTTATGGGAAAGGCTTTACCACAATGGGGACAGTTAAGGGTTCCATAGATAATATCGTGGGCTTCCTTAGTCTCTATCCTTTCCTGAAGGGGATATTCCTCAGGAAGACAGGAAGGACAAATCAGGAAATCGAGCAAAAACTCTTTCATACTAAGACCCTTCCGAAGTAATTTATGCCTGCTGACTTGATCTTCGCCGGCAGTCAGGACAGACTTTTAGATTAATATGCTCTACCCTTTTCGAAAGAAACTCTATCATCTTCTCCGTTGCCATCGGTAAACCACAACTAACACAGGAAGCCATTGCCAAAAGTATCTCCTGAGGGACTTTAAAATCCTCATAGACAAAGGCTATAGCACCCGTTGGACAAATATCCTTGCAGTAAATACATCCCTCCCTACAGGCTTCCAATATACTAATTTTTCTAAGATAACCTTCATCATTTAAACGAACTACGCCGTGTTCACAGGCATTGTAACAGGCATAACATCCGATACATAATTTTTCGTTAATTAAAAGCCTTCTCAAAACTATATTCCCCCTCCTACCCTCTTAGATACAACCTATAAACCTTCTCTCTCTTACTAACCACCGCATCCTCAAACCTTTCCCATCCTATAGCTCCAGATGGACATGTTAGAGCACAAACCGCAAAACCATAAGGCCTTTCCCAACATCCATCACATTTATGAATCCTTGGTATCTTTTTTCCATCCCTTTCAACCTCGGTCACCATGATAGCTCCAAAAGGGCAGGACAATACGCAAATTCCACAATTAGTGCAGTAATCCTTACGTATAACAACTATCCCCTCTTTTATTTCTAAGGCTCCCCTATAACAGGATGTAATACAGGGGGGCACCTCGCAATGTAGACATACCAAAGGAACGCCTTGAACTTTTATATTTCCCATCCCCTCATGAGTCTTTTCACAGGCAACTTCACAGGCGTAGCAGTTTATACATCGCTCTGGTCTTAGAAAAATTCTTAATGAAGATCCCATACTAGGTCCCCTTAGTCGATATCTTACATTTTGCATCCTTAAAAGAAGGGATTCTGGCTAGGGGATCAAGATCCCTTGGTGTAAGCCTATTTGCCTCAGGAAAGTGAAAGGGCATGAATAGGCTACCTTCCCGAACCTGGGAGCTGATTTTAGCTATGGCATCTACAGCCTCCCTCTCTCCTCTTACTGTTACGAGATCGCCTGCTCTTATTCCAAGTTTTTCAGCGTCCTTCGGATGGATTGTTACCTCCAATTTAGGTTCGTAGCGGGAAAGGGCCTCGATCCGCCGGGTAATTGAACCAGAGTTATAGTGCACAACAACACGCCCTGTTATTAAAGAAAACGTATCCTCCTCTGTAGGAGTAGCATCACGGTCAGCATCGTAGGGATAGAATTTAGCTAGTCCATTTTCTCTATTAAACCTCTCAACGTAGAGAATAGGAGAGCCAGGATGGTTTTCCTCAGGACAGGGCCATATAAGACCTTCCCTTCTACCGAGGAGTCGCTCCGGTGTGATTCCTCCGTATAGGGGCACAACTTTGTTGATTTCTCTGAGCACCTCCTCTGGGGTTGGAATGCTTTCCCAAATCCCTAGCCATCTACCTAAGTTACCTATAATCCACAGATCCGGCTTTGATTCCCCTTGAGGATCTAAAACCTTTGGCGACCATTGGACTCTACGCTCTGTGTTAGTGTAACTTCCTGATTTTTCAGCCCACATGGCCGCAGGGAGAACAAAATGGGCAAGTTCGGCCGTCTCTGTAGGGAATATATCCTCTAGGACCAAAAGATCCAGCCTTGAAAGGGCCCTTTCTGTCTCGGCCCCAGAAGGATCGGAAACAAGGGGATTTTCACCCAACACGAAAAGGGCTCTTATTTTACCGCTCAATATTTCATCTACCATCTCCGTGATAGTCAAGCCACCAACAGGTATATCCTTCTGATTCCAAAGACTTACTATCGATCGCCTTCTTTCAACATCTCCTACGGGAACGTAGCCAGGGAGAAACTCCGAAAGAGCTCCCATATCCGATGCTCCCTGAACATTATTCTGACCCCGAAGGGGAAATACTCCCGCTCCACTTCGACCTATATGACCACAAAGTAGAGCAAGATTTGCACAGGATGCGACGAAATCGGTTCCAGACCTATGTTGGGTAACCCCCATGCAGTAAATAATTGAAGATGCAGAAGAGTTAGCATAACGACGGGCTGCAGTTATTATATCCCCCAAGGGAACTCCAATCTGTTTTGAAACTTTTTCAATATTTACGCTTCTCAAAATAGGCTCTAGCTCTTGGAACCCCTCTGTTCGGGATCTTATGAAATCTCGATTTTCTAAACCCTCCCGAAGAATTTGCGCCATCATGGCATTAAGAAGTAGACCATCGGTTCCAGGGCGAATCATCAAGTGAAGATGGGCCATTTTGGTGGTTGGAGTAACCCTAGGATCAACAGAAATTATATATGCCCCTCTATCTCTAGCATTCCATACCCAGCGGGAGACAACAGGGTGGTTTTCAGCAAAGTTGGAGCCGATAATTAATATACAGCGAGCGTTTTCGAGATCCTTAATAGGATTGGTCATGGCACCTGAGCCGAAGGATCGAGAAAGAGCCACAATGGAGGGAGCATGACAAAGTCTTGCGCAATGATCGATATTGGGAGAGCCAAAAATTCTTGCTAATTTTTGAAAAAGATAATTCTCCTCATTCGATACCTTAGCCGATGCAAGAAATCCAACGGCTTCAGGACCAAAATCGGAGCGGATCTGAAGAAGTTTAGTGGATATAGTCTTTAGGGCTTCATCCCAGCTTATGCGATGTCTCCTTCCATGGGAGTCACGCCTATAGGGGAATAACAATCGATCCGGATGATAAAGAAGATCTAAGGCAGAGTTACCCTTAGGACAAAGAGCTCCTTGGGCTACGGGATGGTCTGAGTCGTAACAAATATCCCTCGCCCTCCCATCTTTAATAACAAGACCGAATCTACAACCGGCCCCACAATAGGGACAAACTACAGAAGAGATAGGATCTCGCATCACAATTGATCCTTAGAAGGTTCTAGAGATAGCCTCACGTCTCACAAGGCTCGCAAAATCCTGCTCCTCCAAAAAAACAAGAGCCCCTGTAAGACAAGCTTTCACACACGCTGGTTCCTCCCTCTGAGGACAACGGTCGCATTTTATGGCTATACGCCTTTCCTCTTCTCGATTGATAACACCGTAGGGGCAAGTCATAGCGCAGAGCCAGCAACCAATACATCGTTCAGGGCTGTGGGTAACTATTCTTGTAACGGGATCTTGAAGAAGAGCGTTTGTTCTACAGGCCCGCACACAGGGAGCATCTTCACAGTGACGGCAGAGAAAAGGGATCCTTCGGCCTTCCATCTGCTCTACATAAAGTCGCCTCTTTGGTCGCGGGATTTCATAAATGGCTTCATATAGGTTCTTAGAGCGAGAGTGTTCTACAGCACAGGCTAACTCACAGGAGTGGCATCCAACACAACGCTCTATTCTAACGAAAATCTCTTTCATTCTATCCTCTCCCTGGAGATAATTAGATTCTTCTACCACCCAGGCGAAAAATCTGATACCTTTTATCTCTACATTCAAAAATAGTCAACTCCAACCTTATCATAATCATAATACTACTAAGGGTCTCGTCGTAATTTTTAGGGAGGGGCCTTGATTGCGGTTTAAAAGGTGAGACGAAGTATCTTCGCCTCACCTAGTGTCATCTATTTAGTTTTTGGAAACTCTATCTCTAGAACTTCCCTATCGTCTTCCTTTTCTAGCTCTATTTCGACCTCTATACTGCTTTCTCCAATGCCTACGGTTAGGGGAAGCTCTCCGGAGGGTTTATCAAGGTGCATGATGTTTCTTATAACATCGATCACTTTTTTCCCGATCTCGGTTCCAGGGGATGGGAGCTCGGCCTTGTAATATTTGGCCGTAACAGAAACGGAACCATCCTTTTCAATGGATAGCTTTATTTTCTTAGCCTGATCGGTTATACCATACAGTAACGTAAGGGCAATCCACTTTACCGCTGCCTCTTCCAAATCAGCATCAGGAGCAATTTTAAGGTTTGACATCTCCTTCAAAGGATCTGTCTGGGCATAACAGGCACACATTTCCTGAACTTTAAGGTGAAAGCTTCTCTTATCCTGCATAGTTTCCCCCTACTTTTTAAAGAAGCCCCACATGTTTTTTAAGCTGCTCTATCTGAAGTCCTAAGTGGATACACTCACGCCCCTCCTTGCAGGCCTGAACGTCTTGAGGTTCAAGAAAGGTCTTTAGAGTATGTCCCTCCTTAGAAAGGCTAACGACCCAGGCCTTTGTCTGTTCATCGTAGGATGCCTGAACATCAATTCCACATCTTCCAATGTCTGGATAGATCTCTCGGATCTTTTCGCAAAGTCTTCTAGCTTCATCCTCTATGGTATGTTGCAAGCAAGCCATATGAAACCTCCTTATTTTTTTAACTTTGAACATAGGGTTTGTTTTATTCTAATGGTAATCCCTATCAACAAAAAGTAAATGCCAATAACTCTGATGATAAAAGCTTTTCCTATCATTAATATCGTGTTAAAAAGATGTGGAAATTATACATTCGAAGGAGGTAAACGTAAGAAATTGAGGTCCAAAACAGGAGGATTATTTGCGAAAGAGTCTTGCTCCTTCGATGATGTAGAGGTTGTAAGACAGCTTGCGGGTGAACGGAATGGAAACCTCAAAGTCATCGAGAAACAGCTGGGAGTAAAGCTTCATTTGAGAGGCAATCAGTTTACTATAGAAGGACTCGCTCCACAGGTCGATATTTCCCTTAGACTTTTAGAGGAACTATCGGATCTAATCCAAAAGGGCTACCAAGTGTATACGAGTGATGTTATCTACGCCTCAAGAATCCTTAGCGAGAACATAGATGCCAGTCTCAAGGATATTTTCTTCGATAGGATCATAGTTGGATCTAACCGTAAATCTGTTACTCCAAAAAGTCCAAAGCAGAAGGAGTATATAGAGGCGATACGCAACTACGACGTAGTCTTTGGAATTGGACCAGCTGGAACGGGTAAAACCTACCTCGCTATGGCAATGGCCGTTGCCGCTCTCATAAAACAGGAAGTACGCCGCATAGTTCTTGTCCGGCCTGCTGTAGAAGCTGGAGAAAAACTAGGTTTCCTTCCAGGTGATCTGGCGGAAAAGGTTAATCCCTATCTTAGACCACTTTACGACGCCCTTCATGACATGATGGATTTTGATGATGCTTCAAGACTAATCCAAAAGGGAGTGATAGAGGTTGCTCCCCTTGCTTTTATGAGAGGCCGGACTTTAAATGAGGCCTTCATAATCCTTGATGAAGCACAAAACACCACAAAAGAACAAATGAAGATGTTTCTTACACGCCTTGGTATCGGTTCCCGAGCTGTGATTACTGGGGACGTCACTCAGATTGATCTTCCCGACGAAAAGCTCTCGGGACTTATAGAAGCTATGGAAATCCTTCAAGGTATCGAAGGCATTAGGTTTATCTTCTTCTCCCATCGTGATGTAGTTAGACATAGGCTGGTGCAGGATATAATTATGGCATATGAAAGAGTATCTTGTAATTCTGGGGAAAAGAAGAGACAACAATAACCCTATTAACAAAAAGAATATAATGGGCAACATGGCCAATTATAGCGATAGAGTAAAGTTAGTGTTTCACCGAGGGGTTACCCCCTATTGGAAACGGTGGGGAGCAGCCCTTTTTTGCTCCATCTTTATAACAGTTCTCTTTGTTTCCCTTCACTGGGATAAAATCGCCCTAGGTTATGGCTCCAGTGGGTCTCTTTTGACATTCATCCTAATCCTTGCCTTATTCTATACCACCATAAGTGTAATGCCCTTTTCTATTGGACTTCGCCACTTTGGGCTATTAAGGCTTAAGGACAGGGATGTGTTTTTACTATCCGCCATAGTTATTCTCTATGCCTGTATCGCCTTTTGGTTAGCCCATATTCAATTCAAAGTCTACGGAGAGGGGTTTTCGCTAAACAGAACATTTTTCTTCGGAAATGAGCTGGACCTATTAACCCTTGTCATACCCATCACAGCAGCCCCCATGATTGTTACAACCTTTTTCAACGTATCCCTAGGTTATCTCTTCTCCTTCACATTATGTTTTGTTGTAGCCTTTCTTTGTCGAGGAGGACTGTGGACTTTTATATATCTATTTCTTAGCTCAATTCTTAGTGTCCACCTATTACATCCCTACCATGATCGCATGAAACCAATAAGAACTGGCTTTTGGATTGGGATTTTTCAGGCTACCTTTGTCGCCCTCTCTTTGCTTATCTTTACAGGGGCGGACTGGAGTTTTCTCTTTTCCCACATCGCCGCTTCTCTCATTAGTGGCCTCTTTTCAGGTGTCTTAGCTTCAGGTTTCATTCCCCTTGTGGAACACCTCTTCAATTACACCACCGACATGCGACTTATGGAGCTTGCATCAATAAACCATCCCCTCCTTCGGGAGCTTATGATTCAAGCCCCTGGTACATATCACCATAGCCTCATTGTTGGCACAATGGCGGAGGCAGCAGCAAATTCAATAGGAGCCAACGGGTTGCTCGCCAAAGTCGCTGCCTACTACCACGACATTGGCAAAATAAAAAAGCCTCTATACTTTATTGAAAACCAGTTTAGCTCCGAAAACCGTCACGAAAAACTAGCGCCATCTATGAGTAGTCTGATTCTGATCTCCCATGTTAAGGATGGCGTTGAGCTCGCAAAGCAATATAAGCTTGGTCAACAAATAATAGACATTATACAGCAACATCACGGCACTAACCTGATCTCCTACTTCTACAACAAGGCGTTAGAGCTCCGAAGTAAAACCAAACAATCCAAAAAGGGGATCGAGCCTCCACCGGTAAACATTGAAGATTATCGCTATCCAGGTCCCAAGCCACAAACAAAGGAAGCCGGCCTGGTTATGCTTGCAGACATTGCAGAGGCGGCATGTAGATCTCTTTCCAATCCTACACCGGCCCGAATTCAGGGCATGGTATCAAAAATCATCAATCAGGCATTCACAGATGGTCAGCTCGACAACTGCGAACTAACCCTTAAAGATCTCCACCAGATTGCTAAACATTTCTACCAAATTCTTGCAGCCATTCATCACAAGCGTATCGAATACCCACAACAACAACAGGGTCTAGACACTAAAAAGGATGCAACAAATGAACGAGGTGATGATTCAAAACGCACAGCTACAACAGGAAATCAACCTCCAGAGATTGGAAAAGTCAGCCAACCATATCTTAGACGCCTTGGGTTGTGACGGGATCGAGTTGAGCATTCTCCTTACTGACGATGATACCATAAGGGATCTAAAATTTCGCTACATGGGTATCGATGAGCCAACAGACGTATTAGCCTTTCCAATGGAGGATCCCTTGTCTTCCAGTGAAAATCGTCTTAGGATGCTAGGTGACGTGGTAATCTCCGTTACAACAGCAAGCAATATGGCAAGAGAGAAGGGATACTCCCTTGAGATGATAATGGATCTTCTTTTGGTTCATGGCATCTTGCATCTTCTTGGGTATGACCATTCTACACCAGAAGAAGCCTCAACCATGGATACAAAGACATTGGAGTTACTATTATCTCTTGGTTATGATCCTTCATTGTGGACATGGTATCTTACAGAGAACGAAGGAAGTAAAGGAGAGTAATTCTATGGCTAGGCTGGCCGTAAATGTTGATCACGTAGCGACCCTTAGACAGGCGAGAAGAGCAAAAAACCCAGATCCAGTAGCAGCAGCTATTCTTGCAGAACTGGGAGGGGCGAATGGCATTGTGGTCCACCTAAGAGAAGATCGACGCCATATTCAGGATAGAGACCTTGAGCTACTTCGAAAAACTGTAAAAACTCACCTAAACTTAGAAATGGCAACCACTGAGGAAATGATCTCTATAGCCACGCGAATAAAGCCAGATCGGGTAACTCTCGTCCCTGAAAGAAGGGAAGAACTCACCACCGAAGGTGGTTTAAATGTCTTAGATCAGGAAGGACGTCTTCAGGATATAATCTCGGTCCTTCACAAAAATGGTATAGAAGTTAGTCTCTTCATAGATCCAGCAATTTCACAAATTCAGGCTGCCAGTAGAGTTGGAGCTGATGTTGTAGAACTTCATACGGGCATCTTTGCAGAAGCCGAGACTAAGGAGGAAAGGCGGCGTCAATTCGAAATCCTTCGTAACGCTGCAAAGGCTGCTCGAGAGCTAGGACTCCACGTTCATGCTGGCCATGGTGTCGATTATGAAAATATATTGTGGCTAAGGGAAATCCCGGAGATTGAAGAGTTCAGCATAGGACACGCCATTATCGCGAGGGCTATTCTTGTAGGTATGGAAAAGGCTGTAAGAGATATGGTAGAACTTATCAGGAATCCTCTTGAACGAGGCAAATAGAAGTGGCGATACGTGGAATCGGAGTTGACATAGTGCATATTCCTCGAATTGAAATGGCCCTGTCAAAATGGGGAGACCGCTTCCGTAGAAGGATCTTCACCGAAAGAGAGCTTTTTGCAGCCAGGAGTCGATCAAAGGAAGGACTTTTTCTTGCTCTACGATTCGCCGCTAAAGAAGCCTTTGCCAAAGCTGTGGGGACAGGAATAAGAGATCCCCTGAAGTGGCGTGACATAGAGGTGGTATCAAATGAGTTAGGACGTCCTGAAATTGTCCTTTCCAATAGGCTAGAAACATGGTGTAAGGCTATGAACATACATCGGTGGTATCTCAGTTTATCCGATGATAGGGACTATGCTATAGCCTTTGTCGTTCTTGAGGGAGATTAAAGATGTATCTAGTGACTGCCCAGGAAATGGCAGAGATTGATCGGTTTACAATTCAAAAAATCGGCATCCCTGGCATTGTTCTTATGGAAAATGCTGCAAGAGGTGCCTGTCAATTTTTTCAGGAAGTTCTTCCAGATCTTCTAAAAAAATCCATTGCCGTGGTTTCAGGTCCCGGAAACAACGGAGGTGATGGTCTAGCTATAGCAAGAATTCTTTATGGGAAGGGTGCTAGCGTGAAGGTGTTTTGCCTAAAGTCTCCCCAGCATTTTTCTCAGGATGCTCTCCTTAATTACGAAATCGTCACAAACCTTGGCTTACCTGTCTATTTTTTAAGCGAAGAAGAGGGTAAAGAATGGGATCTATTATCCAAGAGTGCAATCGTCATAGATGCTTTACTCGGCACTGGACTTACTCGGGAGGTGACAGGTGTTTTCAAAAAAGCCATCGATCACATAAATAGCATGGGAGTCCCTGTACTTTCTGTAGACATCCCATCAGGAGTTGATGGCTCAACGGGAAAGATCATGGGAACAGCCATAAGTGCCTACGCGACAGCAACCTTTGGACTTCCTAAAATAGGTCATGTATGCTGGCCCGGTATGCGTTACGTAGGAAAATTAGGGGTTATAGACATAGGCATTCCCCCTTCGGTTATCGAACAACATCGAATAACCCGTTATCTACTAACGGCCGAATTTATGGCTAAGACCATGGAATCACGACCTCTAACAACCCATAAGGGCCAGGCAGGACATGTGGCTATACTAGCAGGCTCCCCCGGCAAAACAGGTGCTGCAGCTATGGCAGCCCTTGCAGCATTGAGAGGGGGAGCTGGGCTTGTAACCCTCATGACCCCTAGGAGTCTAAACCCCATCTTTGAAGTAAAACTCACTGAACCTATGACTCTTCCCCTTCCTGAAACAGAAGGTCAGTCGGTTTCTTTAGAAGCCTTAGATGAGATTATGGACTTTATCTCCAACAAACAGTGCTTAGCTGTTGGACCAGGCGCCTCTCTACATCCAGAAACTCAGGAGCTAATGCGTCAACTCATCGTTACTTCACCATGCCCTGTTGTTGCGGACGCAGATGCCCTCACAAGTCTTGTGGGACGTTGTAACATTCTACGGGATGCTACCTCCCCTGTAGTGATAACCCCTCACCCTGGTGAAATGGCAAGACTTCTTGAAATTTCTACAGTGGATGTGCAGGCCAATCGTATTAAGGTAGCCGAATTATTTGCAAAGGATTTCGAAGTTATTGTGGTACTGAAGGGACATAGAACCGTAGTGGCCGATCCTTCCGGAAGAGTTGCTATAAATACTACAGGAAATCCTGCTATGGCTTCTGGTGGAATGGGAGATATACTTACGGGATTAATAACCTCCCTTATTGGTCAGGGACTCGATGCCTTTGAAGCCGCATGTGTAGGGGTCTTCGTTCATGGACTGGCGGCCGATAGAATTGTGGAAAGGAAAAATTGGGGCTCTCGAGGGTTAGCTGCTACAGATCTCTTAGATGAAATTCCAAGAATTTTACGAGAGTTAGAAAAACAAGGTTCATAGAACTAACGGGGTTTTCTAAGATGTCAGAAAAATATACAACAAGATCTCCGGAGGAAACTGTAGCTCTAGGAAGAACCTTTGGATCCCGCCTTAAGCCAGGAGATGTGGTAGCCCTTTGGGGAGACCTGGGTTCTGGGAAGACGAC
This sequence comes from Syntrophobacterales bacterium, assembly GCA_026417655.1. GTDB lineage: Bacteria > Desulfobacterota > Syntrophobacteria > Syntrophobacterales > Thermodesulforhabdaceae > JAOACS01. Next base: position 22,351 of record JAOACS010000031.1, read on the forward strand.
CTTTACCCGGGGAATTGCTCAATCCCTTGGAATTCCTCCCTCTATACCCATTACCAGTCCCACCTTTACAATAATAAACGAATACTTAGGAACAACTAGACTCTACCATATTGACCTTTATAGGATTAGGGGATCAGAGGATGTCGAATCCATAGCCCTTAGGGAAATTCTTTATGGAAATGGCGTATCTGTAATAGAATGGCCTGATCGGCTAGGAATTGATGGGCTTCCTGAAAACAGATGGGATATTTTATTCGATATCTTAGACGAAAATGGGCGATTAATAACCATAGAGTGGATTTCTACAGGTGACTAATAAGGTCTCTAATACCTTCACACATATTCTAAGATTTTTCTTTCAAATGGGCCTATTTTTTGCTACATAAGCGAGCCTCGGTTTTGCCCAACTCAAAATTATAGCAAGAGGTGTAAAGAAACATGACAACCCAGATTGATAGGTTAAGAAACATCGGTATAAGTGCCCACATAGATTCGGGAAAGACAACTCTAACAGAGCGTATTCTCTACTATACCAGAAGAATTCACACCGTCCATGATGTAAAGGATGGTCATGGCCCCACTATGGATTTTATGGAGCTTGAACGTGAGCGAGGCATTACCATCCAATCGGCGGCTACCTACTGTTATTGGAAAGGGCACGAGATCAATATAATAGATACCCCTGGTCACGTGGACTTTACGATTGAAGTTGAAAGGGCCCTTAGAGTGCTCGATGGAGCGGTGCTTGTGCTATGCGCTGTTGCCGGAGTCCAGTCTCAGTCTATAACGGTGGACAGGCAGATGCGTCGTTACAATGTGCCTCGCATCGCATTTATAAACAAGTGTGATAGGATCGGTGCTAATCCCTTTAGAGTTGTTGATCAGATTAGAGACCGCCTTAATCACAACGCGGTGCTTCTTCAGCTTCCATGGGGCCTTGAAGGAGATTTCAAGGGAGTTATAGATCTCGTAAAAATGAAGGCCTACTCCTTTGAGGGAATTCTTGGAGACAATGTGGTGGAACATGAAATCCCCGAAGAGTATTTGGAACTAGCCCAACAGAAGAGAGAAGAGCTCCTCGATATCGCATCGCTATTTTCCGACGACCTGACCGAAGCTGTGCTAGAGGATGCTGTGACGGAAACTCTCATCAATGACGCCATAAGACGGGGCACCCTATCTCTTAGGTTAACTCCCGTGTTCCTCGGATCGGCATATAAAAATAAGGGCGTTCAATTACTTCTCGATGGAGTGATTAATTATCTTCCAAGCCCTCTGGATGTATCGGTAGAAGCATACCAGATGGGGGAACAGGATGAATCTATACCTGTAGCCCTCTCTCCCAATCCAGAGGCTCCCCTTGTGATGCTCGCCTTTAAACTGGAAATAAGCCGTTATGGACAACTTACCTTCTTTAGAATCTATCAAGGAAAGCTCCGCAGAGGAGACACCATAGTTAATATGCGAACGGGGCAAAAGGTTAAAGTTGGTCGACTCGGTCGGATGCACGCTCATGAGATGGAAGAGATAAATGAAGCTCTCTCTGGCGAGATAGTGGTCCTTTTTGGGATAGACTGCGTCTCAGGTGACACCTTTACCGATGGTTCAATAAGGTATGTGATGACATCCATGCATGTTCCGGCTCCAGTCATCTCCCTTGCCATAAAACCAGAGAATCGGGACTCCCAAATAAAAATTAGCAAGGCTCTAAACCGATTCACAAAGGAAGATCCAACCTTTCGTTCTTATGTAGATGAAGAAACAGGAGATACAATTATCTCAGGGATGGGAGAACTTCATCTTGAGGTCTATATTGAACGGATGAGACGGGAGTATCAGGCTCAGGTAGAAGTGAGCCCACCACAGGTAGCCTACCGGGAAACCATTACTAAACGGGCAGACTTTGACTATACCCATAAAAAACAGACGGGAGGAGCAGGACAATACGGACGAGTTGTTGGATACATCGAGCCCCTGGAAGAAGGTGAATACGAGTTTGTTAACGAAATTGTGGGAGGAGCGATTCCTAAGGAGTTCATCCCTTCTTGCGATACAGGCTTTCGTTCATGTCTTACTAAAGGAAGGCTTGGGGGTTACCCAATTGTGGGAGTTCGAGTAGTCCTAAAGGATGGAGCATACCACCCCGTTGATTCCTCAGATATCGCCTTTCAACAGGCGGCGATAGGAGCCTTTAGATTGGCCTATGAAAAGGCCCAACCTATACTACTTGAACCAATAATGAGAGTCGTCGTAGAGACACCAACGGAATTTCAGGGGGCGGTGTTAGGAAGCCTCAATCAAAGGCGAGGCATCATAGTAAGCACCTCGGAAGACAGATCCTTTTCAACGGTAGAAGCAGAAGTCCCTTTGGCGGAAATGTTTGGATACGCTACGGCTCTTCGCTCTATCACTCAGGGGAAGGCGGAATTTACGATGGAATTTTCTAGATATAATCCTGTGCCTAAACATATCACAGATGATATTGTAAAAGCGAAAAAGTCGAAATAAACTCGATACAACTTGAAGGAGGATCGGCGTGGAAGAGCTTAACTTTCCCTACGTGTCAGCGGGATTGGAAACAATCTCGTCCCTTAAACCGGAAGAGATAGGTGTGGTTATGGCAAGAGCTGGAGTTGGAAAAACCGCCTTTCTCTGTCTTCTTGCTCTAGAGGAAATAAGACAGGGAGGTAGAGTCCTACATGTTTGTGTGGATGAAACACCCGATAAGATAAAAACCTGGTATGAAGAAATTCTAAGAACCTACTGTAAGAATTTGCCAAGGGCTATAATTAAAGAGATGGTATCGAAAACCGATCCCCTAAGGTTTATTGCCTCATTTTTACATAATAGTTTTTCTCTTCAGAGATTAAGAGAGCTTACGACCAACTTGATTGAGCAGGCAAATTTCATACCTACCCTTATCATTATGGATGGACTCGACGTAGAAAGATTTGATGAGACCTTTTTTTCATCGCTTAAAGCATTTCTCATCGAAAAACGGATGCCCCTATGGATGTCTGCAAGGATGCATGGCCATATAAAAGAACAAACCGAAGGGAGGGTGCCCTATCCCTGTGATACTATTGAGGGATTCCTTAACGTGGTGTTGATCCTAGAACATGATGATCAAAACACTCTTAGAATCAGGGTAGTAAAAAATAGGGAAGACTTTCCTTCCAATCTCTATCTTCCCTTCCCCTCTCCCATGTTCAAATGAGGGCACTTTAAGATAGTAAGGAGTGCTTTGAAATGGAAGATGATTTGATACTATCGCTTACACGGCAGGTTCAGGAAGAGATAGTTGAAAACTATCTCAGAGAAAGACGTTTAATAGATCTCCAATTGGAGGAGTTGGATGAACTAGGCGTTAAGACCCTAAAGAAGGCCCAAAAGACATGCCACCGTTTTTCCCGTATAGGCTATCTTCTTGTGGATAACGAATTTCGGAATCGATGGAGAATTATGGTTGGAATCTCGGAAGATTCCTACTGGTGTGGCTGCCTCACTGAGGAATTTCGCCACAATACCCGTTTTATAACCGTTACCGCCTTGACCCATAAAGGGAGGTTTAAAAGGCTTGTCCATGAGGCTTATAAACGTCTTATAGAAAGGATGGCCGAATACAGAAAACTTTATGAAACACTCCAACAACAGATAAGAGCGGTCAATCTAAATATCGAGACTTTCCACAGGAATTTCGATCTTCTCACCATCATCCAATTCCTTAAAAGCATGGATGTTGTTGAATTAGAGAGAAAAAAATTCCTTGGAGGAAACTTCTCCCCTGAGGAACTCACCTCAATTGATAAAGCCATGTATTTTAAGCCCGCAAAGATTGAAAGATGGAATCCTCCTTCTCCCTTTGATCTACCTTCCCATGAACTTATTGAAAGGCAGCTAGATCATCTCGCTTCAGAGGTTTATACTCGCTATGGTTGGCACTTAAGAACAATTGTAAAGTAATCTCACAAAGTTCCCTCAGATTCCTTATGGGAAGATATAAAAAGATTTTACATCATGAATCAATTTTTCCTTGACTCAAACTTAGCTACTATGATACCTCGAAACTGCGCGACATGTAAAACCGATCATTACTGATACGTTGTTATAACCTGAGAGTTCGGTAGATTTTTACTGTCGTCTGTTTTCCGGATGTTCTGTGTAAAAAGGCCTGGGTTTAGTTGGTCTAATTTATGGGGGGTCAACATTTTTGGCCACTAAGGCATTATACCATCAAAAGTTAAGGAGGGAGAAGGAGCTATGGGAATGGAGCAATTTTATCGTGAACTAATGCAGATCAATATGATGCCTGACAATGAAGAAAAAGCCAAGGCATCGGAGGCCTTTTTTGAAAAACTTAATAAAACTCCCCTTCCAGCGCACTTCAATTGGGCAGAAGAGATTTTCGAAGGCCTCCATTGCAAAGAAAGACCAGACCAACTGGCTCTAATTTGGACAGACCTCGACACCGGTGATGAAAAGAATTATTCTTATCTTCAGCTTGCCGAAAAAAGCAACCAACTCCTTAATTTCTTGAGAAACAACGGAGTGGGGAAAGGTGATGTTGTCTACATCATGATCCCAGCTCTTCCAGAAATATGGTTCGCCAGCATAGCTACTGTGAAGGGTGGAATGGTACTAGTTCCAACTGCCATGACCATGACGGCAAAGGAGCTGGAATATCGTTTCGATACCTATCCTCCAGCGGCAGTTATAGCCACAAAAACTTCGGCTCCCCTTATCGACCAAGCACTTAATGCCTTAGGTATTAAACCCAAGGTAAAACTCAGCGTCGATGGAACCGATGGATGGGTGCCCTATTCTGAGGTTGACAAGGAATCCACATCTGCTGCTGCTGAAAAAACTTCACCATCCGACATCATTCTCTGCTTCTTTACCTCTGGAACAACCGGTATGCCGAAGCGAGTTGTCCATACAGCCTCATCCTACCCCATAGGACATCTTTCTACCGCCAACATGATAGGGTTAAGGCCTGGTGACATCCACCATAACCTCAGCCAGCCTGGATGGGCAAAGTACGCCTGGAGTTCCTTCTTTGCTCCCCTTAATGTTGGAGCTACTACAAGTGGTTTTAACTATGGTCGCCTCAATGTGGAAAAATACCTGGGAGCTATAGCAAAGTATAAAGTAAACATATTCTGTGCTCCTCCCACAGCTTGGAGAGCCTTTATACTGGTAGATCTATCAAAGTTCGATTTTTCTGCCCTAAGGGAATCGGTAAGTGCCGGTGAGCCCCTTAACCCCGAGATCATCCAGACATGGAAGAAATACACAGGAACAGAGATTCGAGATTTCTATGGCCAAACTGAAACAACGGCTATGATAGGGAATCCTCCTTGGTATAAAGGAAAGGTTATTCCTGGCTCCTTTGGAAGACCCCACTTCCTCTATGACGTCGTCCTTGTAGATGATGAAGGAAAGGAGATTACAAAACCAGACGAAGTTGGCCACATTACAATACGGCTCAAAAATTGGCGTCCCATCGGTTTATTCCGGGAATACCTTGGCGCACCAGAAAAAATGGCGGAGGCTTTCCGTGGAGACTACTACTACACCGGTGACCGTGCTTATTTCGATGATAAAGGCTATTGGTGGTTCGTTGGAAGAGCTGATGACGTAATTAAGTCTTCGGACTATCGTATCGGTCCCTTTGAAGTTGAAAGCGCCCTCGTTGAACATCCTGCCGTTGCAGAGGCTGCAGTCGTTGGAAGTCCAGATCCCCAGAGATGGCAGCTGGTCAAGGCCTTCGTAATTCTGAAACCGGGTTACGAACCCTCAAGAGAGCTCGCTCTAGAATTATTCAAACATTGCATGAACATACTTGCCAAGTTTAAGATCCCAAGAATTATCGAATTCGTTCCCGAAGTACCAAAAACCATAAGTGGAAAGATCAGACGAGTAGAGCTTAGAGAAATGGAGATTCAGGCCAAGCAAAAGGGTGAACGTCGTCCGAACGAGTATTTCTACCACGAATTTCCTGAACTGAAATCTTCTTCCTAAACCAAAGGATGGAGAAGGGGTAGGCCTCCTAGGGCCTCCCCCATAAACAAGGCGGAGTTTTTTCAAATGGATGGAGTTATAGATCGATTAGAGTGGTATCAAGAGATTCTAAAGGAGGATCATAGTTCTCCTATCTTTGCGGAACTGGCAAAACTTCTGTATGAAGAGGGGCGATTTGAAGATGTTGTGGAGGTTTGTAAAAAGGGGTTAATTATCCATCCCTACCATCTAAAAGGTCAAGTTTACCTAGGCCTTGCTCTTATCTCATTGGGAAGACGAGAGGAGGGTATAGGAATTTTAAAAGATGTTGAAAAACAGCTAGCCCACTACTCTATAGTTTTTGTGACCCTTTCGAATATTTATAAGGAAGAAGGCGATACGGAGGAGGCCAATCGTTTGGCAACCATCGCTCGCCTTCTCGGTCCATATCATCCTAAGGACATTCTCAAACCAGTCGAAGCTGAAGTGAGAAAATCCCCCTTGAAAAATCGTCTTATTCGCATGTTAGAGCTCGTTGATGAAAAACTTAACATGGGTGTCCAGGAAGTGGTCGATCTTCGCTTTTTTACAAGGGAAGAACGTAATATTCTAATCTCTTTCCTCCACTCTTCTAGCAAGAAAGCCCTTCTTCATTAATGTTTAAAAGCTCTTTGAGCTGTGAAAACCATTGTAACTCCGGCTTCGTTACAGGCTTCTATAACTTCCCAGTCTCTAACCGAACCTCCTGGTTGTATTACAGCCCTTATCCCATGTCTTATCCCCACATCCACTCCATCTCTAAAGGGGAAGAAACCATCGGAAACCATTGTGGCACCTATTAGCCCACCCTTTTGGTGCCTAGTTTCCTCATCTATTTCATCCTTTACCCTCCGTGGTTTTTCACCCCTTTCCACAGAAAGTTCTAGTTCCTTATAGGAAATACCATAACGGTCGAAGCAAAGGAGATCAGCAAACCTCTGATAGGCCTTGTAAGCCGCAATTTCTGCGACCCCTACCCTATCTTGCTCCCCTGTGCCAATACTTACGGTGCACTCGTCCTTTACATACAAAACTGAGTTAGAAGTTACTCCCTGCTCGACAAACCACCCAAAGAGCATATCCCTTATTTCATCTTCGGTTGGTTGGCGATTTATCCGGTAGAGTTTCCCATCGTGGATCGCCTCCGCCGGTTTCAGGTCCTTTGAAGAATTTATGGTGCAAAGGAGTGACTGTTGAACAATTAAACCGCCATCCATAAGCGATTTAAAATCGACGTAACGAAGACCTCGATATTCTGAAAGCCGATCAATTCTTGCGATGCGGATAAGTCGTAGATCCTTTCTTCTTTTGAGAATCTCTATAGCACCTTCCTCATAGTCGGGAGCTGCGATAACCTCAAGATAGCAGGGATATATGACTTCGGCCGCCTCGCGATTTAAAGGTCGATTTACCACAAGACATCCACCAAAGGCTGCAACTCTATCGGCCCTATAGGCTTTCCAAAAGGCCTTAGTAATGTCTTCAGAGGAGGCAACGCCGCAGGGGTTATTGTGTTTGAGAATAACAGCAGTTGGTTTATCCATAAGAAATTTTAGAATGTTTAGGCCATTGTCCACATCAGTAAGATTGATTTTTCCAGGGTGTTTTCCTCTCTGGAGTAGATCTTCCTCAGTTATAGCGCTTACAAGGCCTCTGCCGGGTTCTATGTACTGACAACTTCCAAGCAAAAGATTACCTCCCACCAATTCGTAAAGAGCAGCTTCCTGGCCAGGGTTTTCCCCGTAGCGAAGTCCCTGTTCTACTAGGGACCCATCGTCCTGAGGGATTCTCCAAACCTTTTTTCTGTAGACTAGCTTCTGTTCTCCGAAGTAGATGGTGAGGGTTTCCGGGAAATGGTCGCTTACAATAGTTCGATACATCCTGCGAAGCTCTTCAACCATACTCCTACTCCTCTATGCTGAAAAATTTGCCAATGCGACCTATATTATTCTCAAAAAAAATCTATATTGTCACATCATTTCTATTATTCTATGCTAGGGAGAAATAGTTGAGTTGATCTACTAAGATGAATTTGGAGTGGGAAGTGGAGATACAATAATGGAGACAAGGAATAGCTTTACGATGGTTTTTCTCTTAGTTTTATATTTTATAAGTTTTGGTCCCATAATTTCCTATTCCGCCACAGACCAGGAGGTCATCATAGGACTCAACATACCCCTTACGGGCCCCTATGCGCTACAAGGAAAGGACCAACTCCAGGCTTATAAGTTGGCTCAGGAAGAGGTCAATGCTTCGGGAGGCATTTTGGGGAAAAAAATTCGATATCTTTTCGCCGATAGTAAGAGCGATCCGGTAGTTTCTGTAGAAAATGTTCAAAGGTTTATCAACGAAGGCGCAGATATGATCACAGGAGGTGCCTCAAGCGCTGTTGCTGTGGCTGTCAGCAAAGTTTGTAGGGCCCACAAAAGGTTATTCTTGGTAACTATCGCATACTCTAACGACATCACAGGAAAGGATGCTAACCGTTACACCTTCCGGGAAACCTATAATGCCTGGATGGCAGCGAAGGCTTTGGGGAAATATCTAAACCCACGGTTTCCGAAGGCTAAGTACTTTTATATCGTAGCTGATTACACCTGGGGTTGGACAACAAGGGACTCTCTTAAGAAAATCACTGGATCCCAGGATGCCCCTGATGTCTTAGTGCCTCTTGGTGCTCAACATGAGCTCTATCGTGATGCCCTAAAGAAGGCGATGGAGTCAAATGCGGACATTCTTGTCCTCGTGCTCTTTGGGCGGGACATGATTTATGCTATGCAGGAAGCGGTTGAACTGGGGGTTACTAAGAAATTTAAGCAAATAGTTGTTCCAAATCTTGAGATTCACATGGCTATCGGTAAAAAACCACCTTACACGGTTGGGCTTATAGGAGCCATTCCGTGGTACTGGGAAATACCCTACATCTATAATTACGAAAAGGGAAAGCAATTCGTTGAGGCGTACAAAAAGCGCTGGAATGAGATGCCTGGATCAGGTGGAGGCACGGCCTATACAAACATTATGCTTTACAAATGGGCTGTAGAACAGGCAAAATCTTTCCGTTCAAGGGATCTTATTCCACTTCTTGAGAATCATACTTTCGTATCCCTCAAGGACAAACAAACGATAAGAGCCTACGATCATCAGACCATCCAAACGGTTTACGTGGTAAGAGGTAAGGAGTCTGGAAGGGATATGTGGGATGTATTTGAAATCCTTCAAGCTGTGCCTGGTGAAGAGGTAATGCCCACTCCGGAAGAGAATCCCGTTCAACTCGAACCATTGGATTGATCATGAAGGCTTCACACAACTCTCAAAAAAATGACGATTTTAGGGATGACAAGGCCACCTGGGCCTCCCTATGCCACTTCGCAGCTCTTATGGGAGTAGTGTGGTGGGTGCCTCTAGGAGGCATGTGGGTGCCAGTGGGACAGATAGTCGGGCCCCTAGGTGTATGGCTTATTAAAAGAAAAGTCGATCCCTTCGTAGATCTTTCAGGTCGAGAGGCCCTAAATTTTCAAATTAACATAACGGCAGTTAGCCTTGGTCTAGCCTTCTTCTTTGATAATATTATCTCCCTAATTGTAGTATGGGGTATCGTGTTGTTTAGTCTTTTTCTAGTTGTGAGGGCAGGAGTAGTATCAAGTCGTGGTGAAATATACAAATATCCTGTGCCCCTCGTAAGCATATTTCCTACAAAATCTCTTGAGGGTCAAATCACTGAGAAAAGGAGAGGTAGTTATTAGACCTTGTAGTTATGGCGCTTTTAAAGTTAACAAACTATTTAAGACTTCTTAGACTCTCTCACTGGCTCAAAAACTGCCTAATCTTTGTGCCCATATTCTTTGGGAAGAAAATTTTCCACGAACCAACCCTTGTATCCGGGATTAAGGGATTTTTATATTTTTCCCTTGTCGCCAGTGGGATTTACATATTGAATGACTATCACGATAGAAAAAGAGACAGATATCACCCAGAAAAGGCATTACGTCCCATTGCGGCAGGTATTGTCTCAGTTCCTATAGCTCTTTCCATGGCCGTAGGCCTTTTGTTTAGTGGCCTGACTCTTGGTTTTATGGCAAATATCCATTTTGGGATAATCTTGGTTGTATATATTCTATTAAGCGAGACCTATTCACTAAAGCTTAAACACATAGCTCCACTTGATGTAATGTGTATTGCGACAGGGTATCTTTTGAGAATCCTAGGAGGATCGACCATTTCTGGCATTGAAGTCTCAAGATGGCTATTTCTTGCAGGCTTCTTCGTAGCTCTCTTTATATCCCTAACAAAGCGCCTAGGTGAACTTCAGCTAGAACAGAATTATTCACATCGGATAACCCTCAGTGTCTATTCCGCAGACTATATTCTTACGGCCTCTGCTATATCTGCAAGTGCAGCTCTAGTAACGTTCGGTTTATACAGCCTTGAAAGGGGAGGGAAATTCATTTACGCCGTTATCCCCGCTTCATATGGTCTTTTGCGATATTTACTCGTTGTGACAAACCGAAAGGGTTCTGAGCCTATTCAAATTTTCCTAAAAGATACTCAGCTTCAGATCGTTTCTTTCATTTTTCTGGTAATTATTGGTTGGGTTATATACCATTGATTTGGAGGGATTTTCGAAGAACTGAATAAACAAAGGATCCGATAATTCTTTATAAGTCAAAGAGGATTCTATTTTGAGCTCCTATGATAAAGCGAATTTGGCATTATAGAGACCTTTTAATAATTTTTGCATGGCGGGAATTTATAATCCGCTATCGCCAATCTGTTATAGGGATAATATGGGCTATTATACAGCCCCTAAGTATGATGCTTCTTTTTACCTTTGTATTCTCGATTATTCTTCAGGTAGACCTATCTCCTATCCCCTATCCTCTGTTTTTCTACGCTGGAGCACTACCGTGGACATTTTTTTCCTCTTCCCTTTATTATGCAATCCCAAGTCTAACTAACCACTACAGCCTTATAACTAAAATTTACTTTCCTCGGGAAATCCTTCCCCTATCCTACGTCGTTGTTGCCCTTGTAGATTTCCTTATCGCATCCCTATGCCTTGTGATACTTATTATCTTTTATCGTATATCTATTACATGGAACTCGATATGGTTTATCCCCCTAATGGCTATTCTTGTTATATTCACATTCTCCGTTACCATGTTCCTTTCCGCTTTAAATGTTTATTATCGAGATGTAAGGGCTGCAACCGGTTTTCTTGTCCAGCTATGGTTTTTCGTGTCGCCGGTAATGTATTCTATAGACAAGATTGACATAAAGCTTAAATTAGTCCTCTTTCTCAATCCTCTCACCTTTATCATAGAAAACATGAGACGATGCATCCTGGAAGGACGAGAAGTGGTGTGGTGGCAGTTCATATTAGTTACCGCTATTGTGTTATTACTATTTTTGCTATCTTATCGTTTCTTTGAATACGTGGAGAAGTCCTTTGCCGATGTTATCTGATTCACAGGTAGTGCTAGCTTTTAAGGAAGTTTGGAAAAAATATTCCCTTCATGATGTCACTTATCGATCACTCAGAGAAGACATTGTGCGTCTTTTCAAAGGAAACGGGAAAAAACTTAAAAAAGGCGAATTCTGGGCTTTAAAAAACGTCACCTTCAAACTCTTCAAAGGAGAATGCCTTGGTTTGTATGGCCCAAACGGTGCTGGAAAATCCACTATCTTAAAACTTATCGCCTCTGTTACGTATCCAACGATAGGTTCCGTGGAAGTCAATGGTAAGGTAGCTCCACTTATTGAAGTGGGAGCTGGTTTCCACCCAGATCTCACGGGGAAAGAGAATATATTCGTAAACGGAACAATAATAGGTTTAAGAATTAAAGAAATAAAAAGCAGATTGGAAGATATAATCGCCTTTTCAGAGCTTGGACCTTTTATAGATACCCCAGTTAAAAAATACTCCTCCGGAATGTACCTAAAACTTGGCATGGCAATAGTTCTACACAGCAATGCCGATATTTTACTGATAGATGAAATTCTTAGTGTAGGGGACAAAGATTTTCAAAAAAAATGTGTAAAGGCTCTACAGGGCGTTACTAAGGAGGGTAAAGCCGTAATTCTTGTCTCCCATGATATGAATCTTCTTAGGGAATTGACTAACCGCATCATCTATATAGAAAAAGGGGAAATCGTTGGAGAGGAGTATTAGGCTAGCTCAAACTACAGAACAATACAAAATATTTCCCCCTTTGAAACCCTTATCTTAAGAACTTCCCCCTTTGAGACATCCTCTGGTCCCTTAACAAGTCTCCCATCAGAGACCCTTGTTACAATCGCATAACCACGATCAAGCACCCTGTAGGGATCTAATGCTTCAAACGACGCCAGATACTTATTACACTTTTCACTGTAGCCCTTTAGGACCTCACTAATCCCCTTTAGGATCAAGCTCCTTTGGTAGTCGAGTTTTTGTTTAATAAGCGGTATCTCCTGAATTTTTCGTAAAGAGGTCAATTTTGAATAGAGAAGCCCTATATTGCTCCTTGTTATATCAAAGCGAAACCTTATTGCCATAAGCATCCGTTCCCGCCATATATTTATCCTCTCCCCCTGCTCCTTTAGCACTTGATCTGGACTTTTTAGTCGCTCCCTTAAAAGATCCAGCGTTTGCTGAGCTCGAAGCATTAGATCTTCAATATACAACCTGAGATTAAGCCTATAAGTCTCAAGATAAGCCCTTACCTTTTCCTGTTGATCTACCACCCACTCTGCCGCGGCGGTTGGTGTAGGAGCTCGATAATCTGCCACAAGATCCGACAAAGTCACATCGATTTCATGCCCTACGGCGGATATAGTTGGAATTTTCATATCCGCTAGAGCTCTCACTACCTTTTCTTCGTTAAAGACCCAAAGATCTTCGATGCTTCCCCCACCTCGGCCAATAATTGCAAGATCCCACTGTTTCTCAGTCTGGAGTTTATTAGCCATGTAGATAGCCCCTACAATTTCGTCCGATGCTCCATCACCTTGCACTTTGACGGGGATTATAGAAATTTCAGTTGGAAAGGGGGCCCTACGCAATATAGCAAGAATATCCCTTAAGGCTGCACCGGCAATAGAGGTTATTATCAGAATTCTCTGAGGACAAACAGGAAGAGCCTTCTTTCTCTCAGTGTCAAAGAGTCCTTCCTTTTCAAGTTTTTCCCTAAGCTTGTCAAAAAGCATTTTTAATGCGCCAATACCCCGAGGTTCCATGTATTCGACTATTATCTGATATTCACCTCGAGGTTCATAGACCGTGATACGACCAAAGCAGAGTACCTCAAGACCATCCACTGGTTTGAACCGAAGAACCGGCCGACTTCCTCTGAAACAAACTGCCCGAAGCTGGGCTCCACTGTCCTTCAGTATAAAATAGAGATGGCCAGAACTTGGTTCCTTGAGGTTGGAAATCTCTCCCACCACCCAACAGAAGGCAAACTCATCCTCTAGGAGGCGCTTTACTTTCCTAGTCACCTCACTTACTGTAAGGATATGACCTTCACCACCTAAGTCATGCAAAAGACCTGGTTCGTAAGTAATCATAAGCCATAAAACTCCTCTCTAAAAATTATCACACCAAGAAATTTAGCGACCATAAGTTTTTAGACAAGGTTAATCATATACTTTTTGAGAGGCTACTCAGGTTTTTATAGTTGTTAAAGCGTTAAAATCATGCCATATAAGGGTCGAATCCCCTGAAACTAGATTCTAGAGTTGCAAATATCGAAGGCAGGTGAGTTTATGGAGAGCAAACAATTGGAGTTTGAGGTAGGCGATAATAAGAAGAGTTTTCCTGAAGGTATAACAGCAATAGAGGCTTTACGAGCCTTTTTCCCTCAATGGGATCCAGAATGGATAGCTGTAAAGGTTAATGGCCATCTTGTGGATTTCAATAGAGCTCTTGGCGAAGGAGGAAAGCTAGAGCCCGTAAGCATACGATCTCCGGAGGGATTAGAAATCCTAAGACATAGCACTTCACATGTTATGGCTCAGGCTGTTAAAGCTCTATTTCCGGAGGCCAAAGTTACAATAGGACCTGCCATTGAAAACGGTTTCTACTACGACTTCGACGTACCTGAACCTTTCTCTGATGAAGACTTGGAAAGAATTGAAGCGAAGATGCGAGAAATAGTTGCATCTAAGCATCCCTTTATTCGTAAAGAATTGAAGAAAGAAGAGGCGATATCCCTTTTTAAGGAAAAGGGGGAAACATACAAGGTTGAAATTATTGAAGAACTCAACGAACCAGTGGTTTCCTTATATGAACAGGGGGATTTCTTGGATCTTTGCCGAGGTCCCCACATTCCTGACACAGGTTACATTAGGGCCTTTAAACTTACGGGTGTTGCTGGCGCTTACTGGCGTGGAGATGAAAGAAATCCCATGCTTCAGAGGATCTATGGAACAGCCTTTCCAGACGAAGAGGGGCTTAAAAAATACCTAGAATTCCTTGAGGAGGCCAAACGGCGAGACCACAGACGCCTTGGGAAGGAACTGGATCTATTTCACTTTAGCGATGAGGTTGGTGCTGGCATGGTCATCTATCATCCCAAGGGTGCTATGCTCAGACATATTCTTGAAACCTTTGAAAAACGGGAACATCTAAGACGAGGTTACCAGCTCGTTATGGGCCCAACGCTTCTCAAAACCGATCTTTGGAAGCGGTCGGGACATTTCGACAACTACCGAGAAAATATGTATTTTACCGAGATCGAGGGCCAATCCTATGGCATAAAACCCATGAACTGTCTCGCCCACATGTTGATTTACAAATCTAAGATTCGAAGCTATCGAGACCTCCCTATTAGATACTTCGAACTCGGCACAGTCCACCGTCACGAAAAGTCGGGTGTACTCCATGGCCTTCTACGAGTTAGACAGTTTACCCAGGACGATGCTCACATTCTATGCACACCTGAGCAGCTTCACAGCGAAATAGAAGGAGTTATCGATTTTGTTATCGAGGTTATGGATATTTTTGGGTTTCCCTATGAGATAGAAATCAGCACTCGCCCAGAAAAATCCATAGGTTCCGATGAAGATTGGGAAAGGGCAACCAAGGCTTTGATGGAAGTTCTTCAGGCAAGAGGCATCCCCTATGCTATATGTGAAGGGGAAGGAGCCTTCTACGGCCCCAAGATAGACGTAAAGCTTAAAGATGCCCTTGAAAGGCGTTGGCAATGTGCCACAATTCAGTGCGATTTTACGTTGCCTGAAAGGTTTGATCTCACTTATATTGGTCCCGACGGAGCAAGGCACCGTCCCGTTATGCTACATAGGGTAATTCTTGGAGCTATGGAGAGGTTCATAGGGGTTTTAATTGAGCACTACGCCGGTGCCTTCCCTGTTTGGCTCGCACCGGTTCAGGCGATTATTCTTACAGTTACCGACAGGCATATCAGTTATGCCCGTGAGGTTTACGAGATCTTAAGAGACAAGGGTATGAGAGTCGAACTGGACGATCGGAATGAAAAATTAGGGTTCAAAATTAGAGAAGCTCAGCTTCAGAAAATTCCATATATGTTGGTTATCGGAGATCGAGAAATGCAGTCTCGAACAGTCTCACCTAGGCGTCGTGATGGGACTCAACTCGATCCAATGGGTATTGATATCTTTTGTGATTTTGTAGATAAGGAATGTCTTACTGCTACTAAAGGTCGGTGTGGTATGAGGGTTATTTAAGTTAAGAGGAGGGTAAGGTTCTGGAAAAGGAAGTTAGAGTCAATCATCAAATAAAAGCTAGGGAGGTTCGAGTAATAGGAACGGACGGCAAACAGCTTGGTATCGTTCCTATCGAGAAAGCTTTGGAATTGGCTACAGCAGAAGGGCTGGATCTTGTGGAAGTAGCACCCCAGGCGGATCCACCGGTTTGTAGGATTATGGATTATGGGCGATATAAATACCAGCTCAACAAGAAAAGCCAAGAAGCCAAGAAAAAACAAACAGTAATACAAGTAAAGGAGATTAAGCTTCGTCCTAAAACGGATGAACACGATTTTCAAACAAAGATTCGCCATATTAAGCGCTTTCTCGCTCAGAAGGATAAGGCCAAAATAACGGTGGTGCTTCGAGGTAGGGAAGTAATGTACAAAGAGCAGGCCTACCAGGTTCTTCAAAGAATTGAAGAGGCTTTGAAGGATGAGGCTATAGTGGAAAGCACGCCAAAAGAGGAAGGGAAAAATGTGGTAATGGTTCTTGCTCCCAAGAGAGATTAGAGGGGTTACGTTTACTTAAGTAAAGCTTGACATGGGCATTCAAGATTCATAGATTAGCCGCTTGCTTTAGTAGATAGAGGAAGAGATGGGAAAGGAGAGGTTCTAATGCCAAAAATAAAGACTCACCGCGGAGCGGCAAAGCGATTTAAATTTACCGGAACGGGTAAAATTGTTCGAGCCAAGGCGAACAAGAGCCATCTTTTGACGGGAAAGAACCGAAAAAGAAAAAGAAATCTTAGAAAGAAAACTGTTGTTGACTCAACCAGTGTGGCGGCTCTTAAAAGGATTCTTCCGTACGGAAGCTAGACCATTTTTTGCAGAAAAAGGGAGTATAAGGGATGACACGGGTTAAAAAAGCTGTAAAATCAAGGCGCCGTCGAAAAGAGATCATAAAGATGGCGAAAGGCTATAGGGGAGCTCGGGGAAATCTTCTGAAGCAGGCTTCAGAAGCGGTAGACAGAGCTTTGAAATATGCCTATAAAGGTCGCAAACAGAAGAAGCGAGACTTTCGTAAGCTATGGATTCAGCGGATCAATGCTGCAGCCCGTTTGAGTGGTTTGACCTACGCAAGGCTTATTAACGGGTTAAAGAAGGCTAAGGTGGAGATAGATAGAAAAGTTCTTGCTGGCCTTGCCTATAGCGATCCAGAGGCATTTTCTAAGCTTGTCAATGTAGCGAAGGAGGCATTAGATCAGAGTTAATTTGAGCTTCGGAAAGTGGGGATCAGAATGGAGCAAGTTGCGGATCGAAGGGAAATAGAACAGGTAGTCAATGAAGCTCTGCGAGAACTAGAAGAGGCCAAAAAGGATCTTAAACTTATCGACGCCTTGCGAGTAAAATACCTTGGCCGTAAGGGACTTATAACAAATCTTTTTAAACAGCTAGGAAAGGTAAGTCCAGAAAAGAGGCCTGAATTAGGGCGCCTTCTTAACGAAGCTCGTGATACTGTCGAAAGGGCGATAGGCTCCGCAACTGAACGGGCGAAGGAAGCGATCCTCACTTCAAAGGAAACAATTGATGTTACAACCCCGGGGCGGATTCCAATAATTGGCAGTCTCCATCCTGTAACCCAGGTTACACAGGAGATTGTCCGTATCTTCTCTCAGATGGGCTTTGAGGTGGTTGAAGGGCCCGAGGTGGAACTCGATTACTATAATTTTGAGGCCCTAAATATTCCAAAGGATCATCCTGCAAGGGACATGCAGGATACATTCTATATATCCGAGGATGTGGTATTAAGAACCCATACCTCTCCTATCCAGGCGAGAATAATGGAGAAGCGTCGTCCCCCCATCCAGATCATTGCGCCAGGGAAAACCTATCGGTGTGATTCCGACATGACCCATACACCTATGTTTCATCAAGTTGAAGGGCTCATGGTGGGAAAGGATATATCCTTTTCTCACCTTAAGGCGGTGCTCACCCTCTTTGTCCACCGTATGTTTGGGCCTCAGGTGGGACTACGATTTCGCCCTAGTTTTTTCCCCTTTACCGAACCAAGTGCAGAAGTTGATATCCAATGTGTGATGTGCGGTGGCTCTGGTTGCAAAGTATGCTCCTACACTGGATGGCTAGAGATACTGGGATCTGGTATGGTTGATCCTGCCGTCTTTGAAAAGGTTGGTTACGATCCTGAGGAAGTTACCGGTTTTGCTTTCGGAATGGGTATAGAACGGATAGCTATGCTCAAATGGTCAATAGATGACCTACGGCTATTTTTTGAAAACGATGTAAGATTTCTCGAACAATTTACCTAGTGGAGCAAAGAAGGGATGCGATTCAGCTTCAAGTGGTTGAAATCTTACGTAGAGATTGAAGCTAATCCAAAAGAGATAGCTGATCGACTTACAATGGTGGGGCTTGAGGTAGAAAGTGTTGAACCTCGTTACCCTCACCTCAAAAGAGTTATCCCCGTAAAGATCACAAGGGTGAATAGACATCCGAAGGCTGATCGACTGATGTTATGTAACGTAACCGACGGGACTTCGACATTTCAGGTTGTTTGTGGTGCTCCCAATGTTCGAGAAGGCATCGTTGTGCCCTTGGCTCTCCCCGGAACAGAACTTCCAAATGGTATAAAGGTTGAGGAGGCTATCATTCGAGGCGAAGGATCAAAAGGTATGCTTTGCTCTGGAAAGGAATTAGCCCTTACCGATGATGCTTCAGGATTATGGATCCTTCCAGAGACTATCACCTTGGGAATACCTTTGGATGAAGCCCTTGGAATTGACGACTTTATCTTGGATATTTCTGTTACTCCAAACCGGGGAGATTGCCTCTCGGTAATAGGTATCGCCCGTGAGGTTGCTGCTATCTATGGCACATCCGTTCGCTACCCCGACATTAGTTTAGTCGAGGAGGGGCCTCCCATAGAGTCAATAGCCCGGGTTGACATTGAAGATCCCCAGAAGTGCCCAAGATATGCTGCAAGGGTTATATTCGACGTAGAAATCAGGGAATCTCCCGAATGGATAAGAAACCGTCTTGAGTCGGCCGGTGTTAGAGCCATAAATAACATTGTAGACGTAACAAACTATGTCATGCTTGAAATGGGACAGCCTTTACATGCCTTCGATTATGATCGATTGGCCGATCATCGAATTATTGTAAAGTGCGCCAAGGCAGGGGATCGTTTCCTAACGTTGGACGGGCAGGAACGGATTCTCTTCGATGACTCCCTCATGATCTGTGATGGACGAGAGGCAGTAGCTATCGCTGGCATTATGGGAGGTGAGCTCTCTGGTATCGACTTTAGAACAACCAGGGTGCTGATAGAAAGTGCATGGTTTGATCCCATAACAACACGTCGAACAAGTAAGAAGTTAAGGCTTACTACAGAATCAAGTTATCGTTTCGAACGGGGGATCGATCCCGAAGGAGTGATAAGAGCCCTTGATAGGGCTGCCCAGCTTATGAAGGAACTCGGAGGAGGTAAAATCTCTAAAGGACGAATTGACGTCTATCCAAGACCCTACCAAAGAAAAACCATAAGACTTCGGGTAGATCGTGCTAACAAATATCTTGGCACAAATCTCTCCACCGAAGAGATGGCGTCAATTCTTAGCCGACTCGAGATGAAAGTGGAAAGGAGGGAAGATGGAGACCTCGATGTGACACCACCTTCTTTCCGACAGGACTTAACCCGGGAGGTAGATCTTACAGAGGAAGTTGCTAGAATTCACGGTTATGATAACGTTCCCCTAGAAAGACCCCGAGTTCTCATGGTGGACATTGAACCAAATGAACATTTGCAACTTAGGGATGCCCTTAAGGAGTTTCTAAGGGGACTTGGTCTTAGAGAAATAATTACCTACTCCTTTATCTCTCCTTCAGCAATATCAAAACTTGGCTTCCAGGATGGAGATGAGAAACTAAGAACGGTAAGGCTTCTAAATCCCCTCAGCGAAGAACAATCCGTTATGAGAACATCTCTTGTACCCTCTATGCTTGAAACGCTTGCTTTCAATCTTAACCGTCAAAGCAACTGCCTTAGACTGTTCGAATTAAGTAAAATTTTCATTCCTAAAGAGGGATTCCTTCTGCCCCAGGAAGATTTTCATCTCATAGTAGCTCTTGTGGGAAAACGTCATCCGAAACTACTTTATAGCGATGAAGATGTCGATTACTCCGACATAAAAGGGATAGCCGATGCGATTCTGAGTTTCTTCAGGATAACTAACATTTCATTTCAACCTCTCGATAAATTTGAAACCCCCTATATGGATCCAGCATCTTCCGCGGACATTATTTGCGGTGAAAGTCACATCGGGAGAGTGGGGAAGCTGGATATTAGAGTGGCAGAGCGTTTTGATATAAAAGAGCCAGTATGGATGTTAGAGTTCGATTACGAAAAACTTTTTTCTCTAAGGGGGCCGATTCCAAAATTTCGTTCTCTTCCCAAGTATCCCTCGGTGGTTAGAGATATTGCCATGGTGGTTGATGAATCTTTCCAAGTTCAGAGAGGGATTGATTTCATAAACTCTATCGGAGAAACTCTCCTTGAGAGTGTTGAAATATTTGATATCTTCAGAAGTTCTCAAATCGGTGAAGGGAAGAAGAGCATCGGATACCGTCTGACCTACAGATCTTCTGAAAGAAGCCTTACTGATGAAGAAGTGAATAGGATCCATGAGGGTATAGTTAAGCAGATGTTGGAATACTTCGGAGCCAAACTGAGGTAAAGGGTGCTTAAGGCGTGGCACAATTAAAGCCACTTCAAATCGCTATGTATGTTAAGGATGAACTTTTTCCTGGCACATCGACAAATTTTGGTCCAACGGGTATTCTTATTCTTATGGATAATCCACCTATGCTGGGAGAAGAGGTGCGGCTTAAAATTCATTTCCCCGATGTTCCTAATCCTGTTGAAGTAAAGGGAGAGGTAGTTTGGACTAATCCTTTTGGGGGAACGGATCCTGCCATACCAAAGGGTTGCGGTGTTAAATTCACAGGGATTTTACCTGACCTACAGTCTATATTTTCAAATATATCCTTTAGATACCATCCCCAGGGAGATCCCCTAAAATTTTTTTACTCCTAGATGAAAGGGGCAACATAAAGCAAGGTCGCCCCATGGAGTTTTAAGAATTTAAAAGTCTTTAAAATCATCATCTAAAGGAATTACCTCCTCGGGTGATACCTCCTTCTTCTTGGTCTTATCAGGCTCTGCCTTTAGAGGGGCCCTTTTGGAAATGTCGGCCTTTGGAGCAACTAGTTGTTCTTGTTTGGGCCTTCGAGGTGCTACCGTAGTTTTAGTAGCCTTCACCTCCGTATATTTACCACTCTGACATAGGGATATTAGATCTTTGATATTAGCCCTTAATTGCTGGGCCTGAGCACTTAGTTCCTCTGAAGCTGCTGCGGCTTCCTCGGCACTTGCCGCTGTTCTCTGAACAACCTTATCCATATCAGAAATGGCCTTGTTGATCTGGGTTACACCTTCGGCCTGTTCATTGGAGGCTGCCGCAATCTCGCCTATAAGTTCTGTAATCTTACTGGCCCTCGTCTCAACAACTCTAAATGTTTCTTCCGCAAGATGAACATAATTGGACCCTTCCTGAACTCTCCTTCGCGTATTTTCGATGAGGAGAGCCGTATTTTTAGCAGCCTCAGCAGCTCTCATTGCAAGGGCTCTAACTTCGTCGGCGACCACAGCAAAGCCCGCTCCAGCTTCACCGGCTCTAGCAGCTTCAACAGCAGCATTCAAGGCAAGAAGGTTAGTCTGGAAGGCGATCTCATCAATGGTTTTTATGATCTTTTCTGTCTCTTCACTTGCCTTGTCGATGTCGTGGATTGAATTAACCAGTTTACTCGTAGCTTCCATCGCATCTTTTACGGCTTTTGCCGTCTCCTGAACCATACGGTTTGCTTCCGAAGCATTATGGGAATTTTGAGTCGCCATGGACGACATCTCTTCAAGAGCCGATGCAGTCTCTTCGAGAGATGCGGCCTGTTCAGAAGCTCCCTTTGCAAACGATTGGCTAGTCGATGAGACCTCATGGGCTGCAGTAGCTACCTGGTTTACAGCCTCTTCCATGTTTTTTGCTATAGCCGAGAGGGATCGCGTTGTGCTCTTTACAATTAAAAAGGCTATTAGGATAGCCAATAAAACTATTGCTCCAGAGGCGATCGCTATAAAAAACCTGGTCTTAGCCACCATATCTGCAAGGACTGTCTCAGAAACTACCCTCTTGGCTACTAACTTTTCCAATTCCCCTAAAAGCTCCATGTTTTTATTGTAAGCGGGGACTACCTCTTCTTTGAAGATCTTAGTAACCATTTCATTTTGAGCTCTAACCTTATTCTCCTCTTCAACTACTGCTCCAATTAGGGTATCAAGTCTTGCGAGCCCAGGGCGAATAGTATTTTCGATCTCAAAGATGGCATCGTCAGGAAGCAATTTGTTAATGGCCTCTTCAATCTTACCTATTGAAGCCCTCATGGCTGAATTGATCTTTTCCATCTCCGGAATAGCCTTGGCCAACATAGGAAGACTCTGGGCCCAGGAGTGCATCTCCGGGATCATGTAATCTTTCCATTCCTTAAGTTGCACTGTGAGCTTGAAGGGTTCACCCTTTTCAAAGCTGGCAGCCCTTTTCATAATCGCCTCATTTCTTTCATCTAAATAGACCCCTGTTCCCAGCACCCAACCCCATGGTTCAAAGAGCTGAATATAGGAGATTTTGGGAACCGAATCCTGCTCGGCATATTTAGGCCAGTAATACATTACAAAACCGGCTCCCCTTTTCTTAGCTACATTAACGAATTCAATAAAAAGCTTCTTACCTTTTTTGTCGGTAAAATTACTTAGATCCTTCCCATCGAGCTCCGGTTTGTAAGGATGCATGACCATTGTAGGGTGGAGATCATTAATCCAAACATAGTCTTTCCCTTCGTAACCATAGCGAAGCCCCTTTACCAATTTCTTCGCAATCTCCTGACGTTGGGCTACTGTTCCTAAGGAGCTATCATCAGCTATAGCTTTCACCATACTGACCGCCGATTGGACAACAGAGCGGGTAAGAAGTTGGTAGTTGGTAAGACAGGCGATCTCCCTTTCTACCTGACTATTAAGCTCTGCAAGAAATTTTTGATGATCTCCTAAAATCGTCTGTAGTAGATAAGCTCTTATCCCCGTCCGTTCTATTCGTTGAATGGAAGCCATCTTCAGGACGATCTCGTAGAGCTTCTTATTAGATTCCTCAAGGTTTTTTAGAATTTCCCTCGAATCTCCAAAGGTTTTCTCAAACTCCGCTCTCTCCGGTCCGTAGAGAAATTTGCCTATAGCAGACTTTGTAGGGTCAGTATTGGCTGAGATCTTTTGTGCCTTAACATTACCTACATATTCTGAAACAGAACTCATCCATTGCATCTCCATCAGCTTAATCTCTGAGATGTATTGGGGCCATTTCCTGAGAGTTATAATGTTTTGAGCCCTTTCAAGGATGCTCCCTATCCTTGAATAGATCCCCACAGAAAGAACAACAAAGCAAGTAATAATAAAAACAAAGCCGATACTAACCCTTCTGCCAACGGTCATTTCGGTTCCTCCCTGTTGTATGAGATTTTTGTTTACTTGTTACCCGTCCGCGACAAAAGATTTACAGCCAAGTGAATTAACTTCGTTAACTCAAAGGGTTTTTTAATAAAAGCAGTCCCTTCGTGATCTAATCTGGTTGATAGCTTAGGCTTGTCGTATCCGGAAATGAAAATAATGGGAATAGAGGGGCGGCTATCCCTCATAAGCTCGGATAGTTCTATGGAGGTTCCGGCTTGAAGATTTACATCAAGAATAGCAAAATCAATAGAATTTATGTAATCCCACCATTTTGACCAGGCTTCTTCCAAACTGAAGGCCTCTATAACATTTACACCGTATAGTCTCAATGAGGACCGGAGAACATTCATAAGGGAACTATCGTCTTCTACAATAAAAACCGTTTTCCCTTTAAGAATTTCTACTCCCGATTCTCCATCATCCACATCATAATTTGCTTCTAGAGGAAATTTAATCTCAACCTTTGTATGGTTTTCTAAATCGCCAATAGTCATATACCCCCCGGCCTGCTCTACAATTCGGTTAATGAACGACAAGCGACCAAAAGGAGGTTGTTTCTTATCCGATTTTCCATCCTCCAGGTATGTTATGGATAGGACAGCATAGGTCCCCGGTGGAATACGAATATCAGGGGTAATTAAAGCTACCTGCTGTTTCTCTACTCTTGTCTCTAGCACTACATTTTTGGAAAGAGATAAGTCCTCCCTATTGGTTACAAGAAGGCTGAAAATGGCTGTTTCAAATTCCGAGCGTCTTATATTAACTTTTCCTATATTAGATTCGAATTTACATTGTAAGTTTAATATATCACGAAGTAAAGGCATAAGAGGATCAAGAACTTCCTGAATGGTATCATTGAAGGGTTTCTTTTCCACAGAAGACTCATCAGAACGTCCCATTTTTTGAAAATAGCCTGAGAGGGTAGATCCCTTATGGACAGTGTCTCTTATCATACCCAGATAGGGCTGAATCTGGGGTGATTTGGCGAATTCAAAGGATAACATATCGCAGACGCCCAATATGATGGTGAGGAGGTTGTTTAATTCATGGGTAAAAGCTGAAGTCAGGCGAGCAATACTTTCTGCCTTCTGAGCCTCTGCTAGGGTTTTTTGAAGATTTATCTCCTCTGTAATGTCTCTAGCACACTGGAGGTAACCAACCACGTTTCCGTCCTGGTCAGTTAGGCGGCTAGCTAATATTTTAACATATCGTTTCTGTTCTCTTGACCAGATCCAACCTGTAGCTTCTACGGTCTGGGGAAAATCCGAAGAGACCCTAATCCTTCCATTTGTAATCCTTTCAATCTCTTCGGGCTCATGGTTCATAAGGAGAATTGCTGGTATAAGAATCTTTTTACCACCGAAGAAAAGAGGAGACAAGTCTAAAGGCTTTTGGAGAACGTCTTCTTTATATAAACCTGTTATCTTCTCACATGCCTCGTTCCAGACTATAACATTTCCTTCGGTATTAATTATAAAGAGAGGAAGGGGCATCTTATCAACAATTTGTTGGAAAAAGGACCACCTGTTCTCATAAAACCTGGCAATCTCTTTTAATTCCGTTATATCCTGTATCAAAGTAAGAATATAGGTATTATGAGCCTTCACCCGACGCAAATAGATCTTGGCTACCCTTGGTAAAGATCTACCTTCTCTACACTCCCATTCCAGTTGATGTTCAAATCCCTCAAGGGTGCTATTAAAGGACCTCTCCATTTGTGATTCCAAGCCAGGAAAAATTTTCCAAAGAGGGATATCCTTTGAGACCATTTCACCAATGTTTTTAAACCACCTTAATGCTTCTATGTTCCAGATAAGGATCCTACCTTCGGTGTCGGCTACTATTACTCCTGCCTGGAGGTTATCTATTAGGAGTTGCCTTAGCTGTTTCTCTGCCTCCAAAGTCTCCCTTAGCTCTTCTTTATATTGCAACTCAACCTTTAGCATTTCGACGAAGCGTTTGAGATCCTTTGTTTTCTCAACTACGAGATATCTTAGTATTACAACTATTCCCAGAAGGATTGCTAAGGAGCAGACAAAACCTAACAATATCCATTTGAACCAGCCTCTAGTCTCAGGCACTTGGAAGATCCACTTATTAAGAAATTCATAGTAGGGTGAATTTGGATCGTCCTTGAGAACCCTAATATAGGTGTCAATACGTTGTAGGAGTTCACTATGCATTCCCTTATTAGCAGCGATTCTAAGGTCTGTTGGCTGAAAGCTTACAGGAGTTCTATGAACATTTCTGTAACGCTCAAGAAAGACAAATCCCGAAAGACGGCTTGCTACGCCGCAATCTACCTCCCCATTGTGAACTATTCTAAAAACATCTTCATAATCCTTCGCCGTCTCGTAGGAGATACCCTTTATATTGAAACTACTGACGATTCGCTGAAACGCTTCCGTATAAATATCTCGCTGAACTAGGGCTATTACCTTGTTTTGGAGACCTTCGAGGGTTTGAAGTTTGAAATCTACATTACAATAGAGTTCTCCCCAACTGGTGAAGACCGTTACCTGGTTAAAATTGAAACGTTCAATCCTCTCCTGGGAAAACGCCACAGGAAGAAGTAAATCGATGGAACCATTTTTAAGCTGCTCCAAACATTGGGTCCATTCACAGGGAATAAAATTTAACTCCAGATTCTCCTTTTTCGCAACATAGCTTATAAGATCTATTAGAAACCCTTTAGCTACTCCGTCTTGGGTAAACACAAGAGGTGGATTTTCATAGACTCCCACCGTGTATGAGTTGTGGGTGTTTCCAAAAAGGATGTTGGGGACTAAAAGGGTAATAACGGAAACTTTCATTAAAAGCTTTAAAAGGCATGCCATATTTCAGCTACTCAGGATAAGGGTTTTGGATTACTATGAAAAACATGCTATCAGAGAACTGATAACATGAAATTGTAGGAAATGGAAAGATATTTATGATATGGCGTCCCCAAGGGGATTTGAACCCCTGTTGCCGGCGTGAAAGGCCGGTGTCCTGGACCTGGCTAGACGATGGGGACGCTTTTGCTATGAAGCGAAAAGCTTCTACTATGGATTGGAAGACCAAGTCAAGCATTTTTATAGTATTTTCAAAAATTACTACTAAAGGGGACTCCATCTTCTCTTGCCATGGAGGGGAAAAATTGAGAAACTCTTTGGGGTAATATTCTTTTCAAAAAGGGGGATCACGGGAGATGACAATATCTACATTTCGGTTCGAAGGTACAGATCGCTATTATCTTAATCCTGAGCTTCGAGAAATTGTAAACATTGCTATCGCTATGGAGAAACCACTTCTTCTTACCGGCGAAGCAGGCACTGGAAAAACAAGGCTTGCCTTTGAAATTTCAAGAGCCCTCAACCTTAAAATGGAGGAAGCCCGATGTAAATCGACCTTCAAGGGTGAGGAGCTCTGTTATGTCTATGATACGGTGCTTCGCCTAAACGATTCCAGGTTTGGTCCTGGAAATACTGGAAGAAATGTTGACAATATCTGGGACTATATACGCTTTGGTCCCATTGGAAGAGCCTTTATTGCAGAAGAACGTAGAGTGCTACTTCTTGACGAAATAGATAAAACCGACTCTGACACCCAAGACAACCTTCTCGACGTTCTTGAAGAGGGCTCTTTCATAATACGGGAGATCAACCATAAGATAGAGGCAAAGTTTAAACCTATTATTATCATCACAAGCAACGCAAAACGAGAGCTTTCCGACCCCTTCCTTCGCCGGTGCTTCTGTCATTACATTCCCTTTCCATCCCCAGAAGAAATGGCCATCATTGTAAGACTCCACTATCCCGACATCCCCAATCCTTTACTCGATGCTTGTCTTACGGTCTTTTACCGTTTGAGAGAGCAGGACTTTGAAAAACCCCCTGCTACTGCGGAACTCCTCGATTGGATTGGAGCTTTGAAAAAAAGTAATTTGAAGGGACCAGGAGGGGGCAAAGATATCCCCTTCATAGGAACTCTTCTTAAGCGAACGGAGGATCTTCTAAAATTCAAGGGCATGAGACGTAAGGAAAGGTTTTAGAGATGATAGAGCTTTTCTATCGACTTCGAGAGGGGGGTATTCCCGTAAGCATCCACAGCATAATGGATTTCTATAGAGCTCTTAAAAAAGGGCTTATTCGGGACATTGATTCACTTTTTCTAGTGACCCGCCTCATTTTTGTAAAACGTGTTGAACACTATGATTTATTTGAGCAGATCTTTGAGGCCTATTTTGGTGGAAAAGATGGAATAGAGGAGCTTCAAGAATGGGAAGAACTTTTCTATTCAAAACCCTTTAGGAAATGGCTAGATGAGGAAATAAGAGCTGGCCGACTTACACCTCAAGAAGCTCAGGAACTTCCGATGGAAGAGCTCATTAGACGCTTTTGGGAAACAGTTACAGCCCAGCGTGAAGCTCACCATGGTGGTAACAAATGGGTGGGAACTGAGGGAGGATCCCCTTACGGCCATAGCGCTTCCTATCCCCAGGAAGGAGGTATAAGGGTTTATGGAGCCAGTGTTCATGGCACAGCAAGGAAGGTTATAGGAGAGCGAAGATATATAAACTATGCAGAGGACGCTCCACTTACAAAGGAAAATATACGTCAAATTCTTTCCACTATGAAAAGCCTTCGTCCCGTAGGGCCCCTTGCTGAACTAGATATTGACGAGACAATTTATCGCACCGCTAAAAACGGTGGAGAGATTGAACTGATCTTTAGGAGGGAGCTCCGAAACAAGGTAGAAATAATAGTTCTTCTAGACAATGGTGGCTATTCCATGACCCCTTATATACCTCTTGTTAAGACACTTTTTCACCGTATTCGAGATACCTTTGAACATGTAAGATATTACTATTTCCACAATTGCATATATGGCACCGTCTACAAAAATCCTCAAAGAACAGAACCGCTCCGTTGGGATGACCTCCTCCAATATGGTCCCAAGGCGAGGCTTATAATCATTGGCGACGCCAACATGGCTCCCTCTGAGCTAATGGCCTCCTTTGGTGCGATAGATATGTTCACAGCTGTTAGAAAGCCAGGTTACCAATGGCTTCAGGAGCTTCGAAAGGCTTTTCCCGTAAGTGTATGGCTCAATCCCATAAGAAAGGAGCTTTGGCAATACGAAAGTTCTACGATTCGCCGTATCGCCTCCATATTCTATATGGAGGATCTAACTCTTGGTGGACTTAAAAGGGCTGTGGAACACCTAAATATTCAGGGATCGACTGTAGATATCCTTTGATAGGCCTTCGAAAGAATGGGAAAATGGGAACATATCTAGAACGAGAGATTAGGCATCTTTTTGGTAAAGCCGTTCATGGCTATAACCTCATAGAGGATGGCGATAAGATTGCTGTTGCCTTCTCCGGAGGAAAGGATAGCGTTCTTCTACTCCACCTCCTTCGAGAGAGGCTAAGTTATATTCCTATTCGTTACGAACTTTTTGCCATATATGTGGACCTTGGATTTGATCCAAAGATGGCAGAAATGGTCGACTCTTTTTTAAAAAGCACAAATGTTTCCTACGAAATTATAATGACAGACATTGGTATTAGGGCCCATAGCAGGGAAAATCGAGAAAACCCCTGTTTCTTATGCTCTCGATTGAGACGTAAGGCCATTTTTAAAGCGGTATGGGATCGGGGTTACAGAAAAATAGCCTTTGGCCATAACCAGGACGATCTCATTGAGACCTTTTTTCTAAACGTGTGTTATTCTGGACAAATAGCAACAATGCTCCCAAAGCAGGAATTCTTTAGGGGAGAATTAACCGTTATTAGGCCTCTTTCCCTTATGCCAGCCTCAAAGATTAAAAAGTTTGTAAAGGAAAAGGGGCTTTCTTTCATGGAAAATCCATGCCCATCGGCAGGGGCTGGAAAGCGAGCTCTTATCAAAGAACTTCTTTCCAAGCTTTATAAAACCAACAGTAAGATTCGAGGAAATATCTTCCGTGCCATGAGTAACATAAACCTAGAATATCTCCTGCCATCTCTTAACGGAGGAGCAATAGATGCTCGAACCGACAAGCAATAAAGTGATCTACCTTATTGATGGTAGTTCTTACCTTTATCGGGCCTACTACGGTGTCAAGGCTAACTTAATGAGTCCCCAGGGAATCCCTACAAGAGCCATCTATGGATTCGCTCAGATGCTTCACAAGGTTCTCAAGGAAAAGAGTCCTTCCTATGTGTGTGTAGTCTTCGATGCTCCTGGGAAGAAATTTCGTCACGACATGTATCCCAACTACAAAAGGCATCGGGAAATGATGCCAGAAGATTTAATTATTCAGGTAGGTTACATAAAACAGCTAATCGACCTACTTGGCATCCCGAGATGGGAAGAGCCTCAATACGAGGCCGATGATCTCATAGCCTCTGCTGTGAGGTGGTCTAAAGAGTTAGGGTATAGGGTAGTCATAGTCTCTGGTGATAAGGATCTTCATCAGCTGATAAGCTCTCCCCAGGTGGTTCAGTGGGACCCTCAGCGAGATCAGTGGTATGACGAGAGGACGGTAGAGGAAAAGGTAGGGGTGCCACCCTCAAAGATAGCCGACTTCCTGGCAATTGTTGGCGATAAAAGCGATGATGTGCCCGGAGTTTCGGGTATTGGAGAAAAGGGAGCTTTGAAGCTTCTTAAAAGATATAAAAATCTTGAAGAAATTCTTGAAGTGGCCTATCGAGGAGAACTTTCGGATGAAGCATCGCTTCAGAAACGTCTTCTTGAACATAGGGAAGAAGCTCTTCTTTCGAAAAAACTAGTATTACTTAAGGACGATCTCCACAACTTGATAACTCTTGAACAATTTAGGAGAAGGATCCCCGATGTTGAGGCTCTTAGGCGATTTTACAAGGAATTAGGATTTAGAAGCTTTCTTAAGGAGCTTGAGGAACACTTAAAAGAGACTCAAGAAAGGGGACTGGAAAGTCTCTCCTCTGGAATAGAGGTTGATTTCCAAGAGCCCTCAGAGGAGAAGGGTATTGGGAGACAGGTAAAGATAATAGAGTCCCTCGAGGAGCTTAAGATTCTTATGGAAAATATCGGTCAACATCGGGCTGTCTCTCTCGATCTAGAGACCTCTTCAGAAAATCCGATGATAGCAGAAATCGTAGGGTGTGCCTTTTCTCTTAGGCCCTACGAAGCCTTTTATGTCCCTCTAAAGAGGGGGATTGAATTGAAGGAATTCATAGATACTGTCCGTCCAATTTTGGAAGACGAATTAGTGGCCAAGTATGGGCAGAATCTAAAATATGAGATGATAGTTCTCAAACGCCACGGGATAGAACTTCGGGGAATAAAGTTTGATACTATGGTTGCCAGTTATCTTCTGGATCCGGCTCAGCGATCCCACGGGCTCAAGTGGATGGCGGAAAGATACCTTGGAGAGGTAATGAAAAGTTACAGTGATGTTACCGCCGTGAATGGCGAAGATAATGATAAGGAAGGGAAAGAACCCAAGAGAAAGAAAAGGGGCTTACTCCCCTTTGAGGCTGTGCCTTTGAAGGAGGCGGCAGAATATGCAGGTGCCGATGCGGAGGTTATACAGCGCCTTACTCCCATTTTGTTGAGTCGCCTTAAAGAGGAAGAGCTTTTCGATCTCTACATTAGGCTTGAAGTCCCCCTTATAAGTGTCCTTGCTCAGATGGAATATAACGGTGTTCTTGTTGATATCGATAGACTTAGAGACTTATCTAAAGAGTTTGATATAAGACTCAGAAATCAGGAAGAGCGGATCTATAGTATGGTGGGCGAAGTTTTTAATATCCAATCGCCAAAACAACTTGCTACTATACTCTTTGAAAAACTGGGGCTTCCCGTAATAAAAAAAACTAAGACTGGGCCATCTACGGACATGGGTGTTCTAGAGGAACTTGCACTTCAGCATCCCGTGGCTCAAGAGATCCTCGCTTACCGGACCTTCGCTAAGCTAAAAAATACCTATGTGGATAAGTTACCGGAGTTGGTAAATTCTACTACCGGTAGGATTCATACCTCCTATAACCAGACAGTCACAGTCACGGGACGTCTTAGTAGCTCCAATCCTAATCTTCAAAACATCCCTATCAAGGCTGAAGAAGGAAGAAGGATCCGTGAAGCTTTCATCCCTAAGAGGGGTTACAGACTTATCTCGGCCGATTATTCCCAGATAGAACTTCGTATCTTGGCTCATTACAGCAGAGATGAGGGGTTAATCAGAGCCTTTAAAGAGGGAGATGATATACATAGGATAACGGCCTCAGAAATCTTCCACGTCTCGCCCCAATATGTAACACCAGAGATGAGGCGCCAGGCTAAGACCATAAACTTTGGTATCATTTATGGCATGGGTCCCTATAAGTTATCTCGATCTTTAGGAATAAGCCAATCTGAGGCCAAAGAGATCATAGAAAGGTATTTTGCTAGATATTCTGGGGTCGGACATTTTATAGAAAAGACAATAGCCCTAGCTCGAGAAAAGGGCTTTGTTAAGACACTTTTTGGTCGAAAAAGATGGGTTCCCGAAGTGAAGAGCCAAAATAAAAATGTCCGTCAACAGGGAGAAAGGCTTGCCTTTAATACTGTTATTCAGGGCACAGCGGCGGATATTATGAAGAAATCTATGGTAGAAGTTCATAGGGAGCTTACCAGTAGATACCCTGAAGCCATGCTGATTCTTCAGGTTCACGACGAGCTTGTGCTGGAAGTTCCTGAAGAAAAAGTTTACGAAATAGCCTCAATGGTTAAAGGGCTGATGGAAAGTGTATGCTCTTTGGAAGTTCCTCTTCAGGTTGATGTGGGTCATGGCCTAAATTGGGCACAAGCTCACAATTAACAACCCTAAGGAACTAGATTCTAGAATTTATGGTTAAATCGATTTAATTCTTAGATACAGATCTCCTCGTTTGCTTTCCCTACTTGATATAAGTCCAAGGCCCCTAAGTCGGATACGTATACCTGGCTTTACTCCCGGAGGGATTTTTACTTCGACGGTTTTACTCTCAGGACTATGGGGAAGAACGACCTCTATTTCACCACCCTTTAGCATTTGCTCCTCCGTAAGGGGAAGATCCAAGGTAATATCAAGGGATACCTCCTCGGAGGACACCTTTTTGTTTTTCATCTTGTCTACAAAAAACCCTATAACCTTCTTGCCTACGGAGGCTACAGACTTTAGAGTATCCCGAAGAAAAGAATCACCTTCCGAATAGGGCTTCTTGCCTTCGCTACGATACTCTTCCCAACCATACCGCGAGTAGGTCCTGTAGGGGCTAGGATCAAAAAAGACTCCCTTAAATATGATTTTTCTCCCTCCAAAGAAAATGGTGTTAAGAAAATCCTCATCAAAGCGAATCCCCATTTTCGCAAGTTCCCGCTGAAGCTCTTGGAAAACATCCCAGGCCTCTCGATTAGAAAAAAAGGCCCGAAAAATTTCTTCTTGGGAATAGGAAAAATCATAATCGTAAGTTCTACCTGCCCGCATACGATCGTATTGAGCTCTTTTTGAGGAATCTATAAGCACAGCATAGGCTTCGCTAACCCTTTTAAATTCTTCCTCTGCCTGGGGATTTCCAGGATTTCGGTCAGGGTGATATTTAAGGGCAAGCCTTCTATAGGCCTTCTTTATCTCTTCCTGGCTGGCGTCAGGTGAAATTCCAAGGATACTGTAATAATCTGGAACACTTCCCATAGTCTATTCATCTCCATTTCTATTTTTCTCTTTTTCACAAACTCCGCAAAGATTACAAGAGGCTTTAGAGAAACACCCCGGCGACTCCTTCCCAGCAAGAGCTGCCTCATACTCCCTCCAAAGAAAGTCTTTGTCAATTCCGTGATCTACAATCTCCCAAGGGAATCTTTCCTCCTTTTCGCGCTCTCTCATAACAAAGAAGTCTGGATTCCAAGGCATATGCCGGAGAGAGTCTGACCATCCCAATCTGTCTTTTACCTTTTTCTCAATAAGCATACTAACTCGTCTGTCCCCTCTCGCAAAGAGAGCTTGAAGATAGGCCCACTTTGGCACATCGAAGTGAACTCTCAAGTTGGAAAATCCCTTTAGGAGATTTTGAAGTTTTTTTATTTTCCGTTTCAAAGAGCCTATCTCATCGAAGGGGACCCACTGAAAAGGGGTAAAGGGTTTTGGTACAAAGGCATTAACATTAACCACTATACTCCCAAGATTTTTTACTCCCTTAGCGGCCCGAATGACCTCGTGTCGCACCCCTTTTGCTAGAGACGCTATAGCCTCCACATCTTCGTCCGTTTCAGTGGGAAGGCCTATCATGAAATAGAGCTTCAAATGGCGAATTCCAGCTTCAGTAAGGGTGACACAGGCTTCATAGATTTGATCGTCACTAAGTTTTTTGTTAATGACTCGGCGTAACCTCTCGGATCCTGCCTCTGGTGCTATTGCTACGGCGTGATGCTGACTCCTTTTAAAAATCTCCTTTACAATCGGCTTGATCCCATCGACTCTAAGCGAAGAGAAGGAAATCTCCACACCCTTTCCTATTAGAAAACTAGAAAGCTCTTCAAGGTATGGATAGTCTCCTACTGCAGCGCTTACTAGTCCCCACCGTTTTGGAAATTCGGTCTCAGGCACAGCCCTTAATATATTATCCACCCTGTGAAATCTAGGTGGACGATATATATAGCCAGCTGCACAAAATCGACATCCCCTTCCACATCCTCTTCCAATCTCCACAAGAAAAGCATTACTGAATTCGGTATCGGGGGTGAAAATACGAGTTCTAGCTGGCAAGGTAGCTTCAAGGGAGCTTTTTTGAACAAAAACTCTTTCCGGTAAAGCAGGTAGTAAGGGAGATATCTCTTCTATTGTCCCGTCTTGTTTGTAACTCTCACGATAAAACAGGGGAACATAGATACCTGGAATGGAACGAGCTAGGTCCTCTAACCACTTCCGCCTTTCAAGCTTGACCAGTCGATGATCTCGGAAAAAATCCCGGAAGGTGGTCGTAAACATCTCTGCCTCTCCCAGGAAGAAAAAGTCTACAAAGGGAGAAAGGGGTTGGGGATTAAGAAAAGCCGTTATTCCTCCTAAAGCGACAATAGGGTGGAGTTCAGAACGCTCCTCACTTCTAAGGGGAATGCCAGAGCGAAGAAGTATTTCAAGGACTTGGGAATAGTCCATCTCGAAGGGTACAGAAAAGGCGAGGATATCGAATTCTGAAAGGGGCTTCTGAGATTCTACTGAAAGCACTAAAGCCTCTTCACTCTCGGGATAGAAGACACGTTCGCAGACAACATCGGATAGAGCGTTAAAAAGCTCGTAAGCGGTTTGGAAGCCCAAATTAGACATACCAACGAAATAGGTATTGGGGAAGATAAGCGCTACACTCATCTTCCCTCCCCAATCCTTTATAATATGGCCAGTTTCTACCTTAAGCCTCTCCTGAAGAGTTCTAATATACTTCCAAGACATGAACAGCTAGCTACTTAGAACGACGCCGAATAAAAGTAGGTATAGAAAGATCCTCTTCATCATCATCAGAGGTAAACTTTCGCTTAAACCTATCGATTAGAGAGTGCTTCCTTTCCGATTCTTCGCCATAAATTCTTCTAGTTTTTTCAGGATTTGGCTCTGATATGGCAATTTCGGAACCTTCATAAACGTCGTCATCTATAAAGATCCTCTTTTGTTCTTCCTTCTTTGGGATTGAAGAAGATTGCAAGGGTTGGGACGGATAAGAAGAGGTATAACGAGAAGTGGGTTTACTTTCATACCGTTTTGAAGTGGAAACATTACAAGTTCTCGACTGGCTATTTCCACCTATACCGGTTGCTATAACCGTTATTCTTAGTTCATCACCAATTTCAGGATCGAAGGCCATACCAATATTTATGTTAGCTTCAGGATCGACCTCACTATGAATAATGCTTGAAGCTTCCTCAAATTCGTGCATCGCCATATCGGGAGAGGCAGTTATATTGACTAAAACTGCCCTAGCTCCCTTAATGGAAATGTCCTCTAAGAGGGGGCTTGATATAGCCTGCTGAGCAGCCTCCACCGCTCGATTCTCGCCTCGTCCCACCCCTGTTCCCATAAGGGCCATTCCTCTTTCGCTCATTACCGTTTTAACATCATTAAAGTCCACATTGATGTAACCAGGCGTCACTATAAGATCCGAAATTCCCTTTACGGCGTAGTAAAGAATATCGTCTGCTTTCTTAAACATTTCAAGGAAACTAGCCCGTTTATCGGCAAGGGTTACTAAACGGTCATTGGGTATGGTAATAAGAGTATCCACGACATCTTGAAGTCTAGCAAGACCCTCCTGGGCATTTTTTAAACGGATACGACCTTCGAAGGAGAAAGGCTTTGTGACTATTGCTACTGTAAGAATTCCCAATTCTTGACAGGCCTTAGCAATCACAGGGGCAGCACCGGTTCCAGTCCCACCACCAAGCCCCGCTGTTATAAAGACCATATCACTTCCGCTTAAAATTTGCTTAATCTTTTCAATATCTTCCTCTGCAGCTTTAGCACCTACTTCTGGATTTCCTCCTGCTCCAAGTCCCCTTGTAAGCTGTGTTCCAAGCTGAATCTTTATAGGAGAAAGACATCTTTTTAGAACCTGGGCATCGGTATTGGCCGCTATAAATTCAACCCCCTTTAGACCAGAAAGTATCATGTTATTTACAGCGTTATTTCCAGCACCCCCAACTCCCAATACTTTAATTATCGCAGGCGATTCCGTAAACTGTTCCCTATCGTCATCTTCTGTATTCGTAAAATGTTGAAATGGTGTTATCCTATCTTTTATTCCCATAATATACCCCCCAAAGTTTTTAGCCTTAGCCTGAAAGGCGAGACTTACGAGGCCTCAGCTTTTATAAATGATAATAGAGCCTAAATTTCTCTAAACCATCTTCTTACAAAAGCAATAGCTCTTCTAAGCCATTCCATTACAGCGAGGGAAGATGGTCGGGCACCATAAAGTTTTTCCCCTAGTTCGTCCATATCCGGAAGCAAAAGGCCAGCCGCAGTTGCAAACATGGGATTTTCAATAACATCCTTGAGACCACCAAAACCAATAGGAACACCAATCCTTACCGGCATCTCAAAGATATCCTCTGCAAGTTCCTTAATATATGGAAGCATTGCCACTCCCCCCGTAAGCACAACGCCTGCGTGAAGGTGGTCAATATAACCCGACTGTAATACCCTTTTCCATGCGAGTCGAAGGATTTCATCTGTTCGATCCTCTATAATAGTACCAAGAGCATAAGAGTCTACGAAAAAAGATCTTCGGCCATCTAAGGACCTTACCTCTATAGGTTCATCCTGAGGCATCGCCTCTGCCAGAGCGCAACCGTATTTTCTTTTAATCCGTTCCGCCTCATCTAGAGAAGTTTTAAGGCCTACGGAAATGTCGGCGGTAATGTGGTTACCTCCTAGAGAAAGCACACCAATATATCTGATCGATCCGTTTTGAAATACCGCTATATCTGTAGTCCCTCCACCAATATCTATCACCGCTACACCCAGCTTTAGCTCATCAGGATAAAGAATCGCCCTACTGGAAGCGAGAATTTCCAATGAATAACTCTCTACATATACACCGGCTTGAGCACAGCACTTCTCAATATTTCTTATAGCCGAGCCAGAAGCTATAATCAGATGGACTCTCGCTTCCAGTCTCACTCCACTCATACCCAAAGGATCCATTATGCCCTTATGATCATCGACTATGAATTCCTGGGGTATAATGTGTAAAATTATTTTATCTGCGGGCATAGCTACCGCTTGAGCTGCATCCATGACGCGGTAAATATCCGTCTCCGTTACCTCACCCCGGTCCTTTATAGCTATTACACCGTGACTGTTTAGTCCCTGCACATGAGTTCCCGCAACACCTACATGAACACCATCAATATCACATCCCGCCATGAATTTCGCCTCTTCTAAAGCCTTGTAAATCGCCTTCACAGTCTTTTCTATATTCACAACTACCCCAGCACGAATGCCATGGGAAGGAGCCATCCCAAGCCCTATAATGTTAATTCCCTCCGTCGTTCGTTCACCCACAACAGCACATACCTTTGTGGTTCCTAAATCAAGTCCAACCACAACATCGCGACTTCTCGGCATCTCCCCTTCCCTTTTTCTCTATCTTACAAAAACCCATCTAGTATAACGCAAATCGATCTCCTTAGGACCCTCTTCCCTATTTGCCAATCCCAATCTTTGCATAATATATTGTAATTTTGCAACATTATTGGAAATGTTACTAGTTCCGATAAGTGCCCTCAAACTGGAAAAGCTCAAAACAAACCCGTATTCCGTTGAATAGGAGATTTCCATGTCCCCCCAGGAGTGGGAGAAATCATTTCTTAGGGTCTTCATAAGAATGGAAAAGCTACTCAAGATATCAGGAGAGATTTCGAGAGCTTCCTTAGAATCAGAGCGATCTGGAGGACAAAAGTTAAACCATGGCACATCATAATGAGAGACCCTTTGTCTGTCAACTCGGCTAAAGCCCCTTCCCCTATCATCCACGTAAAAACAGGTATCGCAACATAAGACAGCAACAGGGTAACGCTCTACTACCGTAATTGATATAACACCAGGAAAACGCCACTTGATAACGGCCTTTTCGATCCATTGATGTTTCAAAAGCTTCTTTTCAAGCTCTGGCAAACTAATATCCCATAAGGACACACCAGGGGAGAGATCAATGATCCTTAATATTTCATCCCTGGAAACCCTTTTCAATCCCTCAATCACTACATGGTTGATCTGCCATAGAGAGGAGGTTCTTACAAAATTATACACTCTGATAGTCAACATAGTAGAAGTTAACACAAAACCAATCCACAAAATAATAAAAAAAGTAAACCTTAGTCTTGTATTAATCCGCACCAATTCTCGTCCTATTCAAGTTCTCTCCATATAAGGGTGTCCCTTCTCCACCTAAGATCGTCCTTATTAGGATGATCAACATTGTAGTGAAGCCCCCTACTCTCCTTTCTCATAACGGCACAGGACACTATGAGCTCTGCTACAAGGGCAAGATTTCTAAGCTCCATCGCATCAGTATTTAAAGGGATATGAGGTAAGTGCTCCCTTATCTCCTGTCTTATTTGGGCAATATGATCCTGAGCAAGCTTAAGTCTCGAGTCGCGACGAACAATACCAACGTAATTCCACATTATCTTTCGAATTACATCCCAGTTGTGAGCTATAAATACCATCTCACTTTGCTGATTATTCTCAAGAGCATTATAGGGACAGTCCTGGGAGGAAAGAGAAGGAAAGGGACGCTTAAACCATTCATCAAAGTGTCCTTTAACATCAAGGTAGGCCTGATGAGAGAAAACCACAGCCTCCAGAAGGGAATTACTGGCGAGCCTATTGGCTCCATGAAGCCCTGTGCAGGCACATTCTCCAATAGCATAGACCTGATCAATGGAACTTCTCCCCCGCATGTCGGTTTTAATACCACCACACATATAGTGAGCTGCTGGCACAACCGGAATGGGTGTTTTAGAAATATCAATCCCGAGCGAAAGACATTTTTCGTAAATATTGGGAAATCGCTTAACAAGAAAATCCTTCCCTCGATGGGTGATATCAAGAAAGACGCAATCGTCACCGGATTTTTTCATCTCGGTATCAATAGCTCTCGCTACAATATCTCTAAAGGCAAGGTCTCCTAGGGGATGGTATTTATGCATGAAGGGCCTACCATGCTTATCTATAAGTCGCCCACCTTCTCCTCGAAGTGCTTCCGAAATAAGAAAATTTTTTGCTTGAGGGTGGTAGAGACATGTAGGATGAAATTGAACAAACTCGAGGTTAGCTAAAACTGCTCCAGCCCGGTAGGCCATAGCCAACCCATCTCCGGTAGCCACATCGGGGTTACTAGTATAAAGATAAACCTTTCCAGCTCCACCCGTACATAACAGTGTAACGTGAGACAGAAAAAGATCCACCTGTCCCGAAGATACATTAAGAACGTAAGCTCCCCAACCTCGTTTTCTTCTCTTTATCGATCTATCCCCTATACGGATACCATCGTATTCAACAATAAGATCGAGAGCAAAATGATTCTCAAAGATATAAATTCGTGGATGTTCCTCCGCTGCCCGAATAAGAGCACGCTCTATCGCTTGTCCTGTCATGTCATGAGCGTGGATAATCCGATTACGACTATGTCCCCCTTCCCTTCCCAGATCAAAATCAAAGGGACCACTACCACGACGGTTAAATTCGACACCCCATTCTACAAGTTCTCGAATCCTCTCTGGAGCCGAGCGAACAACCATCTCCACCACTTCAGGATCGCAAAGTCCATCACCTGAAGTCAAAGTATCCTGAATGTGTAATTCAAAGGAATCATCATTACCGATGGCTGAAGCGATGCCTCCTTGGGCATAGTTGGTAGAGGTCTCAAGTTTATCTTTTTTCGTAACAATAGCCACATCACCAAGAGATGCTGCCTTAAGGGCGAAGGAAAGGCCTGCTATGCCACTTCCTATCACTAGAAAATCGAAACGATATTCCATAACTTTTCGTTCACTCCTTCCCTTTGGATTTTGGGGAGAGATCAGAGCTTTTCCCAGAAGGTTCCCTTAGGGGTATCAATAAGTTTAATTCCTCTAAGAAGGAGCTCCTTTCTTAAATTATCAGAAATTTCCCACAACCCACTTTTCCTAGCCCTTTCGCGCTCCGCTATGATTTTCTTTTCTTCCTCCCTAAGTCCCTCAAGATCTCTCTGGAAAATGCCTCCGAGGATACCGTTAATTTTACCAAAAATGTCTAGAATCCCCCTACCATCCTCTTCCAATAGCCCCTTTTCGTCTATTAGAGGATTTACCTTACGCACAAAGGCGAAAACTTCGGCCATGGCCTGAGGCACATTCAGATCATCCGACAAAGCCGAAGTAAAACCCTGTTCAAGGGAGTAAATATCATCTGAGAGTGAAGGCGTGTCCCTTACGGGACGCTCCAGGGCGTTATGAATGCGAGAGATGAAACGTCTTATCCTGTGAAAGCCTTTAATCGCTCCCGCAAGATCCTTCCTTGATGCATGAAGAGGCTTACGATAATGGGTAGTCAACATCCAGTATCGGATCTCTTCTGGTTTGTAACCCTCCCGAAGAAGATCCATTAAGGAGATCTCATCGCAAATCTCATCATCAGGACAATCCCTTCGGGTCCAGCACTGTTCGGAGATAAGCCATATCCTGGAAAACTCCTTAACTCCTAGGGCATCGGCGAGAGCCTTTACATTCTCAAGGTGGGGAAAAAGAAACTCAACGCTACTAAGATATATATCGACTGAGCCCTTCGAGGTTCCACCAACCTTTCCAAGAGCCGCTGCCGTTACGGCGATGTGCCACGTGGGTATAACATTTCCCCAGGGGGTTTTCATGTAGATACCTTGCTTTAGCTCAGAAAGCCCAACTCGCTTGAGAAGCGCGAAGTCCTGGGGAGCGAGTTTTTCGTAATAGGAAAAATCCGACGGTTTACCTGGACGAAGCCTAGCAGGATCGATGTGGGAAAGTCCCCCGTATCCAGGCACCTTGGAGATATCGAAATAAACAGATCTAAGCTTTTCATAGGCGAAACCTCTTGACATGAGAAGCTTAACCTGCTCGATGATGGCATCCTCAAGTTCCGACATTTTCACAAAGTGATAGGATGGATCCATGAAAAACCTTCGGAAAAGATCAAGAAGATCCTCAATCCTTTCCCTAACATATCTTCCGAGCTCCATACCTGCGATGGTTGAACCTGCAATTGTTCTACTGTCAAAATCAGGAAGAACAATAACGGGATAGACCATAAACTGTTTGAACTTAAGAAACCTTACCAGAAGATCAGCCACAAAGAAGCGACGAGATTCCTTGAGATTAAGGGGAACATCAAGAGGAGGTCCTGTTATAAAAAGCCTTACCTTCCCCTCCTCTATTGGAACAAGCCTTCTTTTCTCTGAGGAGGCTTCATCGTAAAAGCTAAAATCCGGCTCAATCATTACTGTAAAGAGGTTTGTGCTAAGATAGCGATCGCCTCCATCGGGAAGAATGGCCACTATTGTCCCCTCTCTTCTTTCTTTAGCGATACGAACTGCGGCAGCCATTGCCGCCCCAGAACTCATACCGGCAAATATACCCTCTTCTTTGGCAAGTCGTCTCGCCATTTCAAAGGCTTCTTCGTCGCCGATGTGGATGATTCTGTCGAGTATAGTCGGATCATAAATACCGGGAACATAGGACTCCTTCATATTCTTAAGTCCTTGAATCTTATGGCCCGGATAGGGTTCAACAGCAACAATCTCAATATTTGGATTTCTTTCTTTGAGGGCCCTTGCCAATCCCATCGCAGTCCCGGACGTTCCCAAAGTGGCAACAACCACATCTACTTTGCCATCGGTCTGCTCAAATATTTCGGGTCCCGTTGAATAGTAGTGAGCTGCTGGATTGGATGGATTATTGAACTGGTCGGGCATGAAGTAGAGATCGGGGTTTTCTCTAACGAGCCTATAGACTTCCTCTATAGCCCCATCAGTTCCTAAGGCTCCTGGAGTAAGAAGGATTTCTGCGCCAAGGGCTCTTAAAATCTTTTGTCTTTCAAGGCTTGCCGTCTCTGGCATGGCAAGAATGAGTCTATAGCCCTTAACGGCGGAAACAATGGCAAGACCGATACCGGTATTTCCACTTGTGGCCTCAATTATTATTTTGTCCTTATTAAGAAGCCCTTTACGTTCAGCATCCTCAATCATAAAAAGGGCAGCCCTGTCCTTTATGGAACCACCGGGATTTTTGGCTTCCCATTTCGCGTAGATAGTAACATTAGGATTGGGATTTAACCGGTTTATCCTAATGAGGGGTGTACTACCTATTGCCTCGAGAACATTGTTAAATACGTTCTTTCCCATGCTAACGTTCCTCTTTTACCCATTTGAAAAACGATGCTGAAAGAGGTGGAAGCACCATTTCAAGAGAATATGGTAGTCCATGGCATGGAATACCTTTGGCCATTAGACCACCACCATTTCCCATATCGCTTCCTCCATAATAGACACTATCACTATTTAAAATCTCCTGCCAGAAACCATCTCTTGGAACACCAACAATAAAGGGATTTCGTGGCACAGGTGTAAAATTGAAAACACAAAGGATTACATCCCTTTTGTCCTTACCCATCCTAATGAAGCTGATGGTGCTCTGGTCGCTATCGTTACAGTCGATCCAACGAAAGCCCTCGTAGGATCCATCGAGCTCATAAAGAGCTGGCTCTCTCCTTAGAAGATTATTAAGATCTCTTAACCAGAGTTGAACACCCCTATGGGAAGGAAAATCAAGTAAAATCCAGTCCAGCTCTCCATCATGATTCCATTCATTCCATTGAGCCAGTTCACTTCCCATAAAAAGAAGTTTTTTGCCCGGATGGGCATACATATAGCCGTATAGGGCCCTTAGGTTTGCAAACTTCTGCCAATAGTCCCCCGGCATCTTGGAAAGGAGCGATCCCTTTCCATGGACAACTTCATCATGGGAGAAGGGTAAAATAAAGTTTTCATGAAAGGCGTAAAGCAGGCTAAAGGTTAAATTGTTATGATGGTATTTTCGGTAAATAGGATCCTTTGACATGTAGAGAAGAGTGTCGTGCATCCAACCCATATTCCATTTGAAACCAAAGCCAAGGCCACCAAGATAGGTGGGGCGAGAAACCATAGGCCAGGCCGTTGATTCCTCCGCTATGGTCATTACCCCTTGGTGTTGTCTATAAATAAGCTCATTAAAC
Source organism: Syntrophobacterales bacterium (assembly GCA_026417655.1). Taxonomy (GTDB): domain Bacteria; phylum Desulfobacterota; class Syntrophobacteria; order Syntrophobacterales; family Thermodesulforhabdaceae; genus JAOACS01. Next base: position 65,413 of record JAOACS010000031.1, read on the forward strand.
TTTCTCAGAAAATCTATAGCTTCAAGGTTTTCGCGACCTCCAAACTGATTAGGTACCCATTCCCCCTCTTTTCTCGAATAGTCTAGATAAAGCATCGAAGCTACGGCATCCACCCTAAGACCATCTACATGGTAGACCTCACACCAGAATAGGGCATTGGAAAGCAGAAAAGATCTCACCTCATTCCGCCCGTAGTTAAAAATAAAGGTATTCCAGTCAGGATGAATACCCTTTCGAGGATCGGCGTGCTCGTAAAGATGGGTCCCGTCAAAATAACCGAGACCATGTTCATCTCTAGGGAAGTGGGCAGGAACCCAATCAATAATTACCCCAATGTTGTGTTGATGCAACACATCCACAAGATACATAAAATCCTGAGGTGGGCCGAAACGACTTGTGGGAGCAAAGTAGCCCGTCACTTGGTATCCCCAGGAACCATTAAAGGGATGCTCCATGGGTGGTAAAAACTCAACGTGGGTAAATCCCATAGATACAACATATTCGGCAAGTTGATGAGCCAATTCCCGATACGAAAGACCTCGACGCCATGAGCCCAGATGGACTTCGTATATAGCAATAGGTGCCTCATGATGATTTCTTAAATGTCGGCTCGCCATCCACTCCTCATCATGCCACTCATAGTCCAAAATGTTCCAGACTATAGAAGCCGTCTTCGGAGGTGTTTCCGCATAGAAGGCGAAGGGATCGGCTTTCCAAACACGATAGCCGTGATACTGGGACCTAACCGCATACTTATAAAGAGCGCCAGATCGAACCCCCGGTATAAACCCCTCCCACACACCAGAGCTCCCCCTACAGTAGAGAGGATTTGCTGTCTCGTCCCAGTTATTAAAATCTCCCACCACAGAAACATATTCCGCATTTGGAGCCCACAGGGCGAACTTAGTGCCCCTTTTTCCATCAACTTCGATTTCATGGGCACCCATTTTCTCCCAAGCTCTGTAATAAGTTCCCTCGCCAAATAGATAAAGCTCGTAATCTGTAAGAAATCCTTCATGATGATTGGCCATAGTCTAACTACTCCTTAGATGAAAAACGAATCTCTAACTCACACACCTAAAAAGCGCTAAACTAAGAGGATTAAGTTCGTAATTGTTGCCTGCTTTGATTCTCTTTTTTTCTGGAGGAAAACCAAGTTCATAGATCGTATCCAAGATAAGCTCCCAAAAATGCCGCCTTCTGGAATCATAGTGGGGTAAAGTAAAGCTAATAGTCCTATCCCGTAAGGGATTAACCATTAACAGCAGAACCTCTCCTACAATTGGTTTTCCACATTCGTCAGTTTCTCCTGCCACAGCCTCTTTCCCAAAAATGACACCTAAGGCCGTAGTTTCGGGATTTTCCCAATCCCCTTCAGTCATCCTTCTCCCCGATGGAGTAAACCACATTAGATCACGGTCCTTAAAAAAATTAGATCTCTGGAATAGGGGCTGGCTCCTACGGACTGCTATCACACGCCTCACAAACTCAAGAAAATCCTTATCCCGATCCTCTAGCCGCCAGGAGTACCAACTTATCGTGTTATCTTGACAATAGGCATTATTATTCCCCCCTTGGGTCCGCCCTAACTCGTCTCCCCCAAGAATCATTGGAACTCCTATTGAAAACATGAGTGTTGCCATGAGATTTCTCTTCTGGCGATACCGTATCTCTAAAATCTCCCGTTTTAAGGTGGGGCCCTCAACACCAAAGTTAAAACTCAGGTTGTGAGAATCGCCATCGCGATTTTCCTCTTTATTGGCCTCATTGTGTTTTCTGTTGTAGCTTACAAGATCTTGAAGTGTAAAGCCATCGTGGCACGTAATATAGTTTATACTAGAAAAGGTCTTTCGTCCTCTTCCTCGGTAGAGATCTCTACTTCCCGAAACTCTTAGGGAAAACTCCTTCATAACCGAGGGATAAGGCATATTCCAAAAGGCTCTGATTCCGTCTCGATACTTCCCGTTCCACTCTGCCCACGTATCTGGGAAATCTCCAATTCGATACCCCACAGGTCCTAGATCCCATGGCTCTGCTATAAGCTTTACTCTGGATATGACTGGATCCTGCTGTATTAGGGCAAAAAAAGCCGAAAATCTATTAAATTCGTAAGGATCCCTTGCTAGGGTGGTCGCCAAATCGAACCTAAAACCATCAACATGCATTTCAATGATCCAGTATCGCAAACTGTCCATAATGAGCTGAAGAACCCGGGGATGGGTTACATTAAGGGTATTTCCACAGCCTGTAAAATCAATGTAGAATCTTTTATTTTCTTCTCTAAGTCGGTAGTAAACTAGATTATCTATACCACGATAGCAGAGGGTGGGGCCCAAATGGCTTCCCTCTCCGGTATGATTATAGACCACATCAAGGATAACCTCTATACCATGGGCATGGAAGGTTTTGACCATGGTTTTGAAATCCCTTATTGTCCTTGAGAGATCGGTGGAATCGCAGAGACAGCCAAAACGTGTATCCGGTGCAAAGTAGGAAATGGTGCTATAGCCCCAGTAATTCGTAAGTCCATGTTTGACGAGGTGATATTCATCAATGTGCTGATGGACTGGCATGAGCTCTATCGCTGTAATTCCTAGGTCCTTTAAATGTTTTATTATTGGCTCAGAACAAAGCCCAAGAAATGTGCCCCTAAGTTCTGAGGGAATACTTGGATGGAGCATGGTCATGCCGCGAACATGGGTTTCGTAGATGATCGTCTGATTCCACGGGATCTCCGGATGCTTATCATCTTCCCAATCAAAACGATCGTCCACAACTACACTCAAGGGAGCATAGGGAGCGTTGTCCCTTGTGTCGGGATAGAGATCAGCTTCAGCAAACCCTGTTTTGTAACCAAACCATGTCTCATGCCAGGCCGATGTCCTTACAACAAGCTTAGCGTAAGGATCTATCAGGACCTTTGCAGGATTGAATCTAAACCCCCTTTCAGGATCGTAGGGTCCATAAACTCTGTATCCATAAAGCTGGCCAGGTCCTATGCCGGGAAGATATACATGCCACACACCACCCGTGTACTCGGGCATTTCAATTCTAACACTCTCTTTAAAGGCCCTAATGGAATCAAAGAGACAAAGTTCAACCCTTTCCGCATTTTCAGAGAAGATAGCAAAGTTTACCCCTTCACCATCCCATGTAGCGCCCAAAGGATAAGGCTTTCCCTTACATAGAGTTAATCTCTCAGGCCTCTTCATGGAAAGGGCCTTCCTGAGTTATGATCTCGATAAATTTTGTATCCTTTTCGATTCTTATCCTGTAACCAAAAAGCTCAAGAAGCCGCTCAAGCGGTCGGCCAAAGACTAGGTCCAAAATATCAAAAGGAATATTTAGTTGTTCAGCCATAAAGGAGCGAAAATGACTTTCATAGCTTGTAAGATCTATGATCTTTGAGGCAATCTCTTCAGCCTCCCTTTGAGCCGTGCTTTCCTTTAGTTTCTTTACTAGACCGTAGAGCCTTTCAAAACCACAGCGACTTCTGTGAGCTTCAATAATATCCCAGAGGACTTCGATATGGGAAAAGAGATCTCGCCGCGTAAGATATGGCTGATTTTCCAATTCTAGATAACCACTCTGATCCCAACAGGCTTGAGCTCGACACTCTAAAGGACGGTCCTCATAGATAGTGCAAAGTGATGAGGTAGAATCAAGAAATAGACACTCTCTGGAACCTTCCTTTTCACGAAATTTTATCCGTTCATCTACGAGAAAGAAAACCTCTCCTTTATCATGGGATGTTACAGGCTCCCCAGAACGGATTGTGTAGAGAGCGCTCCAGGGAATCTTTTCTGTTCTAAGAAGTTCTAGATCCTCTACCCGCAATACAGGGCTCCCCTTACGGCAACACTCCCCACACTGAATGCACGATGGAAGAACATCTTTCATGGCTTCCTTCGTGGCCTCTTTAAGCTGTTCCCAGGCTGAAAAACGCTCGGAAGGGCTGAGTCTTTCCCACCGGGCAAAAATACTCTTCACAAGCGGTGTCATCTCCGCCTGAACAACAATTCTTTTCTTCGGAAAGACTACTGAATCGCCCTCCTTAAGAGAAACCTTTGGATCTATTGTATCGATCCAGCAAAGCCACTGGTTTTTAAGATCCTCACGACTCCAGTCTTCTATAGTTTGATCTTTCATTAAGACCTTTCCTCCCCGTTACTAGATATTATCCCCCCACCAAGAAGCCAGGCTCCATCATAGAAAACCGCCGACTGCCCGGGGGTTACAGCCTTTTGAGGCACATCGAATTTAACTAGAACTTGATCTTCTCCTATAGGCTCTATTGTTCCCGGCGTAGGTTCATGTTGATTTCGAATCTTAATATGGGCTCGAAAAACCTCCCCTGGACATTCTATAGATACCCATTGAAGATCCTGAACGTAACACAGTCTTGAAAAAAGCTCATCCCTACGTCCTACATAGAGGGTATTATCTTTGGGGCTTATCTTTAATACGTAATAAGGAGCAGAGGATGGGATACCAATCCCTCGACGTTGCCCTATCGTATAACGATGAAGTCCTCGATGGTAACCCAGAATACGACCAGAGGAGTCCTTTATGGGTCCCTTTGACAGGGTAAGGGCCGGAACACGCCTCTCTAGAAAACTCGCATAATCCCCTGAAGGGACAAAACATATCTCCTGACTTTCAACTCCTATAATGCTCCCAATTCCGATGGATGATATCCATCTAAAGACATCCCTCTTGGTTTCTAGAGCCAGGGGAAAGATAGCATGCCTAAGTTGCTCCTGGGATAATCTATAAAGAAAGTAGGACTGATCCTTAGACTCATCCCGATGTCGCATGAGGCCGTAGCGGTGGGAACAGGATCCAGGAGTAACATAGTGACCCGTTGCCATAAAGGGTAAGGGCTCCGAGGAAATACCAAACAGAGAACAGATCTCCTTTCCCCTAGACTTCCATAAGTCAAGAAGAAACCCAAACTTTATGGTAGAATTGCAAATTACACAGGGATTAGGAGTCAATCCTTTAAGGTAGGAATCTACAAAGGGGGTAATCACCATTTCTTCAAAAACCTTCTGAGCATTTACTTTGAATATAGGAAGGCGGAACCTTTCGGAAATAAATTTCAGCTTATGGGGGAGATCCTGCTTTAAATTTTCAATAGACATAAAAAGACCCACCACCTCGTAACCTTGCTCCTGAAGAATGACAGCAGCCCTTAGGCTATCCATTCCCCCACTTATGGCTACCGCTATAGCACCCTTTGCCATTAGGCTACAAAGACCTCTTTCTCTCCAGCATTTTCCTCGATACCTCTGTCGAAGGTAACAGTCATAGCATGAACAGGACAGGCCTTAACACACCACTCACAGCCACTACATCTTTCAGAATCAAAGAGGACATGCATTGTGGATCTATCGATGTTTAAAGCCCCCGTAGGACATACCGCCGTGCAGGCGCCACACTCGATACAGTATTCTTCATTGCGCTGAATGCTCTGAGCTATCGGCTCAACCTTGACCCCAATCCGTTTAAGGTAGTCAATCCCTCTATCGTAATCGGCTTTGTTTCCGCGTAGCTCTAAGATCATAAGCCCCTCTTTTCTTGGAAAGATTTGAGCTTTCAGAATGTTGAAGGTAAGATTATAATTTTTTACAAGATTTGTGATAATGGGTTTATCAACAATTTGGGGAGGAAATCTTAATACAAGCATTTTTGCATACATCTTTTCACCCTCCGGATTCCGTAGAGAAATGTAAAAAAACGGTATCTTTTAACCTACCTGAAAAATTCAAAGGAGACAATAACACTAAAGAAGAACCGAGTCTTTACATAGATGGCTAAAAGAAGTGACAAAAAACGCCTCTTCAACTAAAGTCCCGAGCTAGAATCTTTAATACCACACTATCTAACGATTTCTTAAGCTTCTTGCGTATTGTTCAGCTTGCTGGTATCCTTTTTCTGAGAACGGCTTACTTTGGAAAGATCTTCAGGGCTTATACGGTTTTTTTCAAAAGATTAGTAGAGTTACTCCATGAAAAAAGTGGACTCCAGAGTCGTTTATGGGACTTAATCCACTAATCAAATTGTTTTTCACATGCTGGAAGTGGTGCAGACTCGAACGACTTTCTCTTGTATGGCAGTTTAGCATCCCCTTTGTCGTGTTGGCTACTCTTGGAACCTGTTTTTTGCTCTTCATAGCTATCCGGGCTCAGGACGTTTTGATGAGCCGCTACGAAGAAAGACTTCTTACAGATGCCTACGAGATATTCACAAACCACGTTAAACAAAAAGGATCGTGGGCTCTAAGCCTTGCAGGAACCTTCGCTGCAAATAATGAAGCAAAAAAATACCTTAAGGAAAATAACCGTGAGAAGCTCAAAGAACTTTTTCTACCGACCTATAAGGAGATAGCGGATAAGTTTTCCATAGCCCAGTTTCATTTCCATACAAAGGATGGAAAATCCTTTCTACGACTTCAAACACCCCACATTTATGGTGATGATGTAATCTCTTACCGCAAAACTATTCAGGATGTTCATAGAACTAAGACGGATATTGCCGGGGTAGAACGAGGAGTTACGGGGCTTTCCATCAGAGGGGTTGCTCCCATAATGGAGGGAGAAGAACTAATAGGGACGGTTGAAATAGGTTTTAGGCTTGATAATTCATTTCTTGAAGCTCTAAAGAAAAATATCTTTATGGAGGTTTCCATCCTGGTTCTTGCAGAGGAGGTAAAGGAGCCGGGAAGGCTTGGAACACTTTTTTTTAAACTCCTTGCCTCAACCTATCATCCCTTCTTTGAATCTAATTCTATCGAGTATGAAAAAGTCTATAGAGAAGGGAGACAAATTCAGCGCTTTGTAGAAGACGAGGATCGCTATTTCAGAGTGCTCATCGCCCCTTTTAGAGATTACAAGGGAGATACAATAGGTGTTGTTGAGATTGGCTTTGATAGATCATCTCAACTTGCTAGAGCTCGTAGCTATCTTGTATGGATGTTTGTTTTAGGTATTGTAGGTGTAATCCTTTCTGTATTTTCCATATATATAGTAAGCTTTTCATTCACCAGACCTATTGTTGAGATGATCGAGTTCTCCATAAAGATCTCATCTGGCTACTACTCAGAACGCCTGGATATTCGGCCTGGTGGAGAATTAGGTATCCTTGCCGATGCCCTAAACGATATGATCGCTTCTTTAAGTGAATCACGTAGAAAACTTGAAGAGTATTCTCAGAAGCTTGAAGAGATGGTTCAAATCAGAACCAGAGCTCTTCAGGAATCGGAGGAAAAATATCGCACCCTTGTTGAAAATATACCCCTTGTTGTATACCGGGCACTGAACGACGGGCGAATTGTCTTTATCAACCGATACATTGAAACCCTTTCCGGATTCCAGGTAAATGATGTGCTTTCGAATAGAAACTTTTGGAAGGAAAAGGTTGCCCCCGAAGATAGAGCCCGAGTATGGCCTCTCATGGATCGATGCACGAGAGAAGGGGTTGCCTTTTCCGTTGAATACCGGATGAATAGCGCATTTGGAAGAACTATCTACGTCCGTGAAAGGGCTTTACCCCATTTTGATGAAAATGGTGAGGTTGAAGTAATAGATGGTTTCATTGCGGATGTGTCAGATAGATATCAACTTCAGCAACAAATAATCCGTGCCGAGGAACTGAAAACCCTTAGTGAAATCTCTGCCCGCCTTGCCCACGAAATAAGAAATCCCCTCGTGGTGGCTGGAGGATTTACGAGGAGACTTCTAAAAGAATTCGATACAGGAACAGAACAGGCCAAAAAACTTGAGATTATCCTTTCAGAGATCCGCCGTTTGGAAGAAATCTTACTAAAAACGATGGATTATCTCAAACCCTTTGAGATTTCTCCAAAACCTATCCACCTCAAGGAATACCTGGAACAGTTCTTCGAAAAATACAAGTCCATATTCAACACAAAGGGGATAGTATGGAGTCTTTCTGTCCCAGCCGATATTCCTCCAGTTATGCTCGATGAAGAACTAATGGAACAGGGACTTAGATGCATTGTTGGAACCCTTGTATTTTACGCAGCCTACAGAAGCACCTTCCTATGTTCAGTTAAGAAGGAAGACCAGTTTGTCTATATTGAACTCTCCACAGAACCGACCCTCCTATCGGATGATGACATAGAACATTTTTTCTATCCCTTTACCCGCCATCAGGACACACCTGAGATGATAGATCTTCCTGTGGCGAAGATAATCATTCATAAGCACGGCGGGTGGGTAGAGATTTCAAAGTCTGGAGGACAGGCCGTAACGCTTACCATAATAATTCCCGTATAGTCCTTTTTAATCAAGACCTTTAGGATAGGAGTTTTTTTCTTCTTGACTTAGGAAGCCCTGTGGTAATAAATATCTGTGCTATTATAAGAAATGGTGTTTTGATATGCAAAACATAAAAGAAGAAAAACTCTCATCCCTAGAAAAGGCCCTTAAAATCCTCACTACCTTCCTCCTTGAAAAGCCCGAGTGGGGAATCCGTGATCTTGCAGACAAACTAGCCTTTAGTCCCGCCACAGTCCAAAGGCTCGTTCAGACCCTCAGAAGCTATGGCTTCCTCGATCAGGATGAATCAACAAAGAAATACAGATTGGGATCAATCTATTTCCGTTACGTAGAGGTGCTTCAGAGTCACTATCCAATCCTTAAGGAAGCTCTTCCTCTGATGCGTGTCCTCTGCTCTCAAACCGGGGAAACCACCCATTTAAACGTCATAGACGGCAAGGAACGGCTTTGCATCCACAGCGTCGAATCTCCCCAATATTTAAAGGCCAGTATGCCCGTAGGCAACCGTTCACCCCTTTACGCCGGGGCCTCCTCAAAATGTCTTTTGGCATTTTCACCAAGGGAGTTCATAGAATCATACCTTAGCTTAGTAGACCTCATATCCCTTACACAGGAGACCATCACCGACGTTGAAAAACTTAAAGCGGAAATTTCTTTAATCCGCTCTAGAGGGTATGCGTCCAGCACAGGAGAACGAACTCCTGGACTATGTTCCATAAGTGTGCCCATATTCGGCTATGGTGAAAGTTTCATTGCAGCATTGAGTCTTGCTATTCCGGCCGTCCGTTTTAGTGATCAGAGGCATAGAGCCATGTGTCTTGAAAAGCTTATGGAGACAGGTGAAAGGCTTTCCCGGAAGATGGGTTACGGTGGGGAACCCTATCCGGTTAAAGCAGAGCCGCTATGGTAAGTCTTGGTCATAAAAATGAGGAGCGACAGAAATGGACGAGAAAAAGCGAAAGCCCCTTGAGGGAGTAAAGGTTCTTGATCTCAGTCGAGTGCTTGCTGGACCTTACTGCACAATGATGTTAGGTGATCTAGGAGCTGACGTTATCAAGGTGGAAAAACCAGGTGAGGGCGACGAAACTAGAGAATGGGGTCCTCCTGATGCTGCTGGGGAATCGGCTTATTACCTCTGCGTAAACAGAAACAAACGGGGAATCACCGTTGATTTAAAGGCTCCAGAAGGACGGGAGATAATCTACAAACTGGCAGCTAAGACCGATATTCTCATAGAAAACTATAAGGTTGGAACCCTTGATCGCCTGGGTCTTGGCTATGAGGATATAAAAAAGGTTAACCCCGGCGTTATTTATTGCTCTATCACGGGCTTTGGGCAATATGGGCCCTACAAAGACAGACCTGGCTACGATTTTATTATACAGGGCATGGGTGGAATAATGAGCATCACAGGTGAACCCGAGGGTCCACCTATGAAAGTCGGAGTAGCCATTGTTGATATAACTGCTGGGCTTTTTGCTTGCTCCGCCATTCTTGCCGCCCTCTACTATAGGGAGAAAACGGGTCTTGGGCAGTATATCGACATATCTCTTCTTGACTCCGTTGTGGCCTGGCTTGCTAACGTAGGAAGCAATTATCTAATCTCCGGTGAGCTTCCAAAGCGATATGGTAACGCCCATCCCAATATAGTTCCCTACGAACCTTTTCAGGCAAAAGACGGAGTCTGGATCGCCCTTGGTGTTGGAAATGATCGTCAGTGGCGAGAATTTTGCCGTATGGCTGGACTCGAACAACTTGCCGAAGATCCTCGCTTTGCTACTAATCCTCAGCGGGTTATCCACAGAAAAGAGCTCATCCCAATAATTGCTGAAAAGATTCGTGAGCGAACATCCGACGAATGGCTTAGAGAACTCGAGAAATTAAAAATTCCCTGTGGACCAATAAATACCCTTGATCGCGTCTTCTCTGATCCCCAAGTTCTTGCTCGAGAAATGGTCGTGAAAGTGCCTCACCCTAAAGCTGGGTCCATTAAGTTGGTGGCAAGTCCTATGAAATTTTCTCTTACACCATGCACCGTGGAAAGGCATCCACCGCTTTTGGGAGAACACACGGAAGAAGTATTGAGAGAGCTAGGGTATTCTTCTGAAGAGATAGGGATTTTAAGATCCAAGGGGGTTATATGACTAAGGCCTTTATCATATTCCTATTTGGCTCTATCGGTGTTTTCCTAGGAATGGCCGCCCTTTATTTAGCTATAAAATGCCTTGTAATCTTGGCAAATCGGCTGGAACGAAAGGAGAATACTGATGCTTCATAGCTCTTTAGCCGATATTATCTCATCCTGTGGGCTTTTTAGTGTGTCCTTTGGGAACGCCCTCATGTGGATCATAGGTGGAACACTCATATATCTTGCTATAGCCAGGAAGTTTGAACCTCTCCTTCTCCTTCCCATAGGCTTTGGTATTATCCTCGCCAACTTACCCTTTGCTGATCTCATGAAGCCTGGTGAAGGTCTCCTCTGGCGCTTCTATCACTATGGTATCCAGTGGGAGGTCATCCCTCCCCTTATATTTTTAGGGCTAGGAGCCCTCACCGATTTTGGTCCTCTTCTGTCGAGGCCATCCCTTATTTTCCTCGGAGCTGGAGCTCAGGTAGGGGTTTATATCACCTTCTTTTTCGCGAAACTTATGGGTTTTAGCTTAGCCGAAGCGGCTGCTATTGGTATTATTGGTGGTGCTGATGGACCTACAACTATATATGTAACAAGTAAACTAGCACCTCACCTCCTTGGAAGCTGCGCCGTCTCCGCCTATTCTTACATGGCCCTTGTGCCAGTCATTCAGCCTCCTGTAATAAAGTTACTCACCACAAAGGAAGAGCGAAAAATTGTGATGAAGAAATCTCGGAAGGTTTCTCGCATAGAACGGATTCTCTTTCCCTTACTTGCAACTCTTGTCGTTGTGCTTCTGTTCCCTCCCTCTGCACCCCTCATGGCTATGTTTATGTTGGGGAATCTATTTAGAGAATCAGGAGTGGTAGAACGCCTATCGAGTGCAGCTCAGAATGAACTTATGAATATCGTGACCATCTTCCTTGGAATCTCCGTTGGGGCCACAATGAATGCGGAAACCTTTCTTAGGCCTCAAGTTCTCATGATTTTTTTCTTGGGGCTCTTTGCCTTTGCATCAAGCACCGCAACAGGTGTTCTTGTAGCGAAAATAATGAATCTATTCCTTAAGGAGAAGATCAATCCCATGATAGGGGCCGCTGGGGTCTCGGCCGTCCCTATGTCAGCTCGGGTTGTTCATCAACTTGGCCAAGAAGAAAATAGGCAGAATTACCTTCTAATGCACGCTATGGGACCAAATATTGCTGGGGTAATTGGGACAATAGTTGCAGCAGCAATCTTTATAGGGGTTCTTAAATAAACATTAGGGAGGCATTTAATATGGGATGCAAAGTGCTTGCTCCGATGGTTGGAAAAATCGTCAAAGTTAAAGTAAAGGTTGGCGATAAGGTCGAAAGAGATCAAGAAATCTTTGTAATGGAGTCAATGAAGTTGGAATCTAGCGTTTTTTCACCCTGCAGTGGCACAATCAAGGAAATCAAGGTTTCCGAGGGTGACAGAATCGAAGAAGATGATCTTCTCGCTATCATTGAATAACAGCAAATGGACCGGGGAGGGTTCCTATGAACTTTGAACTTACAGAAGAGCAAAGAATGGTTCAAGAACAAGCTCGCCGCTTTGCCGAAACCGAAATTCTTCCCACCCTAGAAGAGGAGGAAAAGAACCACATCTTTGTTAGAGAAAGAGTCCGGAAGATGGGAGAACTTGGTTTTTTTGGTTGTTGCATCCCCGAGGAATACGGTGGAAACGGAATGGGTTTTTTAGAATCGGTTTTAATGACTGAACAAATAGCCAAGGTCTCACCTTCTTGGAGGCTACCCTTTAATATGCAAAACATTGGTCCAGCTCTTACCGTTATGGAATTTGGAACGGAGGAGCAAAAAAGAACCTACGTTCCCAAGTGGGTATCGGGAGAGTGGATCGGCTTTTTTGCCATTACAGAGCCTAACGCAGGTTCCGATGTAGCAGGCATGCGCACAACGGCAAAAGACGGGGGTGACCATTGGATTCTTAACGGCCAAAAGATGTGGATCACCAATGCTCCAATAGGCGATGTGGGGCTAGTGTATGCCTATACCGATCGAGACAAGAAATATCAGGGCATGACCTGTTTTATTGTGGATGTGAAAAACACCCCTGGTATTGAGACACGGGCTATCGAGACGAAGCTTGGCCTTCCCTGTTCTCCAACTGGAGAGATCATCTTCGACGATGCTCGCATTCCTAAAGAAGCCGTGTTAGGCAAGGTGGGAGATGGTTTCAAAATATGCATGTGGATGCTTAATAACACTCGCCTAAGTTGTGCTGCTGGAGCCCTGGGAGTAGCTGGAGCATGTCTTGAAGCTGCGATTAAATATTGTAATGAACGTTCCCAATTCGGTCAACCCATTGGTAAATTTCAAATGATTCAGGCTCAGATCGCCGAAATGGTTGCGGAACATGAGGCAGCAAAACTTCTTGTCTATCAGGCGGCCTTCCTTAAAGATGCCAAAAAACCGAATCAGCTTCAAACCTCTATAGCGAAATACTATGCCTCGGAAGTAGCGGTTAGGGCCGCTAATGAAGCCATGAAGATTTTTGGCTCCTATGGGTTTTCTACCGAATACCCCATCGCCAGATTTTACCGCGATGTAAAATCCTACCAGATTGTGGAGGGGACCTCGAATGTTCAGAAGCTCATCATTTCTAGTATCGCCCTGGGCTATCAACCAAATCGATAGGAGGGAAAAGGGATATGGAAAAAACCTGGAGGGAGCTAATCGAAGAACTGGAGGCCAGGAAAGCCCATCTTCGAGAGGGCGGGGGTAAGGAACTTCAGGAGAAGGAACACGCCAAGGGAAAACTGACCGCTAGAGAGCGAATAGATCTACTTTGTGATCCCGAAACATTTGAAGAATATGATCTCTTTGCGACCCACATAGGTCGAGATTATGGGCTGGATAAGAAGGAACTTCCTGCCGATGGGGTCATCATAGGCTTTGGCAAAGTGAACGGCCGTGGATGTATGGTCTATGCTGAGGATTTCACTGTAGTTGCAGGAACCTTTGGAGAAAGACATGGTAAAAAGATCTGTAAAATCATAGACATGGCTAGAACCTACGGTTACCCCGTGGTAGGTATAAACGATTCTGGAGGTGCTCGGGTTACTGAACAAATGGGAGCCCTTTCTCAATATGGTCAACTCTTTTACCGCCATATTCAAGCATCGGGTGTGGTGCCTCAGATTGCGCTCATTATGGGACCGGTTGCTGGAGGACAGGCCTATTCTCCAGCTCTAATGGATTTTATATTTATGGTGGAAAAGACTAGCTCCATGTTTATTGCTGGCCCTCCCCTTGTCGAAGCCGTTGTATATGAGAAAACCGATGAACAATCCCTTGGTGGTCCCGATGTTCATGCTCGAATTACCGGTGTCTCAGATGGCACCTGGGCGGATGATAGAGAATGTCTTGCCAAAACTCGGGAACTGCTTTCATATCTTCCTCTAAACAACAAGGAAAGGCCTCCCTATCTTGTCCCCGAAGATTCTCCCGATAGAAGAACCCCCGAGCTGGAAGAGATTATTCCCACCGATCAGAAGAGACTTTACAATATGAGAAAGGTCATTGAAGTAATCGTTGATAGAGGCTCCTTTTTCGAAATTAAAAAGGAATTTGCAACTAACCTTATTGTCGGTTTCGCCCGTCTGAATGGACATGTGGTCGGTATAGTGGCTAATAATCCTATAAAGTACAATGGAGCTCTCGACTATAATGCATCCGACAAGGGTTCTAGGTTTATTCGTTTTTGCGATGCCTTTAACATACCCCTTATAAATCTCCAAGATGTTCCTGGTTTTCTTATAGGCACTAAATCGGAACACAACGGTATCATCCGCCATGGCGCAAAGATGCTCTATGCCTATGGGGAAGCTACCGTTCCAAAGATTACCTGTGTTGTCAGAAAAGCCTATGCCGGTGGCTATCTAGCTATGTGCAGTAAAGATCTGGGGGCTGATGTAGTCTACGCCCTTCCCACCGCAGAGATATGCCTTATGGGACCCCAAGGGGCCGTGAATATCCTCTTTAGAAAGGAAATCGCTGCTTCACCTGATCCCGAAAGAACTAGAGCTGAGCGGGAAGCTGAGTTTATGGCAAAGTATGTCAATCCAACCTACGCTGCAAGTCTCCAGCATGTTGACGATATCATACAACCTGCAGAGCTTCGCATAAAACTTATAAGAGCCCTTGAGATGACCATAAATAAGGTGGAAAAATCTCCTGACAGAAAACATGGTATCACACCCGTATAGGGAGGAAAGAGGGGACGCACTATCGTGCGTCCGCAACTAATCACTATAATTGACAGCTTAGAAAGGTGCTGATAAAAGATAGGCCATGGAAGAGTTCGATTTCCATGGCTTTTTATTATTCAATGATGGGGGTGATACTATGATTTACAATATGGAATTTGAAACGCTTCCGAGAGAAGCTCTTGAGGCGATTCAGTTACGCCGACTTAAGCAGACAGTAGAGAGAGTCTATGCTACGGTGCCCTTTTATAGAAAGCAATTCGATAAAGCTGGTGTAAGACCCGATGATATCAGGACCTTAGATGACCTTAGACGATTACCTTTTACCACAAAGCAGGATCTTAGAGATAATTATCCCTTCGGCCTCTTTGCGGTGCCCATGGAAAATGTTGTGAGAATTCACGCTTCTTCAGGAACTACAGGGAAACCAACTGTGGTAGGATATACCGCCCGAGATATTCAGACATGGGCGGAATTAATGGCAAGAGCCCTTTCAGCGGCCGGTGCTACGCGAGGCGATATTATCCATAATGCCTATGGCTATGGATTGTTTACGGGAGGTCTTGGAGTCCACTATGGGGCGGAGAAGCTTGGGGCCTCCGTTATCCCCATATCTGGAGGGAATACAAAGCGCCAAATCATGATCATGAAGGACTTTGGAGCAACAGTTCTTACCTGCACTCCTTCCTATGCCCTACATCTTGCCGAGGTGGCTATGGAAATGGGGGTCGATCCTAAGACCCTCAAACTCAAGGTAGGTGTTTTTGGAGCAGAGCCATGGTCAGAGAAGATGCGGGAAGAGATAGAACAAAAACTTTATCTTACCGCGATCGATATTTACGGTCTTAGCGAGATTATAGGTCCTGGCGTTTCGGTCGAGTGCATAGAAGCCAAGAAGGGACTCCATATATTCGAGGATCATTTTATCCCCGAAATCATAGATCCTGAGACGGGAAAAAATCTTGGTCCCGGTGAAGTAGGAGAGTTGGTTATCACCACCATAACCAAGGAGGCTTTCCCAGTAATCCGCTATAGGACTCGTGATATTACCTACTTAAACCCTGAGCCTTGCATCTGCGGAAGAACCCACATAAGAATGGGAAGAGTAACCGGAAGAAGCGACGATATGCTTATAATTAGGGGTGTAAACGTATTTCCCTCCCAGATTGAAAGTGTACTTATGGAAATCGATGAAGTGGAGCCTCACTATCAGCTTATCGTGGATCGAGAAGGTAATCTCGATATCCTTACGGTTCTCGTGGAAGTTGGAGAACATGCCTTTTCCGATGAGGTAAGGAAACTCCAGGAACTTGAGAGAAAGATAGAGAAAAATATTAAAGAATACTTAGGCGTTTCCGCAAAGGTCAAACTCGTTGAACCAAAAACCATTGCTAGAAGTGAAGGGAAAGCCCAGAGGGTAATAGATAAGAGAAAAATTTGATAAGGGCTTTGGAGGGAGAGATGAAGGTTGAGCAAATATCGATATTTCTTGAGAATAAGGCTGGTAGACTAGCCGAGGTTACTAGAGTTCTTTCGGAAGCAGGCATAAACATTAGGGCCCTTTCTCTTGCTGATACCTCCGATTTCGGAATCTTGAGACTGATAGTCAACGATACAGAGTTAGCGAAAAAGGTGCTGAAGGAAAACGGTTTCACGGTAGGAAAGACCCAAGTTGTAGCAGTCGAAGTAGAGGATCGTCCTGGCGGTCTTTATAAGATTCTTGATATCCTTAGGGCCGCAAATATTAACGTAGAATATATGTATGCCTTCGTTCAACAAAGTGGAAACAATGCTGTGATTATATTTAGATTTGATAATACTGACGAGGCCATAAAGATACTTCTTGAAAACGGTGTAAAGATAATTGAGGGAGAAAAACTTTATAGGATGTAGAGGAGGTTGCCCCCGCCTATCGTTATTTCGATAGACGGGGTTTTAAGATATTACTTACGCTCACAAAGCTCTATAAGGACCCCTCCAGTCGCTTTGGGATGAAGGAAGGCTATGCGAGCTCCTCCTGCCCCAATCCTTGGTTTTTCATCTATGAGCTGAATACCCTGCTTTTTGAGCTCTTCCAAGGCTTTTTCAATATCATCCACTCTGAAGGCTATATGTTGAATACCCTCCCCTCTTTTCTCTATAAATTTTGCTATAGGGCCATCGGGATCGGTTGATTCTAGCAGCTCTATTTCCGTATCCCCTATGGGGAAAAAGGCTGTTGTGACCTTCTGCTCAGCTACAGTTTCAGACCCCTCATACCTTAGTCCGAGAATATCTTCATAAAGTTTTCTCGCCTCTTCAATACTCTTTACAGCTATTCCAATGTGGTCAATCTTTAACGTCCTCATAATTCCATTCCCTCCCCTTATCGTTTTCTACAGTGAGTCTTTATATATTCCACTATTTCATAGGTTGGAGTACCTGGACCAAATATTTCGGCAACTCCCGATTTCTTCAAAAATTCCACATCATCAGAAGGAATGATCCCTCCTCCAATTACCAAAACATCATTAAGTCCCTTCTCACGAAGAAGTTCCACAACCCTAGGAAAGAAATAATTATGAACCCCCGAAAGACTACTTAAGCCTACAACATCAGCATCCTCCTGCAATGCGGTTTCAACGATCATCTCAGGCGTTTGTCTAAGACCGGTATAAACCACCTCCATCCCAGCTTCCGCCAGAATTCGAGCAAGAAGTTTAGCCCCACGATCATGCCCATCCAGTCCCGGTTTTGCTATGATAACCTTTATCTTGCGTTCCTGACTCATTTATATCCCTCCTCAACATTTCACCGTGCCTATATGAATGCCTCTGGGCGGTATTCCC
This sequence comes from Syntrophobacterales bacterium, assembly GCA_026417655.1. Lineage (GTDB taxonomy): Bacteria > Desulfobacterota > Syntrophobacteria > Syntrophobacterales > Thermodesulforhabdaceae > JAOACS01. The sequence goes on from JAOACS010000031.1 coordinate 82,924, forward strand.
CAAATACCTCTCGCCAGAGGTCACAAATTTCACCAACTGTAGCTTTAGCCTTTACAGCTTCGATAACAGCGGGCATCACATTCTCTCCACTTATGGTTACCTCTCGGAGTTTATCAAGGGCTTCCTTCCATCTCTTCTGATCCCTTGATGCCCTTAAAGCCTTTACCTTCTCAGCTTCACGACGCCCTACCTCCATATCAACTTTGAGAAGATTAGTGGGTGGTGGCTCATCCATAATGTATTTGTTAACCCCGACATAGACCCTTTCTCCAGACTCAATCTCCTTTTGGAACCTGTAGGCGCTTTCCTGGATCTCCTTTTGAATAAAGCCCTGTTCGATGGCCTTAAGGGTTCCCCCAAGTTCGTCAATCTTCTTCAAATACCTTTCCACTTCTTCCTCGATCTTGTTTGTCATGGCCTCCACATAGTAAGACCCTGCAAAGGGATCTATGGTATCGGTAGCACCGCTTTCTTCCGCAATGATCTGTTGAGTTCTTAGAGCCACTGTAACAGACTGCTCGGTGGGAAGGCAAAGTGCTTCATCGTAGGAGTTTGTATGCAGAGATTGACAACCGCCAACCGCAGCCGCAAAGGCCTGAAGAGCAACACGAATAATGTTATTAAGAGGCTGCTGAGCTGTTAGGGTAACGCCTCCAGTCTGAACATGATAACGCATCATCATAGAGCGTGGATCTTTGGCTCCAAACCGCTCTTTCATTATCCTTGCCCAACATCGTCTGGCCGCTCTGAATTTGGCAACCTCCTCAAAAACATTAGTAAAGGCATTAAAGAAAAAGCTAAGACGGGGACCAAACTTATCCACATGGAGCCCCCTATCTATACAGGACTGAACATAGGCGATACCATCGGCAATGGTAAAGGCAACCTCCTGAGCAGCTGTTGAACCTGCCTCCCTTATGTGGTATCCGCTTATGCTTATAGAATTCCACCGGGGCACATATTTAAAGCAATATTCAATAAGATCCACAGTGAGCCTCATACTAGGCTCAGGCGGAAAGATATACTGTCCCCTTACGGTGTATTCCTTGAGAATGTCGTTCTGAACCGTTCCCCCTACCTTATCAAAACTAACACCCTGCTCCTCAGCAATGGCAAGATACATGGCCAGAAGAATGGTGGCAGGAGCGTTAATGGTCATGGAGGTAGTTACCTGATCAAGAGGTATTCCATCTAAAAGAACCTTCATGTCCTCAATGGAATCTATGGCAACACCAACTTTCCCTACTTCCCCAACAGCTAGAGGATGATCGCTGTCATAACCGGATTGGGTGGGAAGATCAAAGGCAACACTTAGACCAGTCTGCCCTTGTTCAAGAAGATACTTGAACCTTCTATTAGTTTCCACAGCGCTTCCAAAGCCTGCATATTGGCGCATTGTCCAATATCGACCCCGATACATAGTGGGTTGGACACCTCGAGTAAAAGGATAGGCCCCAGGATAGCCAAGATCCCTTTCGTAATCGAAATTGCTAATATCGAGAGGAGTGTAAAGACGCTCCACAGGAGTCCCAGAAATAGTAGTGAAAACCCTTTTCCTTTCAGGAGCCTTGGAGATGGTGGGATTAAGGATCTTTTCTTCCCATTGATTCTTACTGTTGGCGATACTTTCAAGTTTTTCTTTGGAAAACATACCTCCCTCCTCATCAAGAAAAACGTGGACAATAGCCTTAAAGGGACTACAATGACAGAGAACAAATTCAAAGAAGTTGAAAAATGTTCAAACTCCACAAACTTTTTATATATTTCTTTAGGGTAATTGTAAAAGAGAAAAAATTGAAAGGATGGAGGAATAGCTAGAAATGACCCTCTGTGATTTGCTCGATAAGGTAAAAAAAGAGATTGATTTCACTAGAGTTGGTATGTTCGCCTGTCACAATGGAGTTGTCAGGGGAACAACAAGAGATGGAGAAGCCGTCTCTAGGCTTATAATCTCCTGCGACATAAACAAGTGGAACGAGATTCTTAACGAAATGAGAAGACGGCCTGGCATAAGTGCTGTAGAAGCCTATCTTCACGAAGGGGAAAGGAATATAGGAGACGACATCCTGCTTATAGTTGTGGCGGGTGATATTCGAGAGCATGTCCTCCCCGTGTTGGAAGAGACTCTTGAGAGGTTAAAAAGGGAAGCTATAAAGAAAAAGGAAGAAAGAAGGGAACAAAGTGAATAAAACCAGTCTAAGGATAGGCTTGATTCACTTAGCCGTAGCTCATAAAAAACCAGATTTAAACCGAAAGTCCCTATTGGAGCTTTTAAACAGGGCAATTGAAGAGGGAGCGAAAATAATTGTCATGCCAGAGATGGCTATTTCTGGCTACTCCTTCAGGAGCCGAAATGATATTTTACTCTACGCCGAATCGGAGAGAGGTTTAACAGTTTCTTGGCTTACCCAAATAGCCAAAAAAGCCTCTATCTATATTTGTTTTGGTATGGCCGAAAGGGACGAGAACACCGGCATCTTATATAATTCAGCTTTCGTAATTGGGCCCGAAGGTAAGATTCTTTGCCGTTACAGAAAGATAAGTGCAGAAAGTCGATGGGCCTGTGCAGGAAATCCTAATCAAAACAATACCTTTGAGACACCCTGGGGACGCATGGGAATATTGATTTGCGCTGACTCCTATTATGGCCTCATAACTAGATGCACGGCTATAAGGGGCGCTCGTTTAATAATAATTATTGCAAATTGGCCTCCCTCTGGCCTTGATCCTAGGGAATTATGGCGTGCTCGAGCTATAGAAAATGGCCTCTTTTTAGTTGCCTGTAATAGAGCCGGGTTTGATTTGACAATGGACTGCTGTAATGCCCCTTCCTGCGTATACGATCCCATGGGTAACGTTATATTTGAAGGTATGGGAAAAGAATCTAAACTGTTTTTAGTTGACATTCCCCTTGACTCTAACGGGAAATTAAGGGAGGACCTAAGAAGGCTGCAGCTCATGAAGCGCCCTTTAGAATTGTATCGGGACTGCACACTCAACCTATGGCCGGTTCGGGATCTAACCTCCTTTTTAGGGCTTCCTACACCTGGTGTATTGCCAATTTTATGCGTAGTACCAGAGTTAGGAAAGCATCCTCTTTGGACTTTAAAAAAAGCTCTTAAACATGTCCAACCCAAAAGGGGGAGTCTCCTTCTTCTTCCTGCCTTTAAAACCGATGAGACTATAATAGAAGACTTGAAGACTATCGCAATGTCTAAAGAACTTGGCATTATCTGGCGTGATCCATCGATGTCAGATTTTTGTGGCCATCTCATCACTTGGGATGGGAAACTTAATACATGGCGAAGAAACCTTTTCACTACCAATGAGGAGGAGCTATTTCCCGAATTTGATTTTAGTTGCGCAAGGGTTTCTTTTGCCCCCTTCGATTTAATTAAACACCCTGAATTTGCTACCGCTACTGCAAAGCGAGGTTGCGATATTGTTCTAGCCTCTGAGGAGTTTCTCGAGAAGGAATGGAAACTCCTTGGAGGAGTTCGCACTATAGAAAACCTTGCCATTGCTGCATGCGGGATTAACGGGGCAGGGATATGGACAACACCCCAGGGACACGAAAGATGGGGAGAGGTATTGGCTAGTGAAGGGGAAAGCTGTGCTATGGATCTTGATACCTCCCTTACAAGAGAAAAACGTTTTCAAGATAGAGTAGATTTTGAACTTCTTTTAAGTAATGGGTCCCTGGAGTAACATTTCATTTATAGTTCGCAAAAATTAGGCCCCTAGCTCCCTCTTCCCGAAGTCAACATAAAGGAGAAGACTATGGAACTCCTAAGGTCTCTGGTCATAATCTTAGGTATCTCCGCAGGGGTCGTTTTTCTTCTCGGTAAGCTAAGATTTCCTTCGGTTATAGGGTTTATTATATCGGGGCTTATAGTGGGACCTTCTGGAATAAACCTTATAAGTGATCCAAAAGCAATAGAAATACTAGCAGAGATAGGCGTTATACTTCTAATGTTTACTCTTGGAATGGAATTTTCCATTTCGGAACTCCTTTCTATGAAAAAGCAGGTCTTTGGGGCTGGATTCCTTCAAATGATACTAACTATATTCCTTACACTTCTTGTAGGCGTTTCTATATTCCATCAGAGTTTTAGCGAAGCTACCTTTTATGGCTTTCTCCTCGCTCTAAGTAGCACCACAATCGTTTTTAAACTCCTTATGGAAAAGGGGGAAACTGGTAGTCCTCACGGTCGTTACTCCGTAGGTATTCTTCTTTTTCAGGATGTAGCAGTCGTGCCTCTTATGCTCGCCATCCCAATTCTTGTGGGAACTGGTAGCCAAGTGATTCAGATCCTTACAACCGTATTAAAATCCTTTGGAGTTCTTTTGATAGTATTTATAGCTGCCAGGTGGCTTATCCCCTTAACCCTTCATGAAGTGGTTAAGCTAAGAAACAGAGAACTCTTCATAATCGTTATTATCTTCCTGTGTATGAGCACCGGGCTTTTTACTTCCTACATAGGGCTTTCTTTAGCTCTGGGAGCTTTCCTTGCAGGTATAATAATCTCTGAGTCCGAGTATGCCTCCCAAGCGGTCTCCGATGTATTGCCCTTTAAGGAAAGCTTTATAGCTATATTCTTTATTTCCATTGGCATGCTTATGGATGTGAATTTTCTAGTAAAACATGTAACCCTCATTATTGAGATTGTGGTGGTAATCTTTACGATAAAGTCCATTGTTGTATTCATTACTACCTTTGCCTTGTCAGGATCTCTCAACATCGCTATCAAATCAACGGTATACCTTTTTCAAATTGGCGAGTTTTCCTTTGTTCTGGCAACCGCAGGAAGGAAGGCAAATCTTATATCGGTCGACGGCTATCAAATCTTTCTCGTAAGTTCCATTGTAACAATGCTTATAACGCCTATATTAGCAAAATTCGCGGATCGGTTGACCTACGGTATCACCAAACTCTTTTCCAAAGGCGCTGACTCTGATTATGCTATTTTAAATAGTGAGGCTTCTCAGGAAGATCATGTAGTCATAATCGGCTTTGGAATAGGAGGTATGCACTTAGCTAAGACATTAAAAACTTCAGGAATTCCCTATTGTGTATTGGAGATGAATCCGAGAACGGTTCAGAAGTATAAAAAACTTGGTGAACCCATATACTACGGAGACGGAACTAGTGTGGAGATGTTACATAAGCTTGGCATCAGTCATGCGAAGATGCTCGTTTTGGTAATATCCGATCCCTCTGCTACACGCCGGATAGTTCAAATAGCGAGAAATGAAAATAAAAAACTATACATTCTTGTTAGAACAAGGTATGTTGCTGAAGTTGAGGAGTTAATAAAACTTGGAGCAAATGAGGTAATCCCTGAAGAGTTCGAGACCTCTATAGAAATATTTGCAAGAGTTTTAAGTTACTACCACGTGCCCCGTAATATAATCCTTCACCACATAGATGCTATAAGACAAGATAGTTACGCCATGTTAAGACACCCAGGAGAAACCCTTACAGCCTTATCTCACCGAAAAGATTTCCTAAAATCCATAGATACTGAAGTTTACATGGTTACTGAAAAATCTAGAGCGATTGGGCTTAGCATCAGAGAGCTTGACCTTAGAAAAGTAGCGGGAGTCACCGTTATAGCCATACGCCGCGGCGATGAAATTATCCAAAATCCTAATCCGGACACCATCTTGCAAGAAGGTGACGTTCTTCTGCTGATAGGTGATAGGAAGGATGTTTGCACTGCCATGAGCTATTTAGAAGGAGAGGAATGTCCCTTTGAACCATAAGACTTATTGATATGCCAAAGACGGTTACTACCCTCCTTGCACTGTTTGAAATAGGTGGAGTCGTCCAAAACTTGCTGGTCCAACTATTCTCACCATAGACTGTGCGCGAAAAACTCGGTGAAAAAAGTATTCCTAATAGATGCAAATGAGAACAAAATGACTTTAGTTTCTCACTACGATAATTTATAAAATAGTGTCACAATGTTAAGTAACTAACCATTAGATGATCACTAAATTTAAGAGGGTTGCTATTATGCAAAACGAACAGTTAATAAAAGTTTACGAATACGCCCTTTACCAGGAGTATACGGGAAAGAATTTCTTTGAAACGTCTCTTAAGCATCTCTCAGTAGGTGCTGCCGTAGAGGCCTTTAAAAAACTTATCGAGGAGGAAGAAAAGCACATCAAATTTATAAGCTCCATCATAGAAAGACTTAAGGCCGGAGAGGTGCTAAAAACCGATGAGCTATTAGATCTAGCTCTACAGCCTAATGATTTCTTCTCCCGTCGAGCTGAGTCTCAATTTCTCTCTGAATCGATTTTCAGTTCTATGGTGCCAGATATTACGGTTTTCAATACAGCATGGCTTATAGAAAAAGACATAAGTGAGTTCTATGCCAACATGGCCGAGAAGGCTTCAGGTGAAGTTCGCCGAGCATTTTCTCTTCTTTCCGAATGGGAAAAGACCCACGAAGAATTCTTCAGAGCCTATCGGAATAAACTTCAGGAAATTTACGCAAACCTTCCATGGGGTGGCTAATGAAGCCTCAGGACTATCACAAAAAAACATCCTACACTCGAGGAAAGCTTGGGGGAGGATGGTGGGAGAGAGGAGATCCCCCATCACTTTTCAAAACCTATCGTGGTATACCATCCATCCCTTTGCCGAGGGATATCTCTTTCCCATCCATTACTTTAGAAGAACTACTAACCACAAGTGTCCGCCATAGCCATCCCTTATCCCTAAGAGCCATCAGCGAGTTTCTCTTCTTAAGCTACGCAATTACGGCATTTTTCAGGGATGAACGCTATTCCTTCAGAACGGTTCCCTCTGCAGGTGCCCTCTATCCAGCAGAGTTATACATAGCCACATCTGGTATTCCAGATATCCATCCCGGAATATACCATTATAACTCTTCAGACCATTCTCTAAGAAGGATCGCAAAACTCGAGGAATTCAAAGGCCCCTTCCCCTCTATCCAAGCTATTGTTACAGGGATCCTATATCGATCCTCATCGAAATACCGCGAAAGGGCCTTTAGATACGTTTTGCTGGATGGAGGACACCTCTTAGAACAGGTTTTTCTAGCCGGTCGGGCTATTGGGCTTCGAACCTTAGGTGCCAACTCCGTATCCCTACCTTTAGCCTCCTCTTACTGGGAAAAGGTTCTCTCCGTAGACCCTCAACATGAGGTAGCCCTAGGAACGGTTATCTTTGAAGCTACCCCTAGCTATGACAAAATAAATTACGAACTGGATATAGAAGGGCTTAAGTCAGCAAGTAAGGTAGCAAAAAACTGTCCTATTCCTCCGTCCATTCTGGAAGTGGTAGACTTCACCAAGGGAGATCTTTTTATAGCGGAAGAATCCCCTATCCAACCCGAAGAATCATTCAATTGGGAACCATTAAAGACAACCTTCACAAAGGTTTCTCTCTCTAGACGTTCTAGAAGGGATTTTATTAGACGCTCCGTTAGCTCTAAAAAGATTTTTAGCTTCCTCAGGGCCCTGAGGGGACTTATTCCCAGAGGTATTCGTATTCTATTTGTTTTAGAACGTTGTGACGATAGGCTTCCAGATGGTATCTACGAAATCGTTTTTGAAGATAAGTCAACAAATCTTAAAATCCTCAGGCACGGCTCCTTTCTTTCTAAATGTGCTAAGGCTTCTTTGGATCAATTGTGGCTTGCCGATGCGGTGCTTCACGTGGTCATAGCAGTTTCCGTAGGAAGCCCGGAGGTAAAGGTTGAACCAGCCCTTTACCGTAACCTATTACTTCAGGCTGGACGATTAGGACAACGAGTCTATCTTACGGCAGAAGCTCTTGGGCTTGGTTGTTGTGGTATCGGTGCCTTCTACGATGAAGAATTAAGAAATATTTTCAGTCTTCCCACTGAATGGGAAGTAGTTTATCTGCTCGGAGTAGGAATCGCTTCCTAAAATATTATGGCGGAAAACTTCCGGTAAAGAAGATTCTAAATGAAGCTCGTAGTAAATAGCATACCAGCTAAGGGGCTTGTTACGGGAATTGGAAGATACGTTCGATCCCTATATGAGGTTATTTTGAAATACGAAGGAGTAGACGTAACCTTCTTTGATGGAGTAAAGAGCGAAAAAACTCTTCCTCCCTACAGGGATCCTAAAAAGTATATCTCCTTTATAGATCGGTTCTCTAGCTTGCCCTGGTGGGCCACCTCGTGGGTACGGTCCCTTTATTGGCTATTTTTTGAAAAGCGCCTTCAGAAACTACTAGATAAAGTTAAGGCCTCCCTATACCATGAACCCGCCCTATTCCCTGCAAAGATCACCCATCGCCCTCAAGTCCTTAATATCCACGATCTTTCCCTTATGAAAATGGACCAATTTCATCCCAAAGATCGAGTAACCTTTTTTCGCATTTTCTTTAAGAAAAGACTCTCCTTGGCCAATCATATAATAACGGTTTCAGAATTCATAAAAGGTGAAGTCTCGGACCTATTGTCGGTGCCACTTGAAAAAATTACCGCTATCCCCTTGGCTCCCTCTAAGCATTTTTATCCCCGTCCATCCTCGGAAGTAAGAAAAGTTATGGAAAAATATAACCTTCGAAAGCCTTTTATTATAGCGGTAGGAAGCATTGATCCTCGGAAAAACTTAAAACTTGTAATCCAGGCTCTTAATACTATGGATTACAAGGACCTAGTGCTCGTCCTAGTGGGCTGGAAAGGCTGGGGTTACAAAGAATTGGAGAAGGATTTAAATAGGTTGAAACGGGGGGATAAGGTAAGGCTCTTAGGATATGTCCCTGACGAGGATTTAGCCTCCCTTTATTCAGGAGCCCTTTCCCTTGTTTACCCCAGCCTTTATGAAGGTTTTGGTCTTCCCGTTGTGGAAGCCATGGCCTGCGGATGTCCCGTTATATGTTCGAACACGTCGAGCCTCCCAGAGGTCGCTGGAAATGCCGCTATATTAATAGATCCATACGACTCTAGAGCACTTGCAGAAGCTATAGCTGCTTTTCTAGAGAATAAGCCCCTTAGGGAGCAATTTATTCATCTTGGATTTTACAGGTTAGCCCATTTCTCCTGGGAAAAAACCGCCGAAAAGACTATTCAATTGTTTAGATCCCTTGTCTGAAAAAGATGTCGAAGGACTCGACAATTTTGTCGTGAAAGGTAGCTAAAAACATCTTGATAGAGATGGCTCTAGCTGAGGTATCTCTATGTAACTACTTGAAAAGAGCTATCTTTTCTAAATGGCACCTCTTTTGCCCACTTCCTATATCGAAAACTTACCGTATATGGTGAGCTAAATTTTCAGAGGAGGTAAAAACCATGAGAAAGTCTCTTATCTTAATTTCACTTATAGCTGCTGGATTGATCTTTGCGTCTATTTCCCACGCAGGAAATGGTCGAGGTGCTATGGACGGGACAGGGCCCATATCCATTACTTCCGGATGTCTAGGAAAGGCTGGTATAACTCAGCCCGGACTGGGCAAGCAATTAAGTTGGGGTCGGAAAACCGGTATGAACTTTCAGGGACAGGGTTTTGGCAGAAGATAAATCCATAAAAGGAGGGCGCAGATGAGAAGAGTAAGTCTTATAACAGCTCTAATACTAATACTTGGGATAGCTGGGGAGGCCCTTTCGCAACCACCCTATGCTCAGGGTAGATGTCCTTTCCTGGCAGGAATGACACCCATTAAATTAAGTGGGACGATAGAGTTCATAGAATTTCCTATGGCTATCTTAAGGACTCCCGGGGGTGAGACCTACAACCTACGATTAGGTCCATGGTGGTTCTGGAGAGAGATGGGCTATACGCTAAATATTGGAGAAAAGGTAGAAGTAGATGGCTTTAAATCGGCCGATTTTATCGCCCCATCGGTAATCCGTGGACAGGGTAAGGAGATCAAATTAAGAGATAATAATGGCTATCCTCTTTGGGGAGGTGGTGGTGGACCCAGGGGAAGATGGTAAAAACTAAGCCTATGAGGGCACTTCCTTTCCCTCAGAGTGCCCTCATAAGCTTACCTCTGGGGATGGAAAAATTCGTAAATTCCCTTTGCTACTTCCTCAGGGATGCCAGGTATAGCCAAAAGATCCTCAAGTCGCGCTTGGCTTATAGATTCAACATCTCCAAAGTAATTGAGAAGTATTTTTTTTCTTTTTGGACCTATGCCTCTTATAGCATCTAGCACGGATTTATGAAGGGATCGGCGATGTTGTCTCTGATAGGCAGTCAGAGCATAGCGATGAGCTTCATCTCGGATCATTTGAAGAAACTTTCGAACCTTCGGATAGTTAGAAAGCAGGAGGGGATCGGATTTACTAGAAAGATATAGCTTTTCTGCAAAGAGCCTCTCAGGCTTACTACTAGGACCTCTTTCTTTGGCAAGGGCCACCACCGTTGGTAATGTCTTTAAGAAGCCTCCATGGCTAAGCTTTTCTAAGGCCCTTATTGCTCCATGAAGCTGTCCCTTACCACCATCTACCACCAAAAGGTCAATCTCTTCAAAAAACTTGGGCTCCCCAATCGCTAGCTTCTCAATAGTAGCCTGAATCATTGCGGGGTCGTTTTGTTCCACCAATTCGCCTAGAGGGCATGTTCGATACAAACCTGGAATCGGGATACCGTTTTTAAAAATCACAATGGCTCCCGTCGTATACTTTCCCTGAAGATTCGAAATATCGATACAGGCAATACTTTCAGGCGTTGAGTTAAGTTTAAGAAAATCCTTTAGAAGTTCAAGACTCTCCTTCCGTGAACTCGAATGAGAAAGAAGGACCTTGGCCTGTTCTTTTGCATTGGACAAAGCTAATTCCAGGAGTTCGACATCTATCCCATCATCCCCCCTAGAGACAATTGTAACAGGAGCTCCACGGAGTTCTGTAAGATATTCCTCCAGTTCGACTCTATCTTCCACTTCAAAGGGGAGAAGGATCTCTTCCGGAACGAAGGGATAAATGCTGTAATACTGGCTAATAAATGAGGAAACTATCTTATCCTCCTCCGCCGATGCGGTGCTCACGTCAAAACTTTTATGTCCTGTTACAGTTCCACTTCTAACATAAACAACTGAGACAAAGGCATAGCGTCCATCCGAAAAGTATCCGAAGACATCTCTATTGATACGCTTATGAGAGACTACTGATTGTCGCTCCATTAGAGCATCCAGTGCAAAGAGCCTATCCCTTAGGATCGCTGCCTTCTCAAATTCTAAACTTTCAGAGGCCTCTTGCATCTCCCTTATTAATTTCTCTCTTAAGAACTTGTCATCCCCGTTGAGAAACCTTATAAGATCTCGCACAATAGCATAATACTGCTTCTTAGATATCTTCCCTGCGCATGGAGCAAGACAGAGTCCTAGGTCATGATTTATACAGGGGCGGGATCGTTTCATAAAATTCTGGCTGGGGCACTTCCTAAGGGGGAAAGCTCTTCTTAGGACCTTTACCACTTCATTCATGGCCTGCGATGAAGGATAGGGACCAAAATAAAAGGCCCCATCTCTTCTTATCTGCCTAACCGTTTCAAGCTTTGGAAAAGATTCCTTTGTATTGATTCTTATCGAAGGGTAATTCTTATCATCCCGGAGGACAACGTTATAAGGAGGACGAAATTTTTTAATAAGTTGCGCTTCAAGGAGAAGAGCCTCTTTTTCATTTCTGGTAACAATAAATTCGAAGGCATTAGCCTTTTTCATCATGGAGGCGATTTTAAGTGGAAGAGGCGACCGAAAATAACTTGAAAGCCGCCTCCTTAAATTAATCGCCTTACCAACGTAAAGCACCGATCCCTTAGCATCCTCAAAGAAATAAACACCACAACCCTCCGGGATAACCTCTTTTGCTAATGAAAGATCTTCAGTTAATAAATTGGTAGGAAATTTGTTTTCCCCGAGCCGAAGAGGATCATCTAATCCAGAAGGCATTTTTAGACGTATTCATGGGTTCCCATAATGACAGGAATTCCAAAATTGCTTTCTATCATTTTCGCCATATCCTCAGGTTTGTAGTAGGGACAGCCAGGTTGAGCCTTTACCATGCAGGTACTCATGTGAATAGCGTCAGGTTTCATATCGGAAAGTTTCATAGCCATCTTCATATTAGGAATCAATGTTCTTCCAGGACATTCACATCTCATAAAGAAGGCCACCTGAGAGGATTCATCAAATTTACCCTCCCCAAGAGCAGCCGCCTTATAGCATCTCCATTCTCCTGGACATCCATAACCATCGTCCATATAAGCTCCACACCCAACGATTCCAACCTTTTTCATGTCAGCCTCCTTATTCTGAAGATTGAATGTTAAAAAATTCCAGGGCATTCTTTAATGCCAGAGTCACAAATTGTTCTTCCTCAAGCTTTTCATGTCTTTCAACCCATTCCAGGTAGGGCTGAGAAAGATCCTTTGCTCCATCGCTGTTTACCAGAATAGCCTTAACTCTTTGAGGATACTGTTCTAATATCTTATAAAGATCCTGAGGAGCACTCTTACCTTTCTGAAGTGTTATCCCTGCCATGTATCCTTCACCATAAACCATATCATAGGTTGTAGGTGTTACATGGTCAATGATTATAAAAGGGTGAAGTGGTTCGTAATCTTCAAGAAACCTGAGAAGCTTTTCAGTTATTCTCTCTTTGTTTTGTCTTGGTGTGTGAACCCCAACACGTTTCCTTTTGGGAAGATTAGTCTCCGCCCATTCAAGTTGCCATCGAAATATTCTTTCCTCCTCCGGTGTGTTAACATCTATGCCGAGTTCGCCAAGACCAAGACATAGGGGATTTTCAATATGCTTTGTCAAAGCATCTGTTATCTCGGACGGAAGTTTCTTCAAACCAATAATATCTTCAGGTATTGATCTTGGATGAATGCCAACGAGATAAAAAAATGGAACCCCTTCTTCAGTAAAGCGATTGCAAAGACTTGAAAGCCCGTCCCAATAGGCTGGATACTGTCGAAAGGAAAGAATCTCTTCGTTATAGGACCATGTAATCCCACCAAGAGCTTTCTCTCGATATTCCCTGAGAAAATCAGGGACGAATCGAAAAAGCATATCAGCATGACAATGCGAGTCCAGAGCGCGCATTATGAACCCTCCATATACAGGCAAGAAATAATGATAATTAGCCTATAAGAAATACATATTAAAATATAATAGAGTTGACACCCTAGGTCAAGCATCCTAAGAAAGGCCTGATCAGCCTGAATCTAACTCAGAAGAGGAGGAAAAAACTATGGCGGAGGAAAGGGGGCTTCGAGTATTAGTTGTAGGAGGTGTCGCATGTGGTTCTAAAGCTGCAGCCAGACTTAAGCGACTCATGCCCGATGCTAGCATTACCATCATAGATAGGTCTTCCTATATCTCCTACGGATCCTGCGGCATTCCTTACTACGTGGAAGGACTTTTCGATGATGTGATGGTTCTTAATGAAACCCCTGTAGGTGTTCGGCGAACACCCCAGTTTTTTGAGCAAGTTAAGGGCGTGAAGGTTTTAACTCGCACGGAAGCTTTATCTATTGATCCTATTTCTAAAACTCTTCGAATAAGAAACCTTGATACGGGAGAAGAGAAGGATCTACCCTACGATAAACTTATCCTTGCTACGGGCGCTAGAGCCCTTCGTCCTTCAGTCCCAGGCATAGATTTACAACGGGTCTGGACGGTTAGAAACCTTGATGATGCAGAAGCTATCCGCTTTGCTATAGAGAGGGATGGCTTGAAAAAAGCTGTTGTAATAGGCGGTGGTTATATAGGCCTTGAAATGGCGGAAGCCCTTACCTTGAGAGGCTTAGAAGTAACAGTTGTTGAAATGATGCCCCACCTTCTTCCTCACATGCTCGATTTAGAATTAGCACTTCTTCTAGAAAACCACATAAGGCAAAAGGGCGTAAGACTTCTTCTGAATGAGAGACTTCAGGCTATAAACGGTAGCGGCACAGTCAATTCGGTCACAACCGATAAAAGAACGATTGAGGCCGATCTTGTCATCATCTCCATTGGGGTAAAACCTAACGATCAGCTTGCTCGAGAAGCTGGTCTTAGCTGTGACCCTAAAGGTGGCATAATAATTAATAATTACTGCCAAACCAGCGATCCAGATATTTATGCCGGTGGAGACTGTGTGCTGAATTCTTACATCCATCCCTTCACGGAGCGCCCCATCTATGTCCCCCTCGGATCCACAGCGAACAAGCATGGAAGAGTTATAGCAAACCATATCGCAGGAATTATCACGCCCTTTCCAGGCATTATCGCAACATCTCTATGTAGGATTTTTGATTTTAACATAGGCTGTGCCGGTATCACTCAAAAACTTGCTAATGAACTTCGCCTCGATGTTGAAACGGCCCTATGGGCCGGGCCCGATAAATCTCATTACATGAATGGGAACCCTTTAATTATAAAACTCATAGCTTCTAAACGATATAGAATACTTCTTGGATGTGAAATCATAGGTCCAGGCGATGTATCCAAACGGCTCGATGTTGCCGTAACAGCAATATCTCTTGGTGCCTCCTTGGATCACATAGCCTATCTCGATCTAGGTTATGCTCCACCCTTTGCCCCTCCAATAGATCCCTTGCTTACGGCAACCCACGTTCTCCTCAACAAAATGAACGGTTTGGCCAAAGGACTGAACCCAAGAGAAGCCTATAGATTGATGCAAGAGAGGGAAGATCTCATTCTCCTTGATGTTCGTACTCCTCAGGAGTTTTCTGAGCTTCGCCTAAATGATCCTAGGGTGGTCCATATTCCCCTTGGAATGCTTCGCCAGAGAGCCAGGGAACTTCCAAAGGACAAAATTATTCTGAGTTTTTGCAAGGTAAGCCTACGAGGTTACGAGGCTCAGCGGATTCTCAATGCTGAAGGGTTTGATAAGGTTTGGTTTATAGAAGGTGGTCTTATGGCATGGCCCTTTGGAAATCTTATCTCTTCATAGGGGCCTTGAAAATAGTTCTGTAAAACTTCTTAACCGCTCCCGCTCCCTTTCGGGAGTAGCGAGCATTTTGTGAATCCACTTAAAATAGGGGAGATAGGGTTTTGAAAGGGAAAAGATAAGAGCAGCAAGAAGGTAGCTCAAAATAAAGATTAGGGTATATCGGGCCGATGAGCCTAAAAAGGGAATAGGAAAAGGAATGGGAATGGCAATATCACTATACCACCTCTGCATCCACCCAAGAGCGAAAGGAGCTGGCCAAAGAGATGCAGCCGAATAGGCCACCGAAAGAAAGAAAAGTCTTCCAAAGGCTTCATTCGCCTGTTCATTGAAGGATTCATAGGCTTCCTTGTCACCTGCTTTAATTGCGTCTATTGAAAGATTGTTCCATTTCACTAGATCATCGTTCAACCTTTCAACGTATTTACGGTTGATAAGGAAAGCTATAGAGAGGGTAGTTTGACCTATCAGGACGCTAGTTAGAGCTAATAAGAAGGTTCCCAAAAAAAAACTGGCGATAGGATCCGGTAGGATTCTGAAAAGGGCCATACATATTGGATCTAACGCTTCATAGAATCTCTCCATAGAAGGCTCCTTCTAGTGAAATTAAGGGTGGGAGAATATCCTCCCACCTCTTGTTTTAAGTTTACGGTATAATGGATTTTCCTAAAAACCCTTCGCTAGTATATTTAATGCCAACATAGAGGGCTAGGACTACGAAAAGTCTCTTTAACCAGATATCGGGAATGTATTTCTGAGTCATAGGACCTATGATAGATCCGACAAAAATACCCACAAGTTCAGTCCCTATGAGAGGCCACCACACTATAACCCCCTGAACCATGTAATTAAATATACTAGTCACCATACTAACCAACACTGCAAAAGCAGAGGTTCCTGCAGCTATGAACATGGGAAGCTTCATAACGTCGGTCATAAGCGGAACGAGTAAAAAGCCACCTCCTACACCTATGAGAGCCGATATAGCCGCAACGACAAGTCCACCAAAAGCACCAAGTATAAGATTAAAACTGAACTCGACCCCGTAAAAGCTAATGGTGCATTGAGTGGGCCTTAGACAAACAAGCTTTACTCCTTCACCCTTTGTGGCGCCCTGGCGAGCTGCCTCCTGAAAACGTTTTGCGGCTTCCTGGGTTTTTCTGCGCTTCTCCAAAGCCCTTTGAGTTGTGCCATAATACATAAATCCAGCCACCACAAATACGATGAGGCCAAAAAGTCCGGTATAGGTTTTGGCTGTAATCTTACCGGCTGTCAACCATGGTATTATGGTAGCTCCCACTATAGATCCTACTCCTAAAGCGACTCCGAGGGGTAAACAAAGCTGCCTCGATTTGGCATAGGAAATAGAGGAGATGATGGCACTCAATCCTACAAGGAACTGATTGGAAACTCGGATGGTATCGGTTATGAACTTATTGAGGGCTTTGTTAGTATCCTTAAAACTTTTGGCATAATCTCCAAGACCAAAGACTGTTATGTGCCCAACTCCGGCCATAATGCCACCAAAGGCTCCAACGGTAGAAAAAATCCAACCAACCCATAAAGCCCATAGAAAAGCAAGAAGGTAGGATGGCTTGGGGGCACCAGGAATATCTAGATATCCCCTAGGTGCCTCTGGATTGATACAGCCCTTTTTCACTTCAGCAGAGCATTTAGGGGTGCTGGCTACGATATCGGAAAGTTTCTTAGAAAGGCCTGAAATGCTCCCAACTTTCTCCTGGGCTAAGCCCTTGTGAATGAACCCAACCCACCCTATAAACAGAGAAACCAAAGCGATTATTAACATAACTTTATACCGCTTCTTCATCGCTATATACCTCCACATGAGAACGTTTGACCCTTCCTTGGGAATCCCCTGAGACGGAGTATTTTTGGAGCAAACCTCGTGCCATAGACCATTATGTATTAGATACTCTTTTGCTTGATTTCAAAGAATACTTTAGGTGAAAAAAAAGTTTGCTAAGCAAGATATTTTTGCTCCTAGCACGTCGAAGGTTTCCACTGCTAGTGGTCACCTAATAGATTAACCTGTAGCTTTGGAGCTTCGCTACTTAGGACATATTTCCTAATAAATTATAGTGGCATCAAGGTTGCAGGCTAAACCAAGACGGCAAGTTCTATTCAAAGAACTCTTACAAGGAGTAGAAAATATGGTAAGGAATATCTTTAGTCTATGTTTTATGTGCACCGTCCGTTGCCCCATAAAAGTAGAAGTAGAAAACGGTCAGGTCAAGTGGATTGAGGGTAATCCTCATGTACCAGGTATGGAAGGAAGTCTATGTCCAAAGGGTGTTGCCGCTACAGCTCTTTTGAATGACCCAGAGAGAATCCAGGGACCAATGATCAGAGTGGGACCAAGAGGTGCAGGAGAATGGCAAAGAGTTTCCTGGGATAGAGCTTTGAACCTGGTATCCAGTAAACTTCAGGAAATTTCCCAAAAATATGGGCCAAGAAGTATCGTATGGGGAGAGCGAGTAAATCTTGCTACTCACGTTAACAAAACCTTCATGAAACTTCTAGGATCCCCCAATTACTTCTCCCACGATGCACTTTGCAAAGGCTCCATAAATACCGCTTGCCGTTCCCTATTTGGTTATACAGATCCAGAAATTGGCATTGATTATAAAAGGACAAAACACATCGTCCTTTACGGAAGAAACATTTTTGAATCCTTAGAAATTCGTCCCCTTAATTTCCTTCTTCAGGCTATAGAAAACGGCGCAAGACTTACCTACATTGACCCTCGTGTAACCGTAACAGCTACTAAGGCCCATAACTACTTTATGATACGTCCAGGAACGGATCTGGCCTTAAACTATGCCTTGATGCACGTAATTGTTAAGGAAAAGCTATACGACATAAAATTTGTTGAGCGATGGGTGGAGGGCTTTCGGGAACTGGAAGCCTTTATACAACCCTACACGCCTGAATGGGCCGAAAGGGAAACAGGAATTCCAGCCACAAAGATAATTAATCTTGCCCGTGAGATTTCCCAGGATAAACCTTCAGTTATTTTCCATTTTGGATACCGAGGTGCGAGCCATCCTAACGAAATATACTTTCGTAGATCTATTCTTATGTTAAATGCCCTCATGGGAAGTATTGAAGCGAAAGGAGGGCTATTTTTCAAAAAGGGACCCAAGGAGGTTGGTGGAAATCCCCCTAGAAAACTTACCGAACAGGAGGGCCTTCCAAAAATAGGCGAAGTGAGATTCGATAAGGTTGGGACTGAAGTTTTCCCCCTACCTGATCCAAATCATGGCCTACCCCAGGTACTCCCCTTCGCCATACTTAACGAAGATCCCTATCCAATAAAGGCTGCAATATTTAATCGTTTTGAACCCCTTCTTTCTATACCCGATAGAAGGCTTACGGAAAGAGCCTTCGAAAAGCTTGATCTTATCGTTACAATAGATATTCAGTGGAGCGACATAGCTTGGTATTCGGATGTTGTTTTGCCAGAATCGATTTTTTTGGAACGCACCGATTGCATCCAGCAGGTCAATGGCCTGAAACCTCAGCTCTTTTTAAGACACCAGGCGGTGCCTCCGCGCTATGATACACTGCCGGCTCCAATTATTGTAAAACGATTGGCGGAAAAGTTAGGGTTTGGAAGATTTTTCCCCTATGAGAGTATGGAAGATCTTGTTAAGTGGCAACTGGAAGGAAGTGGCTTTTCTCTAGAAGATTTTCAACAAAAGGGCTTTGTTGCTTATACCGATAAGGAAATATGGTGGGATAGAGAAAATGGCCTTAAATTAAGGACTCCTTCTAAAAAAATAGAATTTACATCCTCTCTTCTGGAAAAGGCTGGTTACCAATCCTTTCCACCTTACGAACCTGTGATGCCGGCCCCCGAAGGCAGATACAGACTTATGGTAGGTAGATGTGCCCAACATACCCATGTTTCCACTCAGAATAACCCATATCTTAGCGAGCTTGTGCCAGAAAATGTGCTCTGGATTAATAACCGGGAGGCCGAAAGGCTTGGTATAGGTGATGGCGATTTCGTAGAGGTTTCTTCTTCCTGCGGGGACGCGTGTCTTAAAGCTTATGTTACAGATCTCATCCATCCCGAGGCGGTTTTCATGCTTCACGGCTTTGGACATACTTCACCTTTCGCCTCTAGAAGCTTTGGCAAAGGAGCTGCCGATGCTGTACTCCAGGAGAATAGATCGGATAATGTTGGGGGAAGTCCCGCCTTCGATGATACTCTTGTGAGGGTCCGACGGGCATACAAAAGGTAGTGGATGATAAAAGGAGGAGCTACTCATGAGTCAATATTATCTCATGCAAGATACTAAGCGATGTATAAATTGTAAGGCCTGTGAAGTTGCTTGCAAGATAAACAAGGGACTTCCAAAGGGTCCCAAACCCTGTGAAGTAATCGCCGTTGGACCTAAGTTTATAGGCGGGTTACCGAAGGCCTTCTTCAAGTTCATGCCCTGTTTCCACTGCGAAAAACCTTGGTGCACTTCTGCCTGTCCTACGGGAGCCATGAAGAAGCGCGAAGATGGTATAGTATATGTGGATGAGTCTTTATGTGTAGGCTGTAAAGTCTGCATAGCCGCCTGTCCTTGGGGAGTTCCCCAGTGGAACCCAGAAAGGTTCAAGGTGGTAAAGTGTGATTATTGTATGGATAGACTAGACAAGGGACTTTTACCTGCCTGCGTAACCATATGCGTTACAAAATGTCTTAACTTTGGCAGAGCAGATGAGATGCCATCAATTAAGAGAGAAAGGGCTGCTAAGGCTATGGCCTATTTCGAGTAAGATCAAGGGGGAGGAAAACCTTGAATGACAAAGCACCGTCTATAAGATGTGAGGTAACGCTAACCCGTGCGGAAGTGGAAAACCTTCTAGAGCGTATTTCACACCCAAGATGTCGCATGTTTGTAGAGGAGATCCTAACTCTTCTGGACGATATCTCTTGGGGAAGAGCAAAGCCAAACCATATGGATACCCTTAAAGGGCTGGCAAAAACAATTGTTAATGAAGGAGATGATGAATGTATTCAGGTGGGTAGGAAAGTTCTTGAGGTCCTAAGCCAATCAGAAGAAGTGTTTACAAGCCATATTGAGACTAAAAATTGTCCTACTGCCGATTGCTCAAGACTTACTCCAGCTCCATGCCAGATGGCCTGTCCTGCTGGTTTGGATATCCCAAGTTATGTAACTCTAATCGGTATGGGATGCGATGAAGAGGCTATAGAAATTATCCGCGAAGATAATCCCTTCCCCTGGGTCTGTGGACTTGTGTGCACCCACCCCTGTGAAGTTGTATGTGTTCGAGGAAAAATAGATACCCCCATTGCTATAAAAAATCTTAAGGGTTTCGCTGCAGAGCGAGTAATAGCAAAGGTTGGTGGTTACAAGAATCCGAAAAAGGCACCTCCAAAGGGAAAAAAAGTAGCCATTATAGGTGCAGGGCCAGCTGGTCTAACTGCCGCCTACTACCTGGCTCTAAAGGGGTATGGCGTTACAGTGATAGATGCCCTTCCCGTCGCAGGCGGTATGATGATGGTGGGTATTCCACGCTATCGCCTCCCAAGAGAGGTAATAGATCGTGAAGTGGATATGATTCGGGAGCTAGGTGTAGAATTTAAGCTTAATACACGCCTTGGCCGTGACCTTACCATTGAAAATCTAAAGGATCAGGGGTTTGAAGCTATTCTTATAGCTATAGGGGCCCACGGTTCCTACAAACTTAATATACCTGGAGAAGATGACTTCCCCCAGGTAATAAGTGCTATTGACTTCCTAAGAAAGGTTTCCCTTGAGGATCGAACCAAGCCCGGAGGTAGCGTTGCAGTAATTGGGGGAGGCAATGTTGCTATAGATGCGGCCAGAACCTGCATAAGGTTGGGCTGTAGTAAAGTCACCATAGTTTATAGACGATCTCGAGCTGAAATGCCTGCCCATGAGGAGGAGGTTCTTCAAGCGGAGGAGGAGGGTGTAGAGTTTCTTTTTCTTACCATTCCTCTATCCATTCAAGGCCGAAATGGTAGGGTAGAGAATCTAAGATGTCTCCGGGCCATACTTGGACCTCCAGATGAAAGGGGAAAAAGGAAACCTATCCCTGTTGAGGGAAGTGAATATGATCTTCCTGTGGACTGTGTTATTACCGCTATTGGTCAAGTAGTGGAGCCCAATGGACTTACCGAATTACCAGATCTTAAATGGTCTCACCGTGGAACTATTCAGGTAAATACTGTTACCATGGAGACTTCTATAAAGGGTGTTTTTGCAGCAGGTGATGTCGTTACAGGCCCTGCAACGGTAATTGAGGCGATAGGTGCTGGGAAAAGAGCCGCTGATGCTATCGATCGCTATCTTCAAGGCCTCCCCCTTCCAAAGCGACCACCCGTTCCTGTGAGAAGAAGGCAACTTCCCTTTTTAGAAGTAACGGCTATTCAAAAGATGCACCTCCAACGCCCACGGATGCACTTTCTGGATTATGACCAAAGGAAAACTACCTTCCAACAGGTAGAACTCGGCTACTCGGAAGAAGAAGCAAGGAGGGAAGCCTATCGATGTTTACGTTGTGACGTGTGTAAACGTTGTGGAAAATGCGTGGAAGTCTGTCGAGACAGAATGAAGATTGATGCCCTACCCCTCAGTTATTTCGATTTTTATCATCCCGTCCAAACCGATTTCAGTAAGGTAGCGGAAAAATGCATTCTCTGCGGATCCTGTGCCTATAATTGCCCTAATGACGCCATGCAGGTTAAGGAAACAGAGGCTGAACGGGTTCTTAGTATTTGTGGCACCGAACTGAATCGTTTAAGACTTGAACACTGTGATGAATGTGGGACTCCTATAGGACCAGAAGTATACTATAATTTTATGTTAAATCGCATAAAGGATTTGCCCAAATCTATCCCCGTAGCAAAATTATGTGCAGGTTGTGCGAGGAAAAAATCGGTAGAACTACAGGATGCCCTACCGATACTGTAATTTTTTATCCTCGATGAGGACCTCTTATGAGTCATAGGTTCTTATGAGAAGGTCCCGAGATATAAGGCCCTAGCACGGTAAGATTATATTATTAACTTGCGACACCTCAGATTTTCACGTTAACTATGGGGTGTTAATAATCTAAAGAGACCAGGAGGTTAGGATTATGAGAATACTTTTTTATTGTCGCAAAGGTTATAGGCTCTTCAATCCTAAAAGCTTCATCCTCTTTGGTGGCGCTGAAGTTGAACTTTATAATCTAGCCATGGCTATGGCTAAGGATCCTAGGTACGAAGTATATTTTCTCTGTGAAAAGGAAAGTGGTTTTCCTTACCTTGAAACCATTTCTAATGTGAAGGTTATAAGAATTAAACCAATTACTAGAGGAGAAATATTCTTTAAGCCATACTATTTTATACAATTACTTCTCGAAACTCTGACTCTCCTAAGACGTATTAGACCGGATATTATTTTTCAAGCCACTGCAGCTTTCGAAACAGGGCTTCTCTGGGCTCTAAAAACATCTAGTCTCTTCGTTTATAGAATTGAAAACGACTGGGATGTTAATAAAGACTATAGAAAGATGAAACCCTTCTTCATATCAAGGGTTTATGAATTAGGGCTACGACATGCCGATGCCATTATAGCCCAAACCTTTTACCAGAAAAACTTACTTAAGGAAAACTATTGTCGAGAGGCCTACGTAATCCCTAACGCTCAGCCAGTTCCATCAAAGGATGTTATTATTCCCTTTTCCGGAAGGCAATATTTCCTATGGGTTGCTCGCCTCACAACCACGAAGCGTCCTGAAATCTTTCTCGAGTTAGCAGAACGCTACCCCTCCCGAGAGTTTGTCATGATAGCGGCCTACAATAAAGCAAATGAATTCATAGACTCGATCCTTTCACGAGCGGCTAATCTACCTAATCTTAGGTTATACATTTCTTTGCCCTGGTCTGAGGTAGCTTCTTTCTACTCTAAAGCACTAGCTCTAGTAATCACCTTCATACCAGAAAGTGAAGGATATCCTAATGTTATGCTTGAAGCTATGAAGTATGGAACCCCAATCTATAGTCTTGAATGGAATAGAGATTCTGTAATCACGGATAATAACTTAGGTATGGTCTTTGGCGGCGATAAGGAAGCCTTTATAAAAGCCCTTGGTCCCTTTGTAGAAGATGAATCTCAATGGAATACCTATTCTGAAAATGCCCACAATTACTCCCTAACACGTCATGATATTAAAAATATCAAAGCAAGTTACGACCAACTGTTTGAAAGCCTTTATTATCAAAACCGCTTTGGAAAAAAGTCCTAATTAGGTCTTGATGTTCTTTGACCCACTGGATAAGTCTTTTCACACCTTCGGCCGGTTGGATTTTTGGTCTCCATCCCAATTCTTTGCCCACTAGATTATTGTTACTTACAAAGACCTTCTGATCCCCTGGACGCCAGTTATCAAAAGATATTCTAAAATCAAGCCCCTCTTCACGTAGCATTTCAACTATCTCCAGAATGGACATGGTGCAAGCTGTGCCTCCGCCTATATTGTAGGCTCTACCGCCCTGAAGTATATCCCTCTTCTGGATAGATATCTCATATAGCTTCACTAGATCGTCTATATACAAAAGATCTCTTACCTGCTTTCCACTCCCATAGATTGTTACAGGAAAACCGCAAACCCCAGCAATAATAAACCAAGCTACCCAGCCCTGATCTTCCACACCAAACTGTTGAGTTCCATAGATACAGGATTGTCTAAAGGTGACCGTCTGAAGATCGTAAATCCGCCCATAATCGACAACATATTGATCAGCGGCGCCTTTAGAGCAACCGTAGGGGGAGTGAAAGTCCAGATTTCTGGTTTCATCTATTCCAGAAAAATTATCAGCCCAGTACCGGGTCTTTCCTTCCTCAACGGTTATATCTTCTAATGCACCGTAGACCTTATTTGTTGATGCATTAATAAAGAGACCCCCAGGAGAAAAACGCCTAAAGGCGTCCAGCACATTAAACGTTCCTAAAGCGTTTACCTCAAAGTCCCTTCTAGGATCAACAACGGAAAGAGTCACCGCCACCTGAGCCGCCAAGTGGATTACAACATCAAAGGGACCATAACGCTTAAAGATTTCGTCGATTCCCAGAGTATCTCGCACATCTACCTTTTCATGTATTATCGAGCACTCCTCCATTAACCTTTTCAAATTGAATCCGCTTCCCTTCCGAGAAAGGTTATCCAAGACGATTACCTCGTAGTCCTTGGAAAAATGCTTCGTACAGTGATAACCAATAAAACCAGCTCCCCCAGTTATAAGCATTTTCTTTGAACTCACTCCGTCCTCCATAACTTAACGGTCTATAACACTCCTAAAGACCTCGATCAGCCTAAAGACATAACCACGCATATTATTTTCTTTTTTTACCTTTTGAAAACCGTTTCTCCCCATTGTCTCAAGTCTGTCTCTATCCTCGAGCATCCATTGTAGAGCCAAGGTAAGTTCAGATACGCAATCGGGAGTAAAAAGCCTTCCAGTGACTTGATCTTCAACCTGCTCCGATAGACCTCCAATATTGGCTGCCACAACCGGCTTTGCTAAGGCGTAGCTTTCGTAAACACTAAGAGGAGCGTTATCATACCACCTGCTTGGAACTACAGTAAAAAGGCTTCCCTTTATCCACTGGTTCAACTCATCCTGTTCGACAAATCCTATGAAGTGGATCCTATCTTTGAAATCTGGACGAATCATCCCTTTGAGACGTGCCATTTCCCCATCGTAATCTCTTCCAACTAAAACTAAATCCACAGACATATTAGAACCACAGGCTTGATAAGCTTCCAACAAAGTATCAAGACCCTTTTCATAACTTATTCTACCGAAGTATAAGATGTATGGGCGGTGGAACCCTTTGGGATTGATGTCCCTTTCCGGTAATATAACAGGCCACAAAAGAACAACTATCCTATCCGATGGGATCCCTCCAGAAATTAACATGGTCTTCATAAAATTGCACGGAACTACAAACCTTTTGATCTCATTATATATTTTAATAGCCCTATGAACATACATTGACAACACCCGAAGGGTTGTAATCCATATATTGTTTTTAACACACCGATATTTCAAAGCATGGTAGTAGGCCCCACGAGCGCACAGCAAACAGGGTTTACCGTTTCTGAGAAACAGGTAATTCGCACACTGGAGATTATAGTCCCCAACTCGCATAACCACGGGAATTTTGTGATGGCGTAAAGTATGAATGATACTTGGTGACATGTAGTTATAGATGTTTAAAATATAGGCAACGTCCACGGAACCAACATCCCTTAGCAGTCTACTTAAGCGATAACGAGCCTCTATAGAGTAAACACTCCTATCGAGAAGTCGCAACCAATTCGCATCCTTTAGACGAATATTTGCAAAATGGGTTTGATTAGCTGGGGCTGGTGGAGGGAGAAAATAGGGCAAATAGGGAGAATCCTTGCTGATCTCATGCCGGACGCTGAAGGGTATAGGATGATGGCCTAGGGAACGTAGTTCATCCATAATGTTGAAAAAATAACGATCAGAGCCACCGTTTATAAAGAAGAACTTATTTGCGATTAAAATATTCATTCCCACATCCAATTTATTTCAACATTACCCTATAAATTCCCAATCCATTGAAACCAATATATACTCTGTCGCTGGAGGAAAAGAGGATCGAAAAGATACTCAATCTAGGAATATTCGTTGGCATTGGAACTTGTTCAAACTTCTTTCCTCCGTCACGGGACATAAAAAGTCCATCGGCGGGCTTAAAATCATAGCCTTCCGTCGCTGCTAAGATTACATCGGGGTTTGACGGATCAAAGGCGACAGCATAAGTTGCCAGGTGATCAGCCTTATCTCCAGGAAGGTCGATAACACGCCAAGATTTCCCACCATCCTCACTTAAGGCTACCCTCTTTTTAGCACATCCCACTACTATTCGAACATTGTCAGCTGAAGGTTTTACAGCAAGACCAAATGTCATGGGCTCTCGTGAAAAAACCTGCTGCCAGTGATCTCCCCTGTCATTACTTTTATATACTCCCCCTCCCAAGGTGCTTACATACAAAAGACCTGGCCGTCCTGGCACTGTAACGAGACCCTGAGATGTCTTTACATGGTGATTTGAAAGTCCATAATGGATAGGCAACCAGCTTATACCACCATTGGTTGTTCTATATATGCCACGGCCATTAGTCGCCACATAAACAATGTCATCGGATTCTGGATCCAGTTCCAAACTAGTTGCATCCCCAGTTACTTGATATGATCGAGAAAGAAGTGTTACTGTGGTTTTGAAGCTAATATCTCGCCAGCTTCTACCCCCATCCAAGCTTCTATAAATATAGACCCGATCCGCTTCTTTGTTCCATGGATTCAGCAGTAAGTAAATCTTATTGGGGTTAGTTTTCGATATTTCAACCTCCTGAGCATGGCCCTCGGGAAGGCCATCCATCCATCTTTCCCAGGTTTGTCCAGAATCGGGCGAGACCATGAGACCATTGTCAGCGACAGCTGCGTAGAGCAGAGCCGGATCATTAGGATTTTGTTTAATGTCGTTAACAACCGTATTTTGCAAACCGCTATAGCAGGTATACCAGGACTCCCCACCATCGGAGCTCTTCCAAATATTCCACCAATCCGATATAAAAATAGTTTTCGGGTTTTGTTTTGAAAAACTTATGGATTCTATACCAACAGGACCCGTCGCCCAATTTTTAGTAGCCCTTGGGTGAATATTGAAGTTCTCTAGCATAGACCAGGACAGGCCCCTGTCCCTGGACATAAAAAGGCGATGAGGCCAATGATCCGGATGTGTCCCTAGGATAACCAGAGCTGAATCGAGAGGATGAACCCCCAAGGCTTTGAAATATCGAGGTCGATAGAGACTTTCAACGGTAGCACCTATAGGTCTAGGGAGCCATCGATCGCCACTCCACAAGTATAGCCCTGAACTCTTTTCTACAGCATAAAGCTGTCCATCCGAAGAGGCTAAAAGATCGATAACTATCGGCGTCCCATCGTTGATAAAACCTTCATTTTGTGGTTGCCAACTTCCTTCATAACTATAAACCCCTCGATCTGTGCCTACAAAAAGTGTTTCTCCATGAAGGGCTACGGCGTTAATAGGATGATTTTCAAGCCCCGGCAATAACTGGGTATACTTTGATTTGACTTTATCAACACTTAAAGAAAATACTCCCCTATCCGATCCAACGTATATGACGTTACGGCCAAAAGCAAAAAGATGTCCAGGACAACACCTCTTTGAATACTTAATATCCTTAGAAACCAATAACCAGTCCTGGCCTCCATTACTGCTTACATGAAGTCCATTATCCGTTATCACCATGACCCTACCCTGCTCGTGCGGGAAAAAGGCGATATCGGCAACGTTAAATCCCTCAAGCCCTTTTCCACTGGGGGAAAAACTTTCCCCCTCGTCAGTGCTCAAAAAGATTCCTGCTACATCTGAGCCAACCAAAACCCTTCTATGATCAAAGGGATCAATCGTAACGATAGTGTAGCGTCCTCCTCCAGAATATCCGCTAGGCACCCATTCAACACTCACAGAAAGGGCCTCAGCACAACTCAAAACGATTAATAAAACGACAAAGCAAGAGCTCTTCCTACCAAGCCTCTTCCATCCCTCTTTCAAACTAGTCATTTATTCTCCCCCCGGCTCAACTATAAAGGTTCCAATCTTTTTCAACTTCTCTAGCTTGGGTTTTACAAAGGCATCCGTATGACCTGAAAATTTTCCGTAATATTCTACGTAAGCGTTTTCCACAAAATCGTACCCCTTTATACGAACACTCCCCACAATCTGGGTTCCTGTGAAAGTGACTTTTAACTCCCCTATCTGGGCAAAAACCTTTGTAGGTAAAGCCGTCTGTCTGGCTAATTCCAGGTTCTCCTCTTCCCGATGAGTAACATGTTCAACTTGCAAAAGAATTGGACTAATATAAAAAAAATGAACATCAGGTTGCTTCCTAGTATACCTTGCCCTCGTCCTACATATTATTGTCTGATCTAAAACCTCCATGGTGGTATCCCGAGATGTCCAGAAAAAGGCATGCTCTGCGTTCTTCTCCGGAAGCCCTTCAACTATTAATAGGTAAGGGTTAGGGTCTCCTAGACTAGATGGCGCTAAGCGAACTAACACCTTTGCCTTGTCAAAGGGATTCCCATTTATGCTTCCACTTAAAGTTGCTATATATTTAATCTCCTGTCCCCCGCTGGATACAAGAAGATCTCCACCCTTTACTATGGTAGTCATATTTAACACTAACATAGTTACCACAAGGGCAAAACGCCACCTCATAAATACTCCCCTTATTAACTCCCCTTTCTTGGCCACAAAGGTAACGATGAAAATACAATATCAAAGAACCGCCCAATATCAACAGTTCTCATAGCATAAATTCCTACTGCACAAATCAAAGTCTCAATCGACACAGATACCATAAATCTTATAACATAATGCCACTTCCAAAGGAGCTCCTTCAGAATAAAGTATGCCAAGATCATCAACCCCGAATTTACAAGGATCACAGTAATATTTCTAACCAAGCGTTTAAACCCATCAATGTGTAAACGTCTTCTGAGAAGAACAATAAAGACACTACAGACAACAAAAAGATTAGCCGATGTAGACAAGGCAATGCCAGCAACCCCAATCCATTTCATTCCTATTATATTAAAAACAATGTTTAACACAACAGATACACACCCCATATAGAATAGAGGTTTCATGTCCTGCATAGCAGTAAAGAAGGTTCCATTAATGAAACTGTAGGCATAGAAAAATAGACCAACACTATAGCATTGCAGTGTTTTAGCGGTGAGAAAAACTGACTCTTCGCCAAAGGCCCCTCTAAAGAACAATATTCTCACTATCTCCTCGGCATGAAGTATCATTATTATAGATATGGGAATACTTAATATCCCAACCACTGTCACTACAAAAAAAAACATCTCCCTGAGGGCCTCGCCTTTCCTCTCCACGGCCATTTCACTAAGAAAGGGCAGTATTGCTTTGGAAAGAGCCATTATAATAAGCTGAATGGGGATATCATTTACTCTATAAGCGTAACGTAGCGTGGAAACGGCCCCATCTGAAAGCTCCGTTGCCATCACCTGGTCTATAAAGATATTGACATTAGCAATAAGCTCACTTCCAAGAAGAGGTAACGCTAAAATTAGTAACTTTGTTATTCCCTGGAGATTCCATTGTCTCCATGGGGATAGACTGACACCCAAATTTCCTATCACCACCAATAAATAGCAGAATCTAAGGAAGGCTCCCACCACTACTCCCCATACTAGGGCGTAAATGCTCCTGTAACGGAATATGAGGAGACATACTATTACACTAACATTGGGCAATATCATTGAAAAATAAAGATGGAAAAAATGCTTTCTCGCGTTAAGGTAAGCGGAAGGGATTATAGCTATGCACTCAAAGATAAAAAACAGCATAAGTAGCCTTCCCAAGATAACTACTTCGCGTCTCATGATTGAGTCTAGGCCATATCCAAAAAGAGGATATAACCACGGAGCTAGTATGAAAAATAGTCCCGTAAGTACCCCAAAAAACAAAATGCTTACATAAAACAGAGAGCAAAACTTCTCTTGGGCTTGCTCCTGAGAAATGCTATGCCACTCTATATAAAGGGGCACAAAGGCAGAAGAGAGTATCGCCGTAAGTGTTAAAACCATGATACCTGGGAAACCATAGGCTATATTAAAGGCATCCAATATGGCCGATGTTCCAAATACGGCGGCTACAAAAATTTCCTTAAGCATGGCCAAGACCTTGGCCACAATGGAAAGAAAAAAGATGATGATAGTGGCCCGACCTATGGCATGTTGAGTGGAGGTCAAAACGGTCATATGTTACATTCCGGTGCGAGAAATCGGAATTGTCAAGGTTTTCAGAAGTATTTTAAAATCAAGCCATAGAGACCAGGTATCAATATATTTAAGATCTAACTCCATCCAACGGTCGAAAGGCATATGATGCCTATCGGGGGCAATCTGCCAAAGACCTGTAATACCTGGCTTCATAGCCAGCCTCCGTCTCTGCCATAAATCATACTTTTCCACCTCTTCCGGTATCGGAGGTCTTGGTCCTACAAGGCTCATATCCCCCTTTAGAACATTAATTAATTGAGGTAGTTCATCTAAACCAGTTTTTCTAAGAAAATGCCCAATCTTAGGTATGATTCTAGGATCCTTAGGGGACTTAAAGACCGGACCATTCGCTATATTTAGATCTTTTACCGCATCCAGCATACCATCAGCCCCAACAACCATGGTTCTAAATTTGTACAGGGTAAATCGCCTCCCATAAAGACCACATCTTGTCTGACGGTAAAATACTGGGCCTGGTGAGATTTTTTTTATCATACAACCGATCACAACCATCAGAGGGCTAAATAGGATTAGCAAGATTAATGCTACTACAAAATCGAATACGCTTTTCATCACCAAAAGCGATCTAGTCCATGGCGATGGGGCAAGTATTAGTGAAGGGACTTCTCCAAACATCTCAAATGACATGCGATAATAACGGGGCTTTCTTTGTATATATCTACGAATATACCAATGGGGAATAATACGAATTGTAACGCCGAGAATCTCGGCAACTTCCATGTGCTTATCCAAACTAGGCAAAAGCTGGGGAGGCACAACAAATAAAAGCTCGTCCACAACATTATGTGTTAAGATACTTTCTAAATCTTCAACAGTTCCAATAACCTTAATGTTATCGACCACACACCGCCCAACACAGCTAGCATCTGTATCAAGACATCCAAAGATCTCAATCCCCTTAAGCTCACGACGTATCATGGCTATAATCTCTTCCGCTGCCGTTTTCGACCCAATCACAATGATCAGCAAGCGATAGAGGGGATTAGATTCGGAAATGCGGGAAGAGTATATATATCTAACGACAAACATAAGAACTGCATCAAAGATAAAGAAAAGAAAGATAAAAATACGGCTTACCCCCTGAACTTTAAAAACGTAGAGTAGAAATGAAAAACATAAAAAACACACGGCAATGAATTTAAAGATAGATAAGACATTGACAGATAATGAAGGCCTATTAAGGACTATAGGAATATCCATATATTCAGGCACAAGTAACCAAATTGCTGTAATTAGCATAATTACTGCAAAAAAATCCGTCTCCGGACTAACGCCCCTTAGGGAACCAGGTAAAATGTATTCCTTAACAACATAAGCGACAAATAGGCCTACATAGGCAGTGGCAAGGTCGATAACACGCCAGGTAAGGGCACTTTGTTTACGTCTATTATAAGCCATCTTCTAAGACCTCGCTAATGCTTCTTTAGAACCCTATTATACAAATCGGCATAAGCTTGAGCGACATGATCCCAACTAAAAACCTTATTGGCTCTAGCGGCGAACAAATCTCCTTTAACACGACGCTCGTTCTCTCCCATGTCGCTAAGGACTTCTAAATGGCGTCTTAATGCTGCCGTATCCCCTACAGAAAAAAGAAATTCCGTAAGCTCTCCTAAAGCTTCCCTATGGGGAGCTATAGAGCTTGCAACGCAAGGAATCCCATAACTCATGGCCTCAAGAAGGGTCAAAGGTAGACCTTCAAGATCGGATGCCGTGACAAAGGCGAGAGCGTTAGAATAGAGCTCTTCCAAAGCTTCCCTAAACTGATACCCTAAAAACATAACTCCTCCGCGATCCTTCGCTACGCTCTTTACCTGAGACACATAAGCCCTATCGGGACTATCTCCTACTATGACCAGTGGAGGAGCCGAAGAAAGAGTTACATGGGCTTTTATTATGTCTTCTACCCTTTTTTCGGGAACAATCCTTCCTACCCAAAGGAAATAACCTCCAGGTGCTAATCCCCATTCAAGAATCTTTTTCGGTGGGCGAACAACAGGTGTCGCCGTTCCGTTGGGAACATAGTGCATGTTAACCCCATAGCGTCTAACATAATAGTCCTTGATAGCTAAGGAAACTCCAATCTTTTCATGGGGAAAGAGGGTTGAAAACAACTCTCCTAAACGGATTGAAAAGGAGGCGAAGGTACCCCACTTTTTCCTTTGCCAGTCCAACCCTGTGCAGGTAAAAAATACATAGGCCTTGGGCTTGAAAAACCTAGGGATCCAACTAAAAAGACATGGTCCCTGGCCAAAGATATGAATAATATCGTAGGGCTCCTTCAAGGCATGACACAGAGCTAAAAACGTATGAACTGTTGCATCGGCATGTTTCGTCTGGATGGTAGGGAGTCTTATGAGTTTAATTCCTTTATATTCTTTAATGTCAGAGGGTACGTAATAGCTACGGCAATAGATAGTTATTTCATATCCCATCTTGACAAGTCGAGTATAGATTTCTTCACACTGATGTTCAATTCCACCCCATGTGGCAGGTATTCCACGAAAGCCAAGGACAGCAATATGTGGCATAATAGACTCCTCTTTTTAAATCCATAAGTGCTCTAAGATAGAAACTAGCCTATGGATGTCATACTTTTCTAAAGCAATCTCTGCAACCTTCTTTCCCATCTCCTCAGCCCACTGAGGGTTATTTAAAAGTTCTTCAATAGCCTCGGCAAGGGCCTCCGGATCTTTGGGAGGAACGAGAAGAGCTGTTTCTCCGGGTTTTAATATCTTTCTATGGGGAGGAAGGTCTGTGGTGACAATAGGCTTTCCTGCAGCCATAGCCTCCAAAAGAGCTAAAGATGTTCCTTCATACAAGGAAGGGAGAAGGAAAATATCAGACATAGCAAGAAGTCGTGAAACATCGGATCTAGGTCCCAAAAAGAAAACGTTTTGCCCTATAGATCGTTCCATGACCTCCTTTTCTAGAAGGCCCCTGAGAGGTCCGTCCCCCACCAACACTAGATTCGCAAAAATCCCACAGGCTAAAAGTTTTTCCAGGGCGGAGATAGCATAAATGTGACCCTTTTCTTCCGAAAGCCTTCCAACACACAAAAGGACAGGCACATCTGGATTTAAACCTAGGGCTTCCTTTTCAAGAGGCCTATCCACAACGACTTGAAAGGTTTTCGTATCTATTGCGTTTAATATCGTAATAACCCTACCTCCCCTACTGAAGGTGGATAAAACTTCGGCAATCTCTTCAGAAACAGCGATTAACCCAGTTACTTTACGATATAGAAATCTTAGGAGGATTCGGCGAAATACATTTCTTAGGTCCCCTTTTTTTCTTTGGGGAAGTAGTTCCCTCACGTGGGACACTATATAAATTTTTGGCACCTTAGCAATTATTCCAGCAGGAATCCCCATAAATTCCGCATCGGAAAGATGTAGAACCAGAACATCTACCTTATTCCTCCAACATAAAGAGGCAATATCCCTTATCCCCTTTAAACCATAGGATATAAACGACCATGGCTTCAATATAGTTGGACGGGAACGTCCTAAAACTATAACAGGGATCTTAGCCTCCTCAAAAAGGGAGATCATCCCACACCGATCTTGAAGAACAGCTACAAGGGTTATGGCAGTTTCCCTTGGCCAATATTTTCCTAATAGGAAAATGAGCTTCTGGGCTCCTCCGTAATCAAGGGCATCTATGACATGTAGAATCGTCTTAGCCATATAGTCTTAGGTTAGAAAGTTTATTTCAAAAGGCGATAAATCAAAGGTGGAACGGGATATTCACGACACGTCAAAACAGCGGCCAATCTTTTTACCCCAGCCTCCTCAAGTTTTCTTGCTGCAAGGCTTGCAACTTCATAGCGGGTATAACCGTACCGACAGGCGAGAAGAACCTGATCCACGTACTTACCAATCGATGCTATACCGGGGTTACTTAAAACAGGAGATCCATCTATAATAATAACCTCAAAATGGTTCTTCGCTTCTTCAAAAAAGGCCTTGACCCTTTCTACCCGGCTTACCACGGTGCTAAGGGGAAATCTTTTTCGTGACCATGAAGGGATAATAAAAAGGTTCTCATGTTCTGTAGGAAAGATGACAGAAATTAATGGTAAATTATCCAGACAGTAACGTGCAAAACCAGACATTTCATCTGATCCTTTATAAAGGTAGGGTTTATTTTCGCCATCTAAATCTAAATCAACGTAGAGAGTCTTATGAAAGTGTTTTAGAGCAGAATACATGGCTAAATACAATGACGTAACAGATGCTCCCTCCCCTTTAGAAGACCCACAAATAAGAATGGTTGTTGGAATAATTTCTACGTTTATGACTATAGAAGCCCACAAGTTTTCTATATGAGGTAGTATCCTATCAGGTATTGAGATAGATTTCCCTTCCCCGGTTACAATAGATTTATCTTTAGATCCTAAGTTACTTCCAGCTTCCCTTCTTTGTTGCTTATTTGTAAAAATTTCTTCCCATGTCAATTGAGACATATTTTCTGAAGGGATGACACTTCCATTTATGGTATTAGCTTTCCTCCACTCCCAGGAATTTTGAATCCTATCCGTGAGAAAGGCTCTTTCCCATGTTCCTTGGGGCTCTCCATTCCTCTGGATGAGATCTCCTTCTACCCTGGCTGTCATCTTTTTATCTTCAACCATAAAGACACCTTCTTTCAATTTAAAGTATATTAAAGACCCGAAGAGCGATCAAAGCTAGTATTATAAGAATGGCTACGAATAGATATAAATAATACCTTGTGGGCACCAAATGTTCAGAATCATCCTTTCTAGCCTTATTATCCTTTTTGTGGGATTCAATCACCTTTTCATTTACCAACCGAACCGGCCCTTTCTCTAGAGTCTTCTCTATTCCTACGTTTCCCTCTTGGAAAGCGTCTTCTCCATTGGGATAAGTTCCAATTCTGTAACTCTCCTTGATCTTACTAACAACGGGAACTCCAGCGGAAATATTAGGAAACTCTGATCCAGATCCGATAAGTTCTCTAAGAACCCTCTCAATAATGTTGGAATCTATAACCATACTATTCATGGCCGCCCCAATTTGCAAAGCCCTGTCACAGACATTGTTAATTAGACGTGGAATACCTTCACTATACCTGTATATCATTTCGATAGCTTCCGGCTGAAATATAGGAACCCCTCTAGCACCAGAGTGATATAGGCGAAAGTAAATATACTCCTTTGTATGGAATAAGGAAAGGGGTTCTAAGGTAAACCTACGTCGTATTCTCTGATCCAAAGCCTGCGTATTAGCCGATCTAAGGATGTTAACAAAGCTTACATGAGCAAAAAATATCCAATTTATAGCGGTCACTCCTCCA
This sequence comes from Syntrophobacterales bacterium, assembly GCA_026417655.1. Classification (GTDB taxonomy): domain Bacteria; phylum Desulfobacterota; class Syntrophobacteria; order Syntrophobacterales; family Thermodesulforhabdaceae; genus JAOACS01. The sequence continues at coordinate 118,096 of JAOACS010000031.1, forward strand.
ACAGTAATTCTAGAGATAGACAAGATCTTAGGTAGTACCGTTATATTATCTACCTCGTGAATATCATCAAAAATTACATAAAGGGGTTTAACGTTACTCGTCTTGTTGAAATATTCAATAAGACTATCCTGGCATTTCTCCACATCATCACCCCAAACCAACATATCTTCTGGGATAAAGGCAGAAGCAACAAGCTTCATTATAGATAAATAGCTACAATTGGGATTTGGCACTACCTTAAGTAGAAATTCCTCATTTTGAGACATGTATTGTTCTAGCCGTAGAGCTAGCGTTGACTTACCTAGTCCATATTCCCCGAGGATAAGTAGATATTGCTCCCGAGAGTTAATCCCATCTATTATGAACGTCCACGCTGATTCGTGTTGAGGAGATAAATAAAACATGTCCACATGGGTAGAATTTTCAAAAGGCCTCTGCCTCATCCCATAAAAAATATGATACATAAAAAATCTCCTTTCTCGCAAGTAAATAGATCTCTAGGTGGATCCTTCTTTCCTCACTATGGATTTTCCAACCAAGCTTAAATGGAGGTTTTCAGCCAGAGCAAGAAAAGTAAAAAATATACCATTATAGGCCAGAAAAAAGGCTGGTTCAATAAAAAGATTATTAACTAAGTAAGCTACCATCCCTATAAAAAGCACCACCGAAAGGTTTCTCAGCCTCTTATTATTGAAGGTCATTGCGATCGATCTAGCGCCCTTTACAAGACCTCTTGTAACTATTGTAAGATATGTTGTTACACCTATAATTCCAAGTTCAGCCCATATTCCTAAAATGTGATTATGTTGCTGATGTTCTTCCGCTGTGCCAGGAATTGGAAACCTACCTTTGTAGCGTTCGGCAGCCGCCCTTATAAATTGCCCAAAACCGTGCCCAAATATCGGTTCCTCCGTTATCATGGCTATAGATCTTTCAATAAGAATTAGTCGAATAATAGCTTCTTCAATTTGCATTACCCCTCCAGCACGACGTTCAGTAGTTGCAAACCTAGGAGATAGAGCTAGAAACAAAAAAAGTACTATAGCTATTGGGAGAGCAAAGACCTTCCACTTTGGAACATCGGTACGAAGGAAAAAACCTATCCCAATAAGACACAGTAAAAATGCAAGATATACCGATCTTGTCTGAGAAAAATAGATACTGGGGATCATAATTAGAAGAGCTACGCCAAGAATCTTTCTACCGCTTCGGGAATATAAGTAAACGCCAGCTATGAATCCAAAAACAATCATAAGTCCATTAACAGCCGCATTTAAAAAAGGTCCCCTAGCGCGGTCTAGATGGAGCCATACTGTCGGATCATTTATATATTGTGGATACACGTATTGTCTTAGCTCAAAAAATTCAAAGTAGGCTAATATAGCTAGATAAAAACCAACTCCAAAGATTACTCGTAGGACGAATTCTATCTCTTCATATCCTGTGATACGGTTTTTGACGTATAAATACACAATCGTTGGAAATAGATAACCACTAATAAACAAAAACCATGGATTTGGAAAGGCAGGATTTACAGCAGTAAACCCATGATTAAACATGGATATAGTACAGAGACCTATCAAGATAAAAAGAAGGGTCTCTGTCATAAAATCCTTTCTGTATCTCCAGACTCCTCTCATAAGATCGAAGGCTACAAGAATAGTAAGGGGAGCAAATAAAATACGTTCTATAGTAATGTCGAAAAAACCTGGTGGCTTAATTGTAAAGAACCGTCCCCCAAAAAAAACCGATGACACAAACCATGTTGCTAGCAAATACCTATTAAACCTCGCTCCAACATCACGATGGGGACTAATGGGCTGTCGCTTGAGATCTATTATAATTAGGGTGTAACATAGGGCTATACCGTATAATCCAATAAGTATAGCAGTCATTACTAACTAACCTTAGGAATGGATGTTAAAACTGGAATCCCTATCTGCTCTTCAATATCCTCCGGACGTCGAATCGTATGATCGAAGTAATCTACCGTAGCCCCCACGGCCAAGGCCATAATAAGCCCACCAATAAGCCCAAAGCTTGCAATTAAAAACCGATTAGGTTTATAAGGTTTCTCCGGTATAGATGGAGTCTCGACATAAGTCAGCGTCTGTTTAGATTGCTCTAAATAAAGGGCCAATTCCGCTTGGTGCATCTGATCACGAGCCTTTTCGTAGGCCTGTTTTGATAACTCATATTGTTGTCTCAGGTGCTCGTAAGCAGCACGAGAAGATGCTATATTTTTTACCCTATTTTGTAAATCTTCAATAACCTTTTCTAGCTCAATGATCTGAGCGGATATGCTTTCCGCTGTAACCTTTTGAGCTTGGACTGTCCGCTCCAGCTCTTTCCTTAATGATTCGAGATTCATCTGAAGCTCCAATTGAGTGCTCTTAACAGCTGGAAATTGGGATGTAAACTGAGCCTTCAATTCATTAAGTTGAATTTCTAACTGAGCCACTTTGCTTTTAAAAGCTGTAATCGCATGACCAACTATTTGTAATTCCCCTGGAATAGCGGGATGAGAAGATTTTTGCAGCTCATTTTCCAAGGCTGAAATAGCTACCTGAATTCCTGCTAGCTTTTGCTTTAACTCGTAATAACGAGCCCGGAATTGAGTAAGAAGAGCACTGGGACCAACTTCCATATTAGGCCCAGGAGTCATAGAAAGATTCAAAATCCCTATAAGATCGTCAGCATGCTCTACTTCATAGTCTCTCATCTCCCGTTCCTTTTGAATCATTTCTTCATACAATCTTTGAACCTGCTTTTGATAAAAGGAAAAAGAAAAATTGGCACTTTCTTTAGCTAACTCATTAAATGCTTCTATGTAGGCCTCGCATATCAGGCGAGCCATCTGCTGAGCTCGTTTAGGATCAACATCGGAAAAGGATATTAAAAATGTATTGGTTTCTTTAAATGTCGCCCCCCTCGGCGGGGTGACCTCGATTTTTTTGATCAATTTTGAAACCGCCACTGACCTTTCTGCTTCACTCAAATTCGGCTCAAGCTTCTCCACCACCCTGTTTAGGACCCTTTGGGAAAATATTAGCTCCTTTTGATCCTGCAAAAGCCTCTCCGCTCTCGCCTGATAGTCATAGAACACCTCCCTTTTTAAGGGATCGAGCTGTTGAGGGACATAAACAGAGAATTTTCCTGAAGAACGATACACAGATGGTAGTAAAATCGCTATTAACAAAAATACTCCAAAGAAGGTAATAAATACTGTAGCTATCAAAAACTTTCGATAGAATATGATGAATATAATCTCTCTTACAATGTTAAATTTGTAAGTTCTTACTGGTCGTTCCATTTGTAGTCCCCTTCCAAAATTTATTTACTCATCTACGAATATTGTAATTTACGGAGAACACACTCTGGAACGGAAGAAGTGTGTATAAACCTCGGGTAAATATTCTCTCAAGGGCTTCATTTATAGAGTCTAATCGTGTCTTTGGCACATAGATAATATCTGCAGGGTGAACCTTAACATCGGCATAATTCTGTGGATTCTTTAACATCTTAGATATATTAACCCTAAAAGCCATAGGTCTTTCGAGGCCATCATTACGGATTACGAGAACTTCGTCAGGATTTCCCGTCTTTTTAAGCCCCTCAGCCATAGCTAAAGCATCAAGTAAATTAATCCTTGAAGGCATTTCATAGACTCCTGGTCGACCAACTTCTCCTAAGACGTAGAACTTAGCGTGATGAATTTCTAAGAGCACAATAGTAACATGCAAGTTTCTAATTTGCTTTGAATATTCCCTGTTAACAATCTCTTCAAACTCTCTGATCGTAAGGCCCTCTGCTTGCAAATTACCTATTAAAGGAAGCGAAATACGACCATCCGGGGTAACGGGTGCGACCTTGCTCTGACCTCTAGGGGCAGTAGTAATTGAGCGTTTTAATTCTTTAATTTTGACATTAAAATCTTCTAAAGCGACTGTTATCTTAGGATCGACTAGATACTTAGAATACAGAAGATTAAGTTTTTCTGCTAACTCCCTAGGACTCAAAGAAGCTGCTTGAACATCCCCTACCAAGGGTAAACTAACCTTTCCATCTGGTCTAACCATGACTGTCGAGTTAAACTGAGGATGAAAAGGAAAATTGACACTAATTTTATCTTGGACCTCCAGGCGGTAATCCTCGGCTATCTCGTCATAGCGAATGTGGTAAATGGTTTCTATCACATCTCCTGGCCCAATACGGTATTCAGGAACAAAGGGAACACTAACCTTTTCAATCACCTGATAGTCTGGATGGAATTCGGCCTTTTCCGGTGTCATCATCAATTTGAGCTCCTGGGAACGAAGTTTACCCATGTCTTCTGGAGATTCCACCACCAATAAATCTTTTGCGCCATTACTGGATGCACACCCGTAGAGTAGAAGCATCAATGACCAAGCGAGAAAAGCAAGGTATTTATGAAAGAACACCATTACATCTCTCCTTTCTTAACCTACAATGGCTAGGTAAAAATGTAGGTTAAGTTTTATATCAAGAAAACTTTTATCAAAATTAAAAAAAAGGAGCAAATTCTACGCTAGAATCTTTCCTAACAGAGACTATCACTTCTCAGCTGGTCTTTTAACAATTTGAACAGAAAACACCTCTAACAACACTCCTCATGAACTTTGTATCTTGACTAAAACTACGGTGTGTTAAGTCCTTTCTTGGTTTTCCTCTTAGCCTAGTAAGTCCCTCTTCAGGATAAATCCTTATAAACCTTTCCCTCTCTTCCTCTGAATCAGTTTAAACTCCTTAACAACCCCTTCCAGCCTAGTTAAATCCTTATGATCGCCTCAGTTACATGCTTATATTTTTCCCCATAATTGAATCTTTACCTTTATATTATTGTTCACAACAAAGAAAAAGTAAAATTTTTAACTTATGGTTTTACTCCACCGCCGAGAACAGCATAGAGCCTTACTCGATTAGCGTTTCGGGAAAGTCTAAGAGATATAAGTTTCTGCTCTGCCGCATAAAGCGATCTCTGGGCATCAAGAACGCTAAGATAGCTTTCAATCCCCTTTTCGTAACGCATAAGAGTCAATTTATAGGTTTCTTTTAATGCTTTGACTAGCGCTTCCTGAGATTTAACCTCTTCATCTACAGTGCCTTTTAGTGCAAGCTCATCCGCCACTTCACGGAAAGCCCCCTGAATAGCCTTTTCATATTGAACAATAGCTATTTCTCGATCCACCTTAGTGACTCTTAAAGCCGCCCAACTTCTTGCGTCGAAAATCGGTATTGTAAGACCCGATCCGAATACCCAAGTGCCAGAGCCTCCAGAAAAGAGCCCCGTAAGTTCGTTACTCGCAGCCCCAACAGTATTGGTAAGACTTATGCGGGGAAATAAGGCAGCCCTTGCTACGCCAATGTTCGCATAGGCGACCTTTAGTCGGTGTTCGGCAGTAAGAACATCAGGGCGACGCAATAAAACTTCCGATGGAAGTCCGGGAGAGATCTCTCCAGGGGGTTCTACTTCTAAATTGCCATCGGGCAAAAGAGCATCTGGAAGTGGTATTCCGACGAGAAGCTGAAGGGCATTTTTATCCTGAGCCACCTGTCGAACAAGGCGAGCAACCTCAGTCTTGGCCGATTCGACTTGAGTTTCAGCCCTTCGCCTGTCTATTTCAGTAGCAAGACCCACTGTGAAACGGCGATTGATGAGATTATAGATCTCCTCCTGGGTTTTCAAAGTGGACCGTGCAAGAGAAAGAGCTTCGCGATCGGCAATAAAGGTGTAGTAAGCCTGTGCGACGGAGGAGATAAGAGAGAGTTGAACGCTTCGCTGTGCTTCCTCAGTTGCGAGATAGTCTTCCAAAGCTGCCTTTTCAAGACTTCTTATCCGTCCGAAGAAGTCCAGCTCCCATGAAGTAATTCCCACATTAAGACTGTATGTATTTTCAATCTTTGGCTCTCCTGTTGAAGAAAGCTCTGCTGCCTTCCGTTGGATACCTACTGAGGTAGTTCCACCTACAGATGGAAAAAGCTCTGCCCGATGAACTCCATATAAAGCTCTAGCTCTTTCTACGTTCATGCTTGCTAGTTTGAGATCTCTATTGTTTTGTAGAGCTAACTCTATTAACTTCTGGAGATGCTTGTCAGGAAAAAAATCTTTCCATGTAAGATCCGTAGCTATCGAACCAGAAGGAGTTTTATAAGCTTCCCCTTCCGGCCAGGATGCTGGAATCGGAGCAAAGGGTCTTTCATAATGAGGAGCTAATGTGCAGCTAGTTGTTATGAAAATAGTGAGTATCGTTAAAATAGATTGTAACTTCATAAGTTGCGCCCCTTATCAATCAAAAGAGAAGTTGAACTCTTCGATTTGGCGAAAATTTTTGAAACTATCACAAAAAAGAAGGGAATATAAAATAGATCGATGAATGTAGCAGAAAGCATACCTCCCGTCACAGCAGTTCCTATAGCGTTCATTGAGCCAGCACCAGCTCCCGAAGCGAGAGCGAGGGGAAGAGTTCCAAAAAAGAAAGCCATCGACGTCATAATAACAGGTCTAAACCGTATTCGGACTGCACTAAGGGTTGCCTCCATGAGATTCATCCCTTGAGTCTTCATGGCATGTTGGATGAACTGGACTATGAGAATAGCATTTTTGGTCGAAAGCCCCAAAGTGGTCAAAAAGCCAATCTGAAAATAGACACCGTTTGGGAGATCCCTTAAATATGTCGCAAGAAGAGCCCCGAAGACCCCTAAGGGAAACATAAGCATATTGACAAAGGGAACAGTCCAGCTCTCAAAAAGTGCTGCAACACAAAGAAATATTACTATTACAGAGAAGGCATAAAGAAGTGGAGCCTGAGTTGTAGACATCCGTTCTTGGTAGGAAAGTCCTGTCCAATCAAAGCCAAACCCCTTTGGAAGCTTCTGTACAAGCTCTTCCATCGCCTTCATCGCCTCTCCTGTGCTTCTTCCCGGAGCCGGTTCACCCCAGATGTTAATCGATGGGAAGCCATTGTAGCGTTCAAGTCTTGGAGAACCATAGGTCCACTCTCCTGTAGCAAAGGCGGAAAAGGGAACCATCTTCCCCTCCCTATTCCTCACGTAAATCCTGTCTAGATCCTTTGGTAACATCCGATAGGGTGCGTCAGCTTGAACATAGACCCGTTTTACTCTTCCGGCGTGCACGAAATCGTTTACATAGAACCCCCCAAACATAGCAGAAACAGTCTGATGTATGGAAGATATAGGAACCCCTAGGGCACCAGCCTTCTCCCAGTCGATGTTTATTTTATACTGTGGAACGTCATCCATACCGTTGTGACGAACTCGGGAAAGTCTCGGATCCTGGGCAGCCATAGCAAGAAGTTGACTTCTAGCTTCCATTAAAGCCTCATGTCCTTTACCACCAAAGTCTAAAAGCTCAAAATCAAATCCCGTCGCATTCCCAAGCTCAATAATAGAGGGAGGAGGAAACACAAATACCATACCCTCTCTAATAGTTGAAAATTCCATCATTGCCCGTCGCACAATCGACCAAACTTTTAACTCCTTACCGTCCCTTAGATTCCAGTCCTTTAGCTTGATAAAGACTAGGCCATTATTCTGGGCTCTCCCTGCAAAACTGAATCCTGCTAGGGTCCCACAGGATTCGACGGCCCTATTTTCCTTCGTAAGAAAATAATCCCTTATTCGATCAAGAACACGCTGAGTTTGCTCTAGTGTCGAACCGGAAGGCATAATAACCTGGCTAATCAAAATTCCCTGGTCTTCCTCGGGAAGATAGGCTGTAGGAAGTTTCAAAAGAAGCACTCCAACCACTAATACTATAACCACATAAATCACCATGTAACGGATAATCTTAGAAAAGGATCCTTCGACAGTTTTTAGGTAAAAATTTCTCCCTCTACGAAACCCACGATCAAACCACCGAAAAAAGGGTCGAAGGGGTGTAACAACCCTATACGATGGATCACGATTAGAAAGAGGAGGTTTTAAAAAGGTAGCACAAAGAACAGGTGTCAAAATGAGGGCCACAATTACTGAAAGAAGCATTGCGGAAATAATTGTTACAGCGAATTGTCGGTAGAGTATACCGGTAGAGCCAGGAAAGAAAGCCATAGGACCAAAAACTGCAGAAAGAACAAGACCAATTCCCACGAGGGCACTGGTAATCTGTTCCATCGACTTGGCAGTTGCTTCTTTAGGAGAGAGCCCTTCCTCCTCCATAATTCGCTCAACGTTTTCCACAACCACTATAGCATCATCCACAAGAAGGCCAATGGCGAGAACTGTAGCAAACATTGTGAGCATGTTAATCGAAAACCCCGCAAGAGCTAGAATGGCAAAGGTTCCCAGAAGCACTACCGGAACGGCAATGGTAGGGATTATTGTCGCCCGTAAGCTTCCGAGAAAAAGCCACATAATGAGAAAGACAAGGAGCACAGCCTCAAAAAGGGTCTCTAACACCTCCTTTATAGCCACTCTGGTAAAGGGTGTAGTGTCGAAGGGATAGACAATTTTCACACCGGGAGGAAAGAAGGGTTTCAACTCCTCAAGTTTCTTCTTTATCCGATCGGCAGTCTCCAGAGCATTGGCACCGGCCATGAGTCGTATGCCCATCGCAGCTCCAGGCTTTCCATTGTAAAAAAACTGAACATCGTAGGATTCAGTCCCAAGCTCTACACGCCCTAGATCCTTTACACGCACAATAGACCCGTCTGAATTTATCCGAACAGGGATAGAAGCGAATTCACTGGGAGTTCTAAGAAAGTGCTGAACCACAATAGATGCGTTCATACGTTGGCCAGGCATCGCAGGCATACCGCCAAACTGGCCTGCGGATACCTCAACATTATAACTTTTCAAAGCCCCAATTACATCCTCTACCGTCAAACGATAGCTTATAAGTTTTTCCGGGTCGAGCCAGATCCTCATAGCGTATTGGGTACCAAAGTTTTGAACTTCCCCAACCCCAGGAATGCGCGCAAGAACCTTCTCTAGATTCGACTGGGCATAGTCTCTTAGGTCATTTCCATCCATACTACCGTCTTCTGATATGAGACCAACAATAAGAAGAAAGTTTCTTGTAGCCTTACCAACAGTGACCCCCATCTCTTGAACAACCGGAGGAAGGCTTGCCATGGCAAGCTGTAGTTTATTCTGCACCTTTGCCCAGGCAAGATCTGGATCGGTTCCAGGGGAAAATGTTAGTTCGATCCTAGAGGTTCCCGAAGAATCACTCGTTGCCGACATGTAGATCATGTTGTCAAGGCCTGTCATCTTCTGCTCAATTATCTGAGTAACAGTGCCTTCTACTGTTTCCGCGGAGGCCCCTGGATAGGTTGCCATAATGTAAATAGATGGAGGAGCAAGATTCGGATACTGGGAAACAGGCATAAGGTATATTCCAAGAAGCCCCCCAAGCATCATAAGAATAGCAATAACCCAAGCAAAGACTGGTCTATCTAAGAAAAATTTGGAAAACATTAGTCCTTCTCCCAAGCTTCTAATAGGGTGACCTAGCGAAGGGAACCTCCTTGACAACCATACCTGGTTTAACTTTAGCGATACCTTCCACTATAATGCGGTCTCCTGGAGAAAGTCCCGACGCCACCAACCATTTATCACCTATGGCTCTCTCTAAAACAATTGGACGCATTTCTACCTTATGTTCCCCATTAACCACCAACACAAAGGGATTATTCTTACGATCCCGCTGAACAGATTGCTGAGGAACGAGAATCGCCCGATCGTTGATCCCTTCAAAAATAACTGCTCTAACATACATACCAGGGAGTAAAAGGAAATCTGGATTTGGTACTATAACTCGAACGGTTACAGAACCGGTTGTTGGATCTACAGTTACGTCGCGAAATTGGAGAAAACCTTCCCGTGGGTATATCGATCCATCTTCTAGAATAATCTTTGTGGGACTACCCTTTTGCCCCTTTGGTTTAAAATTGCCACCCTCTAGGCGCTTCTTTAGCTGAAGGAGCTCTGTTGTAGACTGAGTTACATCTACATAGACAGGGTCGAGCTGATGGATAACAACAAGTGGTGTCTGCTGATAGGCCGTTACAATAGCCCCTTCAGTAACATTAGATTTCCCAATACGACCAGATATGGGAGCGGTAATCTTTGTGTATCCTAGATTTATCTCAGCCGATTTAACAGAGGCTTTCCAATACTCGACCTCTGCTAGGGCCTGTTTAAGTGCTGCCGAGGCTTCATCGTAATCCTGCTGACTCACGGCCCTCTCGGCAAGAAGATCCCTAAATCTTTCAACTTTCAGTTTTATCGCCGGAATTTGAGCCTCCGCCTTCCCAAGAGCTGCCTTGGCGTGAGAGAGAGCAGCCTCAAAGGGAGCGGGATCAATCTGATATAGGACCTGGCCTACCTTCACATCCGAACCTTCGTTAAAAAACCGCTTCACTATAAGACCACTTACCTGGGGCCTCACTTCCGAAATGCGGAAGGAAGAAACTCTCCCCGGAAGTTCTGTAACAAGTTCCACAGCTTCCATAGAAACAGTTATGGTTGAGACTTCAGGAGTGAGGAGCTGTTCCTGAGACTGGGTCCTTCTTTCGCAACTTAAAGAAAAAAGAAAAAAAAGAAGAGAAAGAATTGTTAGAAATGTTTTAGGCCTTCGCATCACAAACAAACGTTCGTTTATATTCATAGCCCCATACCTCCCCCTTTCCTTATTTGAGGAAAGTATTTTCTATTTTGGAAATCTTCCTTTGTCAATGTTAAAGGGGGAGAAAAGGGAGTGAGTGAAGGACCTTAATTGGTGGAGATGACGGGATTCGAACCCGTGACCTCAGCCTTGCGAAGGCTGCGCTCTCCCACCTGAGCTACATCCCCTACTAATATTTATTGTTTCAGTATAATCCTTTGAAAGATTTGTCAATACGACGTGTTTCAATTTTCCTAACCACTTTTTCCCACAAACTCATTGTCTTAGGTAAAAATTAATAATCTTATCGTAGGCTCTATCCTCCACAAATTCAGCTCCAGCAAAATGACCGCTTAGATGCCTTACAATGGCAACTCTTTCAATTAAGGAATTTTGAATATCGTCCAAGCGAAAATGCACTTCTATCTTGTCCCCTAGCTTAAGATTATCAACAAAGGGCGAACGGAATCCAAGTCCAGAAAATGATATATTCTCTACAATCATGGGATATAAGCGTTCATCACCAACTATTCTAAAGGTTCCTCTTAGATTAACTGGCTTTCTATAATGTCTTCTTGCGTCAAACATGACTCTGAAACTATTTCCGCAGGGACATGAAACCAAAATAGGCTTTACCATCATTTTGGAATCTACCTTCGATATTTTTTTCGTTCTTCCACAACCGTCACATACAACAATAGCTATCCCTTTTTGATCAACAAATATGCGCTTTATAGTAACCTCTCTAGTCTTCATAATTCATCCCGACGAGGGAAAAGTTTATTTCCTGCAATATCTATAATAGCATGTAGGATTGAAATGGCAACGGGGCTTCCTCCCTTTCTACCTTCCACAGTAATTGAAGGAACAAAGGACATATTCCGAAGGAGTTCCTTAGATTCGGCGGCCTGTACAAAGCCAACCGGAACACCAATAACAAGGGATGGAAAGGCCTCTTTATCTCTCATAATCCTTATGACTTCCATAAGGGCAGTAGGAGCATTACCAATAGCTACCAATGCCCCATTAAGATCCTTCGCCATAAGTCGAAAAGCGGCGGCAGATCGAGTTATGTTAAGCCTTTCCGCCAATTCTCTACTTTCCGAGTTGGTTACGGGTACCTTTACTTCAATACCAAACCTTTTAAGCCTTGATGGGGAAAGCCCCACAGCGATCATTCGAGTGTCCACAAAAATAGGTCCTCCCCTTTTAATAACCTCTACTCCAGCTTCTATCGCATTCTGGTGGAAATGTATAAGTTTTGAAAACTCAAGGTCGCCCGTAGAATGGATAACCCTTCTTACAACCATCCATTGAAGTTCATCGAAATTATGGTCCTTTATTTCACGATCTATGATTTTAAAACTCTCCTCTTCAATGGAAAGACCCGCAGGAACTATTTCTCGTAACTCCTCGTGCGTATAATTACTCATGATTTTTCCCCTTTACTATCTAAACCTTGGAGGCTCTGACAAAGTAGGACACACCTCCTAAAAACCTGTGTAGCTGCCTCACCTTAAAGCCGCCCTCTTCTAGAGTCTTTACCATATCTTCGGGCGATATGAAATGTTTTACCGAAGTAGGAAGGTAGCTATAGGCCTCTTTATCCCTTGAGATAAGACCTCCCAAGAGAGGAAGAAGTCTTTGGAAGTAAAAAAGATACATTGAGCGGAAAAAGGGTGTCGAAGGTATGCTGAATTCAAGAATGAGAATCTCCCCCGACTTTTTCAACACCCGTCGAAACTCTCTTATTATTGGCAAAAGCTCCTTCGGATCCTCTGCCGCACCAGGCATATTGCGGATACCGTAGGCAATCATAAGAGCATCGGCTACTTCAGATCTAACAGGAAGGTATCGCCCATCGCCTAAGACTACCCGGTAATTTTGGTAGCTCCTGCCCTTTATCATTGCTCTCTTCAACATGACCTCAGCAATGTCAATTCCAATTACTTTTACACAGGGCTTTAATCGAAGAAGAGATAAGGCAAAATCTCCCGTTCCCGTAGCAACATCTATAACAAGAGCCTTTTCAAGGATCTGAAGAGATCTGACTGACCTATAACGCCACCAAAGATCCATTCCTGAAGAAAGAAGGTGGTTTAAAAAATCATAAAAGGGAGCAATACGATTAAACATTGCTCCAATGCAATCTGGATCTTTATTTAAAGAGGACATCTAGCCCAATACCTGCAAAAAGTGCAACCGAAACCATGCTATTTACGTGGAAAAAGGCTATAGGAACCCTTGAAAGATCTTCAGGTCTTACCATACTATGTTCCCAAAGGAGGAGGAAACCGATTATTACAAGAAAAATCCCATAGACTTTCCCCAAGTTAAAAATAGGGATAAGGCTCAATAAAGAAATAAAGGTTATCAGGTGAAGAATTGACGATATTACAAGAGCCTTCCTTACCCCAAACCTGGAAGGAAGAGAATAAAGCCCCACCATTCTATCAAAATCAATATCCTGACAGGCATATAGGATATCAAAGCCCGATATGTAGGTAAGTAACGCAACCGTAAGAGGAACAATCCGCCAATCCCAACTTCCAGTTACAGCGATCCAAGCCCCAAGAGGGGCAAGCCCTATGGCAAAGCCGAGATAGAGATGACTCCAGGAGGTAAAACGCTTAGTGTAGGAGTAACTCAAAAGCACGCCGAGAGTAGGAAAGGAGAGCCAAAAACAAAGAGCTCCAAGCTGGTAAGCGCTTAATATAAATAGGGCTGAAAAAAATATTATGAGAAGAAAGATGGTTCTAGGAGAAATGGCACCCGTTACGGAAGGTCTAGATAGGGTCCGCGGATTTAAGCGATCGAACCTAAGATCGGCCCACCTATTAAAACCCATTGCAGCTGACCTCGCACTGACCATAGCCACAAGAATCCAAAAAAAGGTCTTCCACTTGACAGGCGTATTATAAACATGGGCTAGCACCACAGAAGAAAGAGCAAAGGGCATAGCAAAAATCGTGTGGCTAAATTTTATTAGTTTACCAAAAAGGTAAATTGCCCGTAGTACCGAATCCATTAGGAGATCTTTTCTCTGTTTGTGTTTCTATTATAACTTGCCGAAATTAAAGAGGGATCCTCCATGCTAACAATTATCCTCTGAAGTTTTCCCATAGAAAAAGGCTTACTTAATACTGGAATACCATCCCTTCGACATTTGTCAACTACCTCCTTTTCAGCATATCCCGTCATGAGCACGGGTTTTATATGGGGGAACCTAGATTGTATCTCCTCTACAACCGTATACCCGCTCCCATCTGTAAGGCGAAAATCACAAATCGCCACATCAAGAAATTCTCCTTCTTTATCGAGCAAATAAAGGGCTTCCCTAATAGATCCTGCCACATAGACGAGATGGCCAAGAGCTTGAAGAGCATTGGCCATAATATCTTTAAGAGCAAGGTTATCCTCTACAAGAAGGATTCTCTTTGGGGTAGTAACTTCGATTGTATCCTCTGACTCCTCAAGGTCCCTATCTTCAATACCTTCTTTCCACACAGGAAGATAGCAGTAAAAAACTGTGCCAAGGGAAAGAGAGCTTTCTACCTTAATAAACCCTCCGAGATTGCGGATCTCATTCCAAACCACATATAACCCTAGCCCATGGCCCATCTCTTTTTTACCAGAGAAAAAGGGCTCAAAGATCTTCTCTAGCGTTACCTCGTCCATACCTATACCGGTATCTTTTACCATAATCACTACAAAGGGCCCTGGGCTAACATTCTCTATCCCAGGGGGAATCTCTTCCCTGGAAACATTCACCTCCTTAGTTCTTACTAACAAGGTTCCTCCAGAAGGCATGGCGTCCTGAGCATTAAGGAATAGATTGATAAGAACCCTGTCTATCTGCCCCGGATACGCTTTAACATTGCTAATGTTGGGATCCAGTTCTACCTGGACATGGATATTCTCTCTGAAAACCCGACGGACGAATTTTTCAAGGGATCGTATAATATTATTTACGTTGTAAGCCTGAGGCATCAGCTGCTCACTTCTTTCTTCTACCGCAAATCCCATAAGCTGCCGGCATAGTGAAACCCCCTGATCAATAGCTATCCCCACCTCCCGACTGTAACGCCTAACCTCAGGATTGTCTTGAAACTTATATTTTAGAAACTCCATACCACTTTGAACGACCATTAGGATATTTCTAAAATCGTGGGCTATTCCTGAAGCAAGTCTACCCAGAGCTTCCATACGCTGAGCTTGGAAAGCGTAGCGCTCCAAAGCCCGCTCCGTTGTTATATCCTGAGCGATCTGAATAACTCCGATTAATTCCTCGTTAGGGCTGTAAATCCTTGAGGCGATAAGTTTGACTATCTTTTTTCTGCCGTGGACCTCGAATACCGTCTCACAGGTCACCGCATCGGGCATGCCCAAGTACAAAGAAACCCCCTGCTTCTCAAACTTCTTGGCTAGACTTGAAGCGTCAAATACCAGAAGAAGCTCGGCCAGAGTAGGGGGAACTTTTCTGTTAGGGTAAATTGATTCGAAGTTTGGCTTCTTTCCGATAATCGCATCCTTTGGAATCCCCGTAAGCTTTTCACAAGCAAAGTTCCACAAAACAACTCGACCACTTTCGTCTAAAGTAAAGATGGGCACCGGATTTTTATCAAAAAGAAGTTCAAAATACTCGTAGCTCTTTTGAAGTTCCTGCTGCATCCTTTTTTCTTCAGTCCGATCCCTAAAGACGCACAAAATATTTTCCTCTCCATCTATCATAACGCGGCTCGCTCTAAGTTCAGCCTCAATCTTTCTTCCATCCGAGGTAGATATAATCCAACACACTTCATTTATCCTGTTTGGAGAAATTGTTTCCCGAAGCGTTTCTATATCTGGAAAGAGAATAAAGCGTGAAAGCTTAGCCCCTATAAGATCCTCGGATGAGACGCCAAGAAGTTTTTCCGCGGACTCATTGCAATCAAGAATCGTTCCATCCCTGCTTACCACAAAAATTGCATCAGAGGCACCGTGAAAGACCGATCGATACTTTTTCTCACTAGAAATAATCTTCTCGCCACTTTCCTGGACAAATTTAAAGAGCGATCCAAGGTGATAAAGTCCATATAAGAGGAAGCAGGATGTAGCAAAACCTATTGTCTCCTCAATCAAACCTATTGTCTCAAGAGGAAGATTTTGGCCTTCCCCTGTCGTGCGAAGAAGACCAAAAAAACGTCTCAAAACCATAAGCGATACGGCTATAGATATAAACAACCACCCTTTTTTGGCAGGAATCCCCTCAAAAAACCGTAGCGCCATAAAGGCAGCTACAAGCTGAACGAACACTGAAAAGAAAATAATCCACTCGGTCATGATGGTAACCTCTTCTTAAAGCAAATCTTGAGATGGCGTCTCATGTACTTTCGTCTCCTCACAGCTCTTAAGTATAGAAAGTATCTCACCAATTGAAGCAGGCTTTCCAAGAACACCCCGAATACCTAAGGTTTTCGCCTCTAGTTCTACATGTTCATCTGGAAAGCCTGTCAAAATTATCACAGGAAAATCAGGACGCATATTAAAAATTTGTTTAGAAAGCTCTATTCCGTTCATATTTGACATTCTGTAATCGATGATAGCAGCATCAAATTGAAAAGGCGCTTCATAGAAAACCTTCAACGCCCTTTTAGGATCGGAAAATGCCGTAACATAGAACCCCTTTTCTTCTAGTTCAAGTTTAAGAACCTTCAGTATAGCCTCCTCGTTATCCACAATAAGTATCCGGGTAGGCCTCTTGTAGCTCAAAGGAAGTCCATCACCACTTTCAGTAAGATCCCGATCTTCCAGCTCCCTTACAGGTGTTTCGCTTCTACACAAAGGAAAGATCATTCTGAAAACCGATCCCCTACCTGGCTCACTCTCGACCTGAATTATACCATTCATATTTTTTACTACATTATAGACTATGGCAAGTCCCATACCTGTTCCCTTTCCAGGAGGCTTTGTAGTAAAATAGGGATCAAAGATGCGATGTATTATAGAAGGATCGATGCCACAACCCGTATCTTTTACCAGAAATTTTAAATAACCATTTTCAGAGGGGGGAAGTCCAAGCTGTTTTGCTTGATCTTCGTCAATGTTACATTTTTTAAGAGAGATTGTTATGACACCTCCCTGTTTTTCCATAGCTTGAACAGCATTAATAATCAGATTAATCATAAGTTGCTGAAATTCCATAGGAGAAGCGGTTACCGTATCATTTTCACCGGAAGCGATCTCTATATTGCTTATTAGCTCAATTTCAGCTGGAATAAGATGTTGAATAAATTTAATATTCTCCTTAACTAAAACAGATAGGGAAACGGGCATCCTTTCCCTAGGAGATGTCCTTGCAAAGGAAAGAATCTGTTCAACAAGTCTTTTAGCTCTCTGTCCGGCAAGGAACACTTCCTCCATGAAGGACCTAGCCTTTTCCACATCCATTTCCCCCTTGGAGAGCTTCATTATAGCAAGTTCGGCATAACCGAGAATAATCATAAGGATATTGTTAAAATCATGAGCTATTCCGGTAGCTAAAGTTCCCAGGGCCTCCATCTTTTGGGAGACAAAAAGCTGAGTCTGGAGGTGAAACTCATCAGTGACGTCCCGTATTAAGAATAATTTCGAAGACCTTGAGATTCTTCCCGTAAGAGTAAAAAATGTCACATCCCACACATGCTCCCTTCTGGAGCTATTTGGTATAACTCTAATACGTCCATTCCATGGTTTTCCTTCCTCTAAAGCTCTAAGGAAGGAAATACCTTGATTATCAAGACAAATAAGGGGTGTTATAAGTTCCTTTAAACTGCCACAGGATGTAAGATCTGAACAGTTTAGCATTCTTAAAAAAGCCATATTGGCCCACAGGCAATTCCCACCTTCACCAATAAGAGCAAAACCATCAGGGATCTCTTCAATCGCCGATCTTAAGAGAGAAACCTCCTCTTCGGATTTTACGCGCCATGAAATGTCACGCCATATACCCTGAATGATATAACCATTTCTTAAAGATATCTTTACAGCCTCATCCCTAACCCATCGAACCACTCCCCACTTACTAATCACTCGGTACTCGGATCGAAAAACCATTCCTTCACCGACGACAAAACGGTTAAGCTCTTCCCGCACTCGCAACCTGTCCTCTTCGTGTATAAAATCGAACCATCGAAAGGGTTTCTCAATAGGCACCTCAGGCCCCACAAGATCCTGGATTCTTGAACTGACAAATATATAAGATAGATCCATTGTAGCTCGGTAGAGGACACCAGGGATCTGCTCAATCAACAATTTCAAATCATTCTGATGCTCAACCACCTTATCTTCCATGACTTCGAAGGCAAGAGC
Source organism: Syntrophobacterales bacterium (assembly GCA_026417655.1). GTDB lineage: Bacteria > Desulfobacterota > Syntrophobacteria > Syntrophobacterales > Thermodesulforhabdaceae > JAOACS01. Next base: position 136,070 of record JAOACS010000031.1, read on the forward strand.
AAGCTCTATAAATTCTGAAGGCCATGATGAAGAAGGTCGGACTCTGGTTTCAAAATTTTCCGAGAAGATCTGCGTTACTCTTTTTAATTCTCTCATTGGAGCGATAATGAATCGATTTGCAAAAAGTATTGCGACAAGTTCAGCAAAACCAATAACCCCAATCGTTATAAGAATGACACTAAGGGTATGTTTCCTTACCGGTTCAAAGACCTTTTCCACAGGAACACCAATAGTGATGTAAAGCCCTCCTCGTTCCATATCGTATCCCACAAAACCGTAGGCATAGATTCTCTCGACTCCATCAATACCGCGTAGCCGTAAAATTCCCTTGTCTGTCTTCCCATAAAGAGCCTGAAAGATTTGTGTCTCTGGAAGTTTTTTCCCGACCCACTTTTCAGGCTCTATTGTTCTGGCGAGAACAAGTCCTTCGGTATCACGGATTGTAGCGACCGCACCTTCAGGAAGTCTTAGACCCGTCAATACAGCCTGTAATTCGGCTTGATTTATAACGATAAAGCCAGCGCCTCTAAAAGATTCGTCTGGGGAATCGATAGATTTTGCTACAATGAGTCCAGGTTTTCCCGTTATTCTTTCTATGAGGTAGTGTCCGATAACTGTTCCTCGTGAGGAAGAGACTCGCCTAAACCAGGCTCTATCGCTTACATCTATTTGGTTAGAACTAGGAGGAGAGCTTTCAATTAAGAGGCCCCTTTCGTCTACTATCCCTACACTTGAGTATCGACTTTTAAAGGGCTTTATAAGGGTTTCAGGGGAAGCATTCCGTTGAATAATCTGAGAAAGGATATCCATGGAATTTCTAACAAGATTGTCCAAGTTCTTTTCGGCCTCATCCAAAATGGAAAGGAGAATACCTTCGGCCCTATTTTTCTCCGCTTCCGCCAACTGCACAATGGAGAAAAAATTAATGGCTATAAGGGGTACGGCTATTAAAAACATAAGGATAACGAGATAGAGCCTTAAAGAGAACTTCATCTTTCCTGTTTCCCCGCTATTTTAAGAAGTTTCTTTTTAGATTTTTTCGCTTCTACCAGAGGTTTTGATCTTTTTGTTTGTATAACCCTAAGGGGTGGTTTTTTTGTTACTTCAGGAGTATCCTCTCCTTCGGTAGTCTTAAATGTTTTATCGCCACTTATGAGCGCTCTTAATTCCACTGTGGCATCTTTTATCATTTGAACTCGCCTTTGAAGTTCCTGAGTAATCGACGCCACTTGCTCCGCTGCGGCCGCATTATGATTTACTACTTTGTCAATCTCTCTTATCGCCATGGAAAGTTGTTCCATACCTGTGGACTGCTCTTCGGAACTTCTAGCGATCTCTTCTACCAAAGCGCTCACCCTTTTAGTTAAAGAAACCATCTGTTCAAAGGACTGTTCGGCCTTTACTATAAGAAATTTACCATTGGCGATCTTTTGCGAAGAAGCCTCGATAAGATTTCCAGTGTCTCTAGCCGCCTGAGCCGCCTTAAGAGCAAGGGAGCGAACCTCGTCGGCAACCACAGCAAAGCCCGCTCCTGCCTCACCAGCTCTTGCCGCTTCAACGGCGGCGTTTAGGGCAAGAAGATTTGTCTGAAAGGCTATCTCATCTATCTTCTTCACTATGGACTGGGTTTCATCACCAGCTCGCTTGATCTCATCCATTGCAACTACCGTATCTTTCAAAACGGCATAAACCTCTGCCATAACTTTATCCGTTGTGGCCATAAAATTTCTTATTTCCGAGCTCCTAGCGGTATTATGCTTTGCCATGGAAGAGATCTCTTCAATGGAGGCGGAACTTTCTTCAACCGAGGCGGCCTGTTGCGAGGCTCCCTCTGCGAGCTTATGGTTTTCTAAAATAAGAACTTCAGAAACAGAAACAATCTCCTGAGTAGCAGAGGAAATATCATTTCCAACCCTAGAAAGAAGTTTCGTAATCGATCTAGTTACCCAAAAACCTACAAATATCGCAAAAATAAGTCCAAAGACAGAACAAACTACAAAGATCCTCTGGAGTAGGTTTATATCTTCTAACATATCCTTTTTGATCTGACCAGTTAAAGCATCAAGTTTCTCAAGGCTTTCTCTGCTTGTCGTTATCATTTCCTTTTCACCTTCAGAGCCCATTTTAAAGGCCTGATAATATTGGCTTCCAGCTTCTCCATAGGAAGCTACAAACCCTCTTATGGTCGCAATAGTCTTCTTCATGTCTTCATCATGGGAAAGCTTTTCCTCTAGCTTGGACACTACGTTATCTGTAGCCTTTAGCTGGGCCTCGTAAACCTCAAAGGCCTTCTCATCCTGTAAATATACGGCGTAAAGAGCCCGAAGCCTTAGAAGCAAAAAGGTCTCCTTAAATTCATGAAGAGTTTCCTGGGGAAGCGTGCTAAGTTCCTGGGTAATCTTTTCAGCCAATTCACGCCATTTAGAAAAGGACTCCTCCTTGGGACGGTAGGAAGCTACATACTTTCCCATAAAGGCTTCTCGATACTTCTTAATTTGTTCAATTGAGCTTTCAATAAGTTTTTTGTATCTTTCAGGAACTGTTTTATCTTTAATTATTTCCGAACAAAGTTCCATCAATTTATTGTAACCCCTTTCCCATTTTTCCACCGAATTAAGCTCATCTCCTGCAACCTTTTTAAAACCGCGAAGGGCGAAATTCTTTTCTTGCCTCCTAAGTTCCAGTAATTCCCTAGCTATCTGTTCTGTTTTGGTGAGAATAAGAGAGTTCTTCTTTACCTTGACAAGGCTCCATAGTCCTAACCCTGAGACAATTAAAAGGAGAACAAGTAGAATAGAACTTAACATTACAATTCGGTGAGATATTTTCCAGCTTTTCATACTATCCCCCTGATTTTACAAGTAATTTTTTTATCCAACCTAAAAAAAAACCACACCTTTAATAAAAGTTTAGCATAAGTTATGCCAAAAAAAAGCCCTTAAAAAGACTAATACTTTCGAAGCCTTCAAAATCAAAAAACGACCCATTAAAGTCACATAAAGGAGACATCAATATAGAAATATAGCCCTTTCAATATCTTACATAACCTTATAGAGACTCCAAAATGAGACAGTCAGTTAAAAACAATTGACTCCGGATCCGTTATACTTTAAAAATTTTAATGTCTAGTTTAAGACTTCAAAAAAGAAAGAGGCCAAGAAGGATTGTAGAGAGTGTTTCTATGAAATGTTTGAGATCTAATTGGGTGCTGTTACTTCTCCTTCTATCCTGTGAGTTCCCGGTCCGGGAACCTAGGGTAGGTACTGCTCGGCCACCCGATTAGATGGAAAAGCCGAGTAAAGCCAGAAAAAGCCATGGGTTCCCGCCCATGGCTTTTTTGTTTTGCCAAGAAAAAGAAAGGGGGGATGAGTAATGGGGCTTTCACTGGGTTTGTCTGAGGGTTCTTTTCCCTATGGCTTAGGAGAGACGGCATGGGCTAATATAGTTAAAGGTATGATCATAAAAGGAGAAAACCATGAGTCGCAAAGTATACGTATTCGATACCACATTGAGAGATGGGGAGCAGGTGCCAGGGGCAAAACTTAACAAACGGCAGAAACTGGAGATAGCCGAACAACTTGCTAGGCTTGGAGTAGATGTCATTGAGGCAGGTTTTCCCTGTTCGTCGCCTGAAGATCTTCAGGCCGTAAAGGCTGTAGCAGAACAGGTAAAGGGACCTATTATAGCTGGTCTCGCTAGAGCTGTGGCACAAGACATTGACATAGCATGGGAAGCGGTTCGACAGGCTGAACGACCAAGGATTCACGTTTTCTTAGGTTCATCCGATATTCATCTTCAGAAAAAATTAAGAACCGATCGAGAATCGGCCCTAGAGCAGGCTGTATGGGCGGTGACCTATGCAAAAAAATATTGTAGCGATGTGGAATACTCTACCGAAGATGCATCTAGAACCGATTTCGATTACCTCTGTAGGGTGATAGAAGCTGTTATTAAAGCCGGAGCTACCGTTGTAAATATTCCTGACACGGTTGGATATGCTATACCTGAGGAATTCGGCAGCATGATAAAAAGGCTTAGAGAACGAGTGCCAGCTTTAGACCGGGTAATCCTGAGTGTTCCCTGTCAAAATGACCTAGGTCTTGCTGTTGCTAACCCTCTCTCTGCCGTAAAAAATGGCGCCGATCAGGTGGAATGCACTATAAACGGTATTGGTGAGAGGGCAGGAAACGCTGCTCTTGAAGAGATTGTAATGGCAATAAAGGTCCGACCCGAATATTACAACGCTTATACCGACATTAAGACGCAGGAAATTTATCGGACGAGCCGAATGGTAAGCCGAGTCATGAACATACCTGTTCAGCCTAACAAGGCGATTGTAGGTTCGAATGCCTTTGCTCACTCTTCAGGTATCCATCAAGACGGGATCCTGAAGGACCGAAGAACTTACGAAATTATACGTCCCGAGGATGTTGGAATAAGAGAACACAAGTTAGTTCTCACGGCAAGATCTGGCCGAGCAGCCCTAAGGCATCAACTGGGTCTTATCGGTTATGTGCTTCCCGAAGAGCAGTTTGAACGAGTATATCAACGATTTCTTAATGTAGCGGATAGGAAAAAGGAGGTATCTTCGGAAGATCTTATAAGTATTGTCGAAATAGAACTTACAAAGGTTCCCGAAACCTATTCCTTCCATAGCATACAAATTATGAGCGGGAATACAATGATACCAATGGCTTCGGTCACTCTTACAAAGGGTGAACAATATCTTAGTGAAGCTTCTACAGGAAATGGACCGGTTGATGCGGTATTTAGATGTATTGAAAAGATAGTCAAAAAATCTGCAAAATTAAGAGATTACGATCTAAAGGCCGTAACCACTGGGACAGATGCTCTTGGTGAAGCTATGGTAAGAGTTGAAATTGAGGGGACGCTTTACTCGGGACTTGGCACGAGCCCCGATGTTATTGAAGCAAGCGCCAGAGCATACCTAAATGCCTTTAACCGCTACTTTGCAGCTAAAAATGGCAGCAATGTAAAGTAATATTCAAAAGGGGCAACCGCCAAAAGCGGTTACCCTTAATTTTAAAGATGAATCTTTAGGAAAAAATTGCTAATTTTTTCTATGTAATGGCCCTAAAGGATGGTAAAGGAGGGGTTAGTCTATGAAGATAAAAAAAGTAGCCCCATGGCTAGTTTTTATCATTCGGGTGCTTACAGTTCCTTCCTTTGCACAGGACCTAGGGTTTAATAAGGAAGATCGTGAAAGGCTTATTAGATTAGAGGTTGCTTTAAAAGTATTTATGGGAAAGACGGATAAAGGCTTTGCCGAACTACGAGAAGACATGAACAAAAGGTTTGAACAGGTAGATAAAAGATTTGAACAAATGATGACTTTTCTGTGGATCCTATCTGGGATATTCACATCCTTTGCCATAGCAATAATAGACTTTGCCTACTGGGATAGGAGAACCATAATAAAAAGGCTAAGGATTAAGCCATAGAGATGATATAGGGGGAGGGGAGATTGATTCACGTAATTAGGGCACTAAGGGAACTCGCCGCAGGGGACCAAAAGGTAGCGGAAATACTTAAAAACTTTAGCTTGCTCTAAATACAACGCAGGATTAGGTTCTACAAATGAGCGTTCCAGAGCCTAAAAAGGTCTTTGATCTCCTTGAAAATGCTTCTCGCTATTTTAGCATTCTTATAAGACGTTTTCCAGAACATAAGAACTGGGTTTCTAAAAAACTTTTTCACCGTTTCACAGCAGTAGATCTATATCGCGCTCTATCTGAACAACTTTCGTCCGTCCCCGAGAAAAAATTATGGGAACAACTTTCTAAGACCTTTAGAATCTTCAAACAACAACATTTTCTTCGACTAGGAGCAAGAAGTCTTCTTGGTATTGACTCCTTTCAAGATACAGTATCCCAACTGTCCGACATCGCAATAACTCTCCTTCAAATAGCCACCCAAAGGCTGCTGGAATACCCAAAATTGTGGATCTCCTCCAGTGATCTCGAGCTATGGGAAAGGGAAAGGACCAACATAAGTCTTTCGGTAATAGGCTTAGGAAAACTTGGAGGGAGGGAACTTAATTTTGTCTCCGATATCGATTTACTTTTTCTCTACCATGCAAAATCCCCTATGGGAGCAAGGGTTGCTCAGGCCCTTTTGCCAAGATTTGTTCAAAATCTCTCCCGGCTCTTTTCAGATATTATAGACGGAGATAGGGTCTTCATAGTAGATCTTAGGCTTCGACCTGGCGGAAAAGACGGAGAACTTGTACCATCTCTCGACTATGCCGTCCATTATTACCTACTTCAAGGTAGAAGTTGGGAGCGCCTCGCCCTTATTAAAGCAACACCCGTTGCAGGAGACATCGGTCTCGGGAATCAATTTTTAAACGAGGTTCAGCCTTTTGTCTTCAGAAGATTTCTTGACTTCCAGGCAATAGACGAAATCAGGACATTACGTGACCAGATTCTTAGAGAAACCCCTTCGGAAGATCCCTCCCCTGGCTACAATGTTAAATTAGGAAAGGGTGGTATCCGTGAAGTTGAATTTCTTGTTCAATCCCTTCAACTAATTTACGGAGGACGACTAAAACAGCTTAGAGAAAAAAATACTCTCCGATGTATTGAGTTCCTAAGGGGTGAAAAGCTCCTTTCCGAAAGGAACGCAGAAGAGCTCTCAAGGGCCTACATATTTTTAAGAAACCTAGAACATTGGATTCAATTACAGGAGAACCGACAAACCCACCTTGTTCCCAAAGATGCTACTCTTCAGAACATGCTAGCTCTGACCCTAGGTTTCTCCTCTTCCGAGGAACTACTAAAGGAGCTCAGAACCCACACCGAAATTGTAAGATACCACTTTGAAAGACTATTTGGTATGTCCTGCGAAGAATGTGAACCTGAAGCTACCAATTCGGTCAATTCAGAAGATTCGTCTTTTCTACTCTGGGTTGAAGAAATGTTAGGAAAAGATCTTACGGGCGAAATCGGAAACATCTTAAGAAAGGATACGACATTTAGAATCTCCAAAAACCCCTCTGAAACCCGCCTAAGACAATGGGTTCAAACTTTGACCAGACGACCTGGCCTTTGCAAATTTCTCGCCTCCTCTAAAGCTAAGGAAAACCGAGCATTAGAAAAGGCCATCTTTACCGTCCTTCATATTCCCTCCATGGGAGAACTAATCACTCAGGTTCCTTCCCTCATAGAGAGTTTTTCAGAAGGGAACGAGTTTTTCGAAACCTACCACCTGTGGAAAAAAAGGGCAGAGGAGATTATTGAAGGCTGCGGAACCTTCGAGGAGGCGCTTTTGTGGCTTCGGCGGCTTAAGAATGAGCGGCTTCTTCATATTGCGCTATGGGACGTAGAAAGTAACCCCTCCCTTGGGGATTTAGAAAAAGAGATTTCCATGCTCGCCGACTTTTTCGTAAAGACAACTTATAAATTAGCCTGCCTCCAGGTCTTAAAATCCTCCCCTGAAGACTATCCCCTTATAGTATCAGCAATGGGTAAATGGGGTAGTCATGAAATGGGGTATAGATCCGATCTCGATTTGGTATTTATCTATTTCCCTCAAAAAGACAAGGAAAGGGGGCAGATTCCAGAAGATGTGACGCGATTTATACAAAGGTTTGTTCGACTACTTTCAATGACCCTTCAGGAGGGGCCCGGTTATGAGGTGGACATGAGACTACGTCCAACGGGAAACTATGGTCCCCTAGTGGTAACCTATCATGCCTGGGAAGACTATTATACCGAAAGAGCTGATATTTGGGAGATCGCCTCCCTTCTAAGATTTCGCCCTGTCGTAGGATACCAAAAAGCGGTCTATGAACTCCGAGAAAGGGCCAAACATTTTTGCTTCCAATCCCATTCTAAAGAAAAAGTTTTGGAGCGCCTTTGTGAATTAAAAACTCGCATGGAAGAAGAAAGAACAAAGGAGACAGATAAAAATATTCATATCAAACTAGGAAAAGGTGGATTAGTGGAAGTGGAATTTTGGTGTCAAGCAACAGCCCTTACGGAAAGGGACATAGTCTGGGAACATCCTTTGGCCGTTGTTAATGCCCTGCCCACAGTTTTTAAAGTATGGCAAGTGCCCGAAGAGGAACAGAGGGAGCTCTTAAGAGCTTTTGCAGCACTTCGAAGACTGGAACATAGATTTGCTCTACTTGGTAAAAATGTAGAGGAATTAACCCCTCAGGATATCGAAACATTGAAAGATCTGGGATTGTGGGATTCTAATCAAAAATATCAAGATTGGAGTGATATACGGCGTGCCCGTCGGTATATTCGTTCTAGATGGGAGAAGATCTGTTCGATAACCAAGAGAGAACATCCATGAGAAGAATAGCTACTACTTGTGTCTTTAGGGGAAATCCCATGGTCATGTCCTTCTAAATGCCCCTGATATGGAGGAAAAGGGTTTCGAAGGTAAAATCATAATGGAAGGAGAAAGGGTCAAGCTTCTCTAGAAATGGAAAAACTAGAGCATCTTCTACACAGCCTTTACTTAAGAGCCAAGAGAGTTGGGCCAGTGGTAGCGGTATGTAGAGTCTGTTCTAAAAAGTTAGGGATTATCTAAACCTTGGAAGCTTCTGATCTTTCAATTGTAGCCGGTACGTCGGGACATGACAGTTTGGTTATACTCATAGCGGAAGGATATGAAACTATTACAGCATAGCGGGAGGTTTTGATGGCGGAGGAAAAAGCAAACATTTTGGTGGTTGGAAGTGGAGCTATAGGTGCTTTTTATGCTGGAAAACTCGTTCAGAGTGGTGCTAAAGTAGATCTATTATGCCGATCGGATTACGAAACAATCAAAAGTAAGGGGGTCCTTGTAAAAAGTATCTGGGGAGACTTTCACTATACTCCCAGGAAAACTATTCCTTTCGATAAGCCCGATCCGGGAGAATACGATTATGTAATTCTATGCACCAAGGTTCTTCCAGGTGTAAATGTTCCATCAATGATTCGACCCTTTGTAAGTAAAGAAACATCGATAGTGCTTATCCAAAACGGTATTGAGATTGAACCTCCTATAGCTAAGGCATTTCCCGATAATGAGATTCTTAGCGGACTTGCCTTTGTATGCTGCGAAAGAAAGGCCCCCGGCGAGATTTATCATACCGACTATGGAAGGCTTGTAATTGGCCTCTATCCAAGGGGCTACAGTTCATCAGCCACCCAATTGGTAGAGCTTTTCCGGTCCTCCGGTGTTCCAGCCGAGGTAACCGAAGATGTTAAAACAGCCCGATGGGCAAAGTTAGTCTGGAATGCTCCCTTCAACCCTATTTCAGTTCTTTGTAAGTGCACAACAGACAAAATGGTTTCCAATGCCACCATAGAATCGGTAGTGAGAGCTGTTATGAAAGAAGTTGTCACTTTAGCAAGATTAGATGGATCCCCTTTAAGCTTTTCTATTATAGAAAGCCATATAAAGGATACTAAAGTCATGAAACCCTACAAGACTAGCATGCTGTTAGATTACGAGGCCGGACGCCCAATGGAGATAGAAGCTATCCTTGGAAACGCCGTAAGAAAGGCTGAGGAATTTGGTATTGAAGTTCCACACTTAAAAACCCTTTACGGAGTGCTTTCAATAGTGGAACAATGCCGGTAGTAATGGTCATAGAGTCCCCTTTGTCGATGGAACTCCACGATAAAAACCACCAATGGTTGAAGCCTCACAAAGAGCCCTTCCTAGGGCCTTAAAAAGCGATTCGACCATGTGGTGCGAGTTTGTTCCGTAAAGGATGTGGGCATGAAGTGTTATCCCACCATGTTGAGCGAAGGCTCTTAAGAACTCCGGCACGAGTTCTGATTCCATTGAACCAATTCTTTCTGCCATCGGTGGTGCCTTGTAAACCAGAAAAGGTCTTCTAGAAAGGTCCACCACAACCTGAGAAAGCGCTTCATCCATGGGAATTAGAGCATAACCATAACGATTTATACCCTTGCGGTCACCAAGAGCTTCATTAAAAGCGATCCCCAAGGCAATTCCCACATCTTCCACGGTATGGTGGTTGTCAACCTCTATATCACCGGAGGCCTCAATATAGCCACTAAGCCTTCCATGCACCATCATAAGAGTAAGCATATGGTCGAAAAAACCTATGCCAGTTTTTATCAGGACATCATCCATTACATCCAGTTCTATAGAAACTCGTATGACAGTCTCCCTAGTCTCTCTAACAACCTCGGCTCTACGTTTTCCCATATCCCTATCTCTTCTCCTACTGCTAGTCTTTAGTGTGCACCCTTGTCTTACTTTATGATGAATGATATGGTCAAGCTGAACTGTGTAAGAAAGGGGATATCCTAAATGCATGAAGTAGGTATTGCAGAGATGCTCTCCGAAATTGCCATAGAGGAAGCGAAAAGGCATAACTTTTCAAAGGTTTCTAGCCTTAAGGTTCAGATTGGTGAGATGGCGGCAGTCGTTCCAGAGGCCCTCATCTTCGCCTTCTCCATAGTATCTAAAGGCACTATCCTAGAGGGCGCCCAACTTAGCATAGAGATTGTGCCAATAGTGGCTCGATGCGATAGATGCGAAGAGCTGTTTGAGGTAGAAAATTTTTCATTTAAATGCCCTGAATGTGGGAAGGTAAGCGATCACTGTATAAGTGGCAAGGAATTACTTCTCATATCCATTGAAGGTGAGAAAGGAGAACATCCCCATGTCTGAGATTTCAGTGACCGTTGTTCGCAATATACTTGAAGCCCAGGACAGAATTGCTAAGAGTAATAGAAAACTCTTTGAAGATCACAAAGTGTTTGTTTTAAATCTTATGAGTTCACCCGGAGCTGGAAAAACCTCTCTTCTGGAACGAACAATCGAGGCCATGAAGAGTTCCTATCGAATTGCAGTTATAGAAGGGGACATACAGTCCCAAGAAGATGCCTTGCGTATAAAGCGACTGGGAGTTGAGACGATTCAAATTAACACGGGAGGAGCATGCCATCTTGATGCTAACATGATCCAGTCAGCTCTCGAAAAGATCCCCCTCAATGCCTACGACTTTCTTATAATTGAAAACGTAGGAAATCTCGTCTGTCCCGCCGAATTCGATCTAGGAGAACACGAAAAGGCCATGATTTTAAGTGTTACTGAGGGGGATGATAAACCCCTTAAATATCCCCTCATGTTTCAAAAATCCTCGGTATTACTAATTAACAAAATAGATCTTATCCCCTATGTTACGTTCAATACGGAAAGGGTAAAAAAGACCGTAAGTGAACTAAACCCCCGGATTCAGGTCCTCGAAATTTCTTGTAAAACAGGTGAAGGGATCGATAAGTGGGTAGAATGGTTAAGGAATCGAATTTCTCTTTGCAAGCATTGATTCGAAAAAGCCTTCCTATGAAGGCTCCCTTGTCAGCCAGAGGGCAACATCTTTAGCAAAATAGGTTAAAATCATATCCGCCCCTGCTCGGCGAATGGCGGTAAGAATCTCTATAACAATACGCTTTTCTTCGAGCCATCCCCTTTCGCAGGCGGCCTTAATCATTGAATATTCACCACTTACATTGTAGGCGGCTACAGGAAAGTCAAACCTATCTTTTATAACTCGTATAACATCTAAATAAGCAAGAGCAGGTTTTATCATGACTATATCGGCCCCTTCTTTAATATCCAGAGAGACCTCCCTTATAGCCTCTTCCACATTGGCAATATCCATCTGATAGGAGCGCCTATCTCCGAATTGAGGTGCAGATTGGGCGGCCTCTCTAAAGGGACTATAGAAACCTGAAGAGTATTTTGCGGAGTAAGCCATTATAGCCGTTTGGGAAAAACCACTTTCATCAAGAGCCTTTCGGATGGTTTTAACCCGCCCATCCATCATGTCCGATGGGGCCACAATGTCCACTCCGCTTTTCGCATGGGAAACGGCCACTCGGGCAAGAATTTCAAGGGTCGCATCATTATCCACTTCCCTCCCTTTAAGAACTCCACAGTGTCCATGGCTTGTATACTCACAAAGACAAACATCGGTTATGACCACTAGATCCGGAACCGCATCCTTTATAGCCTTAACAGCCTGTTGAACCACTCCGGACTGGCTATAAGCTTCACTCCCCCGCTCGTCCTTTTCCTGAGGAATCCCAAAAAGAATTACCGCAGGAATGCCAAGTTTTGCCACCTCCTTTGCTTCTCGAACTATCTCGTCTCTGGAGAGCTGAAATACACCCGGCATGGAAGCTACCTGACGCCTTACCCGTTCACCTGCTACAACGAAAAGCGGATAGATAAGATTGTCTACCGAAAGTCTGGTTTCACGAATCATTCTTCTTAAATTCTCAGTCCTCCTAAGTCTTCTCGGGCGGTATTTTGGAAACTCCATAAACTCTCCTCCTCCAGAGGTTACTTAAGGTATTGGAGCCTGTTTAATTTCGTCGTCTGTAAGATAACAGGCTGGATCTGGTGCCCATAAATCACCGGTAACTACCTCAGCCCTAACACGGAAGTTTCCTCCGCATATATTAAGCCATCTACAGGTGGCACATCGTCCCTTTACGTAACGCCTTTTATCCTTGAGCATTCTCATTAGAGGATTTGACAAATCGGTCCATATCTCTCCAAAGGATCTTTCCCTTACATTCCCAAAGGAATAATGGCGCCAGAACTGGTCCGCATGGACCGATCCATCCCAGCTTACACAACCTATGCCTCTACCAGAATTGTTACCCCCATTCATTTCGAGAAGTTCTAACACCTGAGGAGCTCGAGGCGATCCCTCCCGTACCATCCGAAGATATAAATAGGGGCCGTCCGCATGGTTATCTACCGTAAGCACCTCCTTAGATTTTCCAATACGGTGAAGCTCAGCAGTTTTGTCTATTATCAAATCTACGGTGCGTCTAGTCTCTTCATGAGAGAGAGCCTCCTCAACAAGAGAGCTTCCCCTTCCTGCATAAACTAGATGATAAAAACATATACGCGGGATATCCCTTTCCTCTATGAGATCGAACATAGCTGGCACTTCAGAAACATTACGACGATTTATCGTAAACCTTAGACCCACCTTAATACCAGCTTCCTTACAGGCAGAAATCCCCTCCATCGCTCTACCAAAGGCTCCTCGAACCCCCCTAAAGCGATCATTTACTACTTCCATACCATCGAGACTCACCCCCACATAAGAAAGCCCTATAGATTTCATCTCCGACGCTAACTTAGGTGTAATTAGGGTCCCATTTGTTGAAATAACAGCCCGAAGGCCCTTTTCGACAGCATAGGCTGTAAGTTCCAATAGGTCATCCCTCAAGAAGGGTTCACCTCCTGAAAATAGAATAACAGGACACCCAAATTCCGAAAGACTATCAATAAGAGCCTTTCCTTCGGAAGTAGATAACTCATTAGGAGCTGGTCCCGAGTCCGCATGGGCATAGCAATGGATACACCTCAGGTTACACCGCCTTGTAACATTCCATACTACAACAGGTTTTTTATCTTCTGAAAATTGCAATAGGTGACTCGGGAGATGAGAGCTTTTTCTACCATAACGTAAGGCGTCGGAGGGCTCTATCGTTCCGCAGTATAACTTGGAGATACCAATCATTTAGGAAGCTCCTTCTATAGAGAAGATAAATCTTGCTGAGATTTTCCAATAGGATAGCGTTGGTAGGTGGTCCGAACAAGATCGTCCATATACTCATCGGGGTTTAACACAGCTTCCTTCGGAAGAGTAAACTGCATCTGGCCACTTCTTTCGGCGATTAGTTTCATTGCATAATCATAGTCTCTTGCTACTTCACGGCAAACTACCGCAGCGGTCGTATCCCTATCCAAGGCCTTCAGTATAATTTCATCGACGGCATCCTCTGTAAATGTGATCTTAAAACCATGCCTTTCGTAAAAGTCGGACTCAAAAATACGCACCTGATTGTAAAGGAGGGCCACCTCGTCGAAGATTTTGTCTATTGGAATACCGGTCCTCATGTGGTATTCAATTACAAGATTTATCCGAGAAGGTGTAAAGATTATCGGATATTTCCTTACGTAAAACTCTATTCTGGAAGCCGACTTGTCCTTTACTAGATCGCTCTCCTCTCTTTTTATTGCTTCATAGAGAGCTCTTCGATCGGGATCGTCCGGATTAGCAAGGATAACCCTAAGGTTTTCCTCGGGATCGGTAACTATCTCCTTGGTTACAACTAAGGTCTTTATATTGGTCGATGGAAGAGTCTTTTCAAAGGGGATTAAAACCTTTTCTACAATACTTACAAGAGATCTCGCCCCCGTACCTTCAAGGTAGGCGAGCCTTGCTATTTCCCTAAGGGCCTCATCCTGAAAGACAATGTCGATGCCGTAACATCTAAAATCCTCTTTCTTACCGCTAATAATTGGATTATTAGGATTTCTAAGTATCTGATAGAGATCTTCTTCCTCAAGTGGATCTAAGACAGCAATTACTGGAATACGACCGATAAATTCACGTTCAAAACCATACTGGACTAGGTCATCAGCTTTGACATGTTTCAAATACTCTACATCACTATCCTTACTCTGAATCTCAGCTCCAAAACCAATCCCCTGTTTCTTCATGCGGCCTTTAATGATCTCTGGCAACTCTGGAAAGGCTCCGCTCATGACAAATAGGATGTTTCTTGTGTTAACCACACGCCTCTCCCTCTTTCCCGTTCTCCGATAATGTTCTATTGCCTGAAGTTGTGAAATAGGGTCGTAGGAACTTCTTAGATCAACCTCCGTTTCTTCAAGGGGTTTGAGGAGTGCTCTCTGGACTCCGGTTCGAGAAACATCGGGACCAATAATATTTCTGGAGGAGGCTATCTTATCAACCTCGTCTAGATAAATAATGCCATGCTCCGCAAGCTCAATATCGTCGTTTGCAACAGCAACTAGATCTCTTATAAGATCTTCTACATCCCCTCCCACATAACCAGTTTCACTAAACTTGGTGGCATCGCCCTTTACAAAAGGGACATTTAACTTTTCAGCTATAAGCTTTACTAGATAGGTTTTTCCAACACCCGTGGGGCCTATTAATAGGATGTTGTTTTTGATTCGACCAACGGTGTGAGTCTTACCAAATCTTTCCCGCTGCTTCTGAAGACGGATCCTATTATAATGGGTGCAGATTTTAGTGGCAAGAATAGCTTTAGCTCTATCCTGTTTAACCACGTACTGGTTAAGGTAATCTTCGAGCTCCTCAGGTTTCATGTCGAAACGAATCTTTTGGATTCCAGAGCTCTTTTTAGGAATTCCTTCGTCTTCTGCCTTGTAGCTTGTTGAATGAAAAGGTGACATAACCTTAATCCGTATCCCATATTTTTTCTTTAGATAGTCGTTAAGTTCCCTTTCGAGTTCCTCGGGATCAGGGAACTGTGAAGCCCTTTCCATAAGGTTGTTTTTCCTTTTCCAAAAAAGTTTGCTCACTTAAGTTATTTCCTCTTTAGTTTTTAATCCTAGATTTTGTCAAGGCCGTTCACCTAGAAACATTAAAATTCTCCCTAGTATCAATCACAAATATAATTTCTTATGATGCTAATTTCAATAAAAGGAGAGAAAGTTAAAAAAAGAGCGAAGTAGTATCTAGAAAACCCCCTCCAATACTTTACTCCTAGGGTCTTATAGGGTCTATTGACAGCGAATCTCTTTAGTGTTAACCCCATAAAGGTACATTTGTTTACTATGAAATAGCTGGAGGCTACTATGCCCTACCTTGATGAAAACACCTACTCGATGCTAGAATTCGATCGGGAACACCTGTGGCATCCCTACACATCGCCAACAAATCCATTGCCCGTATATCCAGTCGTTTCAGCCAAGGGCACTAAACTCCTTCTTGCCGATGGAAGAGAGCTCATAGATGGTATGAGCTCCTGGTGGTGTGCCATACATGGCTATGGGCATCCAGATCTTGTAAAGGCCGTTATGGATCAGGTTCAGAGGATGTCACATGTTATGTTCGGAGGAATTACCCATCCTCCTGCAGTTGAGCTAGGAAGACTCCTTTTGACGATTCTTCCTAAGGGACTTACAAAGATCTTCTTCTGCGATTCGGGTTCGGTTGCCGTGGAAGTCGCTATGAAGATCGCAATTCAGTATTGGCACGCTGCAGGAAAACCAGAGAAAAAACGGTTTCTTACAATACGATCAGGCTACCATGGCGATACCTTCGGTGCAATGAGTGTCTGTGACCCTGTGACAGGTATGCACAGACTATTTTCTGGTTTTATTCCGAAAAACCTTTTTGCCGATGCTCCAAGATGCCGATTTCATGACCCGTGGGATGAAAAGGATATTTCAAGTCTCGAGGTCCTACTAGATCAGCACTCCAATGAAATAGCCGCCATTATTATGGAGCCGGTTGTGCAAGGTGCAGGAGGAATGAGATTTTACAATCCCATGTATCTTCGTCGGGCATACGAACTTTCCCGAAAATGGGATGTCCTTTTTATTGCAGATGAGATTGCAACTGGATTTGGTAGGACCGGTCGAATGTTTGCCTGCGAATGGGCTGAAGTGACACCGGATGTTATGTGTATTGGCAAGGCCCTAACAGGGGGTATGATGACTCTTGCGGCAACGATTACAACCGATCAGGTCGCCTATACAATTGGCAATGGTGATCCGGGTATTTTTGCCCATGGTCCTACCTTTATGGCGAATCCTTTGGCCTGCGCCGTCTCTAGAGCGAGTGTCCAACTACTCCTCTCATCGCCTTGGAAAGAACGGGTCCTAAGAATTGAGGGTATTCTTGAGGAAGGATTAGCCCCTTGCAAAGATCTATCAATCGTTGAGGATGTAAGAGTCTTAGGGGCAATTGGTGTTGTGGAGACTCGAGAAACCGTTGATGTGGCATGGCTTCAGAGGCTTTTTGTTGAAAGAGGGGTATGGATCAGACCCTTTTGGAAGCTTGTCTATGTCATGCCGCCCTATATCATAACAGAGGAAGAATTGAAGAGGCTATGCCAAGCTATATGCGAAGTAATGGAAATATGGAATCAAAAGCTAACATAACGGCCCATCAAGATAAGTTTTGGTTCGTAGATAGGGAATTAGAAACCCGAAGGGCTTCTCATCGTCTAAGGACTCTTGTTCCCATTGTGCCCATTTCTCCAAGGGAAGTTGAAATCTCGGGAAAAAGAATGATCTCCTTTGCTTCAAACGACTATCTTGGACTTTCCAAACATCCCCTTCTGAAGGAGCGGGCTATTGAATATACTATTCGATATGGGACAGGTGCTACAGCTTCTAGGCTAGTTTGCGGAAACTACGATTGTATGGAGTCTCTGGAAAAAAGATTGGCAGAGCTAAGTTATAAAGAAAAGGCCCTGATACTTCCCTCAGGGTTTCAAACTAATGTAAGTCTTCTTCCTGCTCTGGCCGATAAAGACTCTCTAATTATATCCGATGAATTAAACCATGCTAGTATTGTCCTTGGATGCCGCCTTGCTAGATGCTCTCTTGAGATATTTCCCCACAATGATTATGATGCCCTTCAAAAGATTATTTCTAAAAGGCGGGATCAGTTTTCTAGGATTATTGTTGTAACAGAAAGCGTCTTCTCCATGGATGGAGACAGAGCCGATATAGATAGGCTTGTAGAAATATCAAAGAATTTCTCCGCTATCGTTGTAGTAGATGAGGCCCATGCTGTGGGGGTCCTTGGAACGAATGGGATGGGACTTTCTGTAGGAAGTGGTGTAGACATTATAATGGGTACCTTTAGCAAGGCCCTAGGAGCAAGTGGTGCCTATGTGGCCTGTTCTGAAAAGTTGGCCTCTTACCTTATAAACTGTTGTGCCGGTTTTATCTACTCTACAGCCATGCCTCCTCCAGTAATAGGAGCTATAGATGCCGCCTTAGATCTAGTCCTGACTAGCGAAGAAGTCCGTAGAGAACTTCTTAAAAAAGCCGATTACGTAAGAGCTTCTCTCAAAGCTTTAGGCTTTAATACTGGCTTTTCAAGTACCCATATTGTGCCTGTGATTGTAGGACATGAAAAGGAAGCTCTCGATTTGTCCCAACACCTTAGAAATAAAGATATTTTCACCCTTGCCTTCCGTCCCCCCACCGTGCCCCCGGGGACAAGTAGAATAAGAATTTCTTTAAGTGCTTCCCATTCATGGGAGGATATTGAAAAACTTGTGGAGGCTCTTTCATCATGGACAAGATTATAGAGAGTTTACCTCCTAGGGTCTTTGTAACCGGCACCGATACAGGAGTCGGTAAAACCCTGGTCTGCGCGGCTTTAATGTTAGCATCCAACAACACCTATTACTGGAAACCGATTCAGACTGGTAGCGAAGAAGGAACCGATAAGGAGTGGATAAGGGGGGTCACAGGACTTCCCAAAGAACGCTTCTTACCCGAGGTCTACTGTTTTAGAAAGCCCCTCTCTCCCCACGCTGCTTCCGCCCTTGAAAACGTAACCATTGACATATCCTCTATCTCAGTCCCTAAGGTTGGGGGAAGACTCATTGTTGAAGGGGCTGGTGGCGTAATGGTGCCCCTCAATAAGCATCAGCTTATGATTGACCTTATGAAACAACTAAAACTCCCCCTTTTGATCGTTGCAAGAAGCACACTAGGAACAATAAACCATTCTCTTTTGACAATCTCGGCTCTTAGGAATGCAGGGCTCAATATAATTGGTGTAGTTATGAATGGACCCCGTAATGAATCGAACAAAGAAGCTATAGAACATTACGGTAAGGTTTCAGTAGTAGCCCAGATAGAGCCCCTTAGCGTTATAAAAGCTGAAACCTTACAATATGTTCTTGACAATTTCTTTAATTTTCTCTAAAGGGAAATTCGCTATTGGCGAGGTAGCTCAGACGGTAGAGCAGTGGACTGAAAATCCTCGTGTCCCCAGTTCGATTCTGGGCCTCGCCACCACAAAATCGTACTGTGATTCATTCTGTAACTCTAAGTTGTGAATGGGGTAGCTCAAAAGGCAATTCCCCGCTATCAAAACCCGCAAAAAGCGGGTTTTGTTTTTTTGGAGGGGTATATGCGCATAGAAAAGATAGCCTATCATCCAGAAGATGAGTTGATAAGAAGACTTAGAAACGTTCGCCTCTTGAAAAAGCCAGAGGTTCTAATCTACGAAACCTGTCTTATCTCCCTTGAAAGGATCTCTACGGACTATCTTTTTCCTACCCAAAGATATGTTCTCCTTCAAGAGCTTGAAAAGATTCGAAATCTCCAATGGGCTCTTAAGGAAGCAGGCTATGATATGTTTTTTCTCAATGGTTTTTTAGAGATTTGGGTTTATGGGAATGAAGTCCCCATTACCCTCCTCCCTCCAATCGTTGAAGAGTCTATAGAGGCGAATGGCTCCGTCGTTATCCTTATAAATGACGGAATGCACAGACTCTACCTTGCAAGACACCAATGGGTTATTCCTCAGGTCGCCTATATAAGAGGGATTCCAAGAAAATACCCCTACTACGCCTATCCAAACCCCACAAAGTGGGAAAACATCCAAGTAGTAGATGAGCTTCCCCCTACCTATATTAAAAAATGGCATAGGATCGCCGATTATCATAGCCTCTACCGTAATTTCAATTCTGCCTTTTCCTCAGTCGGAGAGCCGAGGGGAAGATTTAGTAAGTCTTAACTCTTATTCCTTTTTTCCATAGCGAGTTCTATCAAAGTATCAAGAAGCTCTGAGAAGGAAAGTCCTGCTACACGGGCTGCCTGGGGGAAAAGACTTGTCGAAGTCATGCCGGGGATAGTGTTTGTCTCAAGTATATAAAACTCTCCGTTGTGTAAAATCATATCGGTTCGGCTATAGTCTTCACAACAAAGTGCTTTATGAGCCCTAAGGGCATACTCCTGACATTTCAAGGTGAGGTTTTCGGAAATAGGTGCAGGGCAAATCTCCTCTGTGGCGCCAGCTTGGTATTTCGCCGTATAGTCGAAGAATTCAAAACCTGCCGACGGGCGAATCTCTATAGGGGGAAGTGCCCTAGGAGGTGAATTACCAAGAACTCCAACGGTTATCTCTCTACCAGGAAGGTATTTCTCGAGAAGACACTGTCTGTCGTAAGACCAAGCCTTTTCTAAAGCTTCTTTAAGTTCCTTTGGTTCCCTAACGATAGTAACTCCAATACTCGATCCTTCTTGCTCAGGTTTTACCACTAGAGGAAACCCTATACGTTCACGTATTATAGCCTCATCGGGCTGATCCCCAATTCGGCAGACCATATATGGAGCCACAGGAAGCCCTGCCTGTATGTAGAGATACTTACTAATGATTTTATTCATAGCTATAGCACTACCAAGGACTCTACTACCCTGATATGGAATCCCAAGCGCTTCGAGAAATCCCTGGATTGTACCATCTTCACCACCTCGACCGTGGAGCATAATCATAGCTACATCTATATTTTCCGCATTCTGAGCAAGTTTTACTAGATCGTGGGCAGGATCATACATAAGTACTTCATACCTTTCAGGATTCAATGCCTTACTTACCTGGAAACCGCTAGAGAGAGAAACCTCTCTTTCCGCCGAAAAGCCTCCTGCTAGTATAGCTACTCTTATTTTTGACATCTTCCCCTCCATTACGAAGTAGTCCTAATAAAGGCTCTACTTATAAGGGGTCAATTTAGAAACATCCTCTTTAAGTAAAGCGCTTAGCCTATTTTCTAGCTCCTTATAGAGCTTCCACTTTTCTCTAAGAGATCTTATATGCTCCGAAGTCTTACCATAACGTCTAATTAGATCATCAAATCTCTCATCTAGGGACACTATAGAGGTGTGAAGAACCCTTTTATCTGCGTAATTTACAAGGATCGACTCATTAGGACAGGCTCTAATATCTTCTTTAGATATGTTAACGTGCTGTTCAACGATAGTAGCTACTTCGTGATAGCCATGAAGTCTTAACCACTCTCCACCAGCGATAGCATGATGGCACCGTTCTTCTAGACACCTAGCCTTTGCGATATCGTGAAGGAGAGCTCCTGCTTCAACCTTTTCCGATGATATGGGATACGAATGTAGAACACAAAGCTTTGCAAGAACCATCGCCATCTCACATACTTTAAAACTATGTTCCATTATATGCGGTGGCATACCAACCTGAAGCATAAGTTCGAGACATTCCTCTCTAGTGGGAATATAATTATTCTTTACTTGTGGGATACTTATATACGGCATTAGTTAATCCCCCAGTTTTTGTTTTTCGATTTCACAATGTCTCTTCGCCATCTTCTACTATCCCATTATTATCTTAAGTCAAGCATTAAGGTAAGCTTTCTATCTTGACAGGACTGTAATTTTAGTCTAAGAGTCGAAATCATGTGAAAAAAGTATCGTTTTATGAACATTCGATATTAGGGTAAACTATTGGAAAAGGTGAGTTTTGTGTGAAATCGGATGAAGGGAGAAAGATTAACAAATCAAAACTAAGTAGGGGAGGAAGCGATGCCATACGATCCAACCAAATTGGCAGATTGGCAAATTGCTGAAGAAGCTGAAAAGAATATGCCCGGTCCCTATGAGTGGCAGGAGAGGCTTGGGCTAGAAAAAGATGAAATTATTCCCATGGGGCGAGTATGTAAACTCGATTTCATGAAAATTCTTGAACGACTAAAAGACCGTCCCGATGGAAAATACATAGAAGTAACAGCGATTACTCCTACACCCCTTGGCGAAGGAAAGACCACCACATCCCTTGGACTCATTGAAGGTCTTGGTAAGAGAGGAAAGAATGTAGGTGGATGTCTTCGCCAGCCCTCTGGTGGTCCTACCATGAACATCAAGGGGACGGCAGCTGGTGGTGGTAACGCTCTCCTTATCCCTATGACCGAATTTTCGATGGGACTTACTGGCGACATTAACGCCCTTATGAATGCCCACAACCTTGCCATGGTAGCTCTCACTGCCAGAATGCAACATGAAAGAAACTATACCGATGAACAGCTCCAGAGACTTACTGGAATGCGACGGTTGGATGTGGATCCCACTAGGGTCGAGTTTGGCTGGGTAATAGATTTCTGTGCTCAGGCCCTTAGGAACATCATCATCGGAATCGGTGGTAGAAACGATGGTTACATGATGCAATCAAAATTTGGTATCGCTGTAAGCTCCGAGTTAATGGCTATTCTTTCTATTGTAAGAGATCTTCCCGATCTTAGAAAACGGCTTGCCGAAATCACCCTTGCCTTCGATAAAACCGGCAAACCAGTAACTACGGGTGATCTTGAAGTTGCTGGTGCGATGTGTGCTTGGATGCTTCCAGCTATCAACCCAACCCTTTGTTGCACCATAGAATATCAGCCCGTCTTAATCCATGCAGGTCCCTTTGCTAACATAGCCATTGGGCAGTCATCAATTATAGGGGACCGCATTGGTCTCAAGATGTTCGATTACCACGTCACAGAAAGTGGCTTTGCAGCGGATATAGGCTTTGAAAAATTCTGGAACGTCAAATGCCGCCTCAGCGGACTTAAACCTCACGTCTCAGTTCTTACCACCACAATTAGAGCTCTCAAAATGCACGGTGGTGGTCCAAAGGTCGTTCCTGGGCTTCCTCTTCCTGAGGAATATACTAAGGAAAATCTCGGACTCCTTGAAAAAGGTCTTGAAAACATGGTTCATCATATCAAGGTCATTAGAAAGTCAGGCATGAATCCAGTTGTCTGCATCAACTCATTCTATACCGACACCCAGGAAGAGATTAAGATGGTTAGAAAAGCTGCTGAAGCTGCCGGAGCAAGATGCGCCCTCTCCGAACACTGGCTTAAGGGAGGAGAAGGTGCTCTAGAGCTTGCCGACGCAGTGATTGAGGCTTGTGAAGAGCCGTCTGATTTCAAATTCCTCTATCCTATAGAGATGAAACTAAGAGATCGAGTTGAGATTATTGCAAAAGAAGTTTACGGAGCCGATGGTGTTGTATGGACTCCTGAGGCAGAAGCTAAGGCAAAGATGCTCGAATCTGATCCTAAGTATGCCGATTACATGACCATGATGGTAAAAACCCATCTCAGCCTTTCCCATGATCCAACCCTTAAAGGCGTTCCTAAGGGATGGGTGCTCCCAATTAGAGATGTCCTGATTTACTCCGGCGCAAAATTCCTGTGCCCATGCGCTGGAACTATAAGCCTTATGCCAGGAACTGCTTCCAATCCGGCATTCCGCCGAGTTGATGTGGATGTGAATACGGGTAAGGTGATGGGATTGTTCTAATTTGACCTAAACTGGTCGGGGAGAAGGTCTCCTTATGAAAAGGCCTAGTCCCCGACTGATATTTTTTCAGGAGGTAACTTACTATGGCAGCACAACTAATTAAGGGAACGGAAGTAGCAAAGGCCATAAGGGAAGAGCTCAAGAAAGAGGTTGAACGACTTAAAGAAAAATATGGTGTTGTCCCGGGATTAGTGACTATACTTGTTGGGGAAAACCCAGCTTCTCAAAGCTACGTAAGGGCAAAACAGCAGACGGCCCACGAGCTTGGTTTTTATTCCGTTCAGGAGGATAGACCCGCCGACATTTCAGAAGCCGATCTATTAAAGTTGATCGATCAATATAATAAGGATCCCAAAATCCATGGTATCTTGGTTCAGCTTCCCCTACCCAAACATATCAACGAGACCCAAGTGTTGTATGCCATTGATCCATCAAAGGATGTTGATGCCTTCCATCCCTTCAACGTAGGAAAATTGATGATAGGAGAACCAGATTACCTTCCCTGCACACCTGCAGGCATTCAGGAGCTTCTAATAAGAACCGGTGTTGAAACATCCGGTGCCGAGGTCGTGGTTATTGGCCGCTCTAATATCGTTGGAAAACCTATTGCAGTAATGCTTATGCAAAAAGGAAAGGGTGCTAATGCTACAGTAACGGTATGTCATACTCGGACAAAAGATGTGGTATCCCATACCAAGCGAGCCGATATACTTATCGTTGCAGCGGGAGTTGCCGAGTATGTAAAAGGTGATTGGATCAAACCCGGTGCTGTGGTTATCGATGTAGGAGTCAATGAGGTAGGAAGAACCGCCGATGGGAAGAGAATCCTAAAGGGTGATGTGGCCTTTGATGAAGCGAAGGAAGTAGCAAGTGCTATTACGCCTGTCCCGGGCGGTGTCGGCCCCATGACAATAACAATGCTTATGAAAAATACCGTTAGAGCCTGTAAGGTTCACAATAATATTAAAGACTAGTAGCATTCGATCCCGATTGGGTGGGAATTATAATGAAAAAAACCCCTCGGCTACAAACCGAGGGGTTTTTTTCAGGGGAACTACATTGATTTCATACCCTTTAGACGGTCAATCATGAGGTTTGCAACTTCTATGAATCTATTGGCCTTTCCAGCACCTATGCTAAATATCTCAACTCTTTCAGGTTCAAGACCTATATCGGTCATTACCTTCTTTATATAATCTACCTTCTTCTGGGCCTTTTCTATTCCCTTTTTGAATTGGCAGCTATCGGTCATGCATCCCACAACATAGACTCCATCTGCCCCATTTTCAAAAGCCTTAAGTATATGCAATGCATCCAATCTTCCCGTACAGGGAAGTTGAATGATTTTTATGTTTTCCGGCAATGTCCACTGTGCTTTTTCAGCTACCTGGGCTGCCGCCGAAGCACAGTTAGAACAACAAAAGGCAACAATTTGGGGTTCAAAGTTACTCATAGAACCTTCTCCTCTCCTTCTTGGTCTCCCTTAAGCTTCCCTCACAAGGTTCTCTGCCATAGCTATTATATGATCATCGCTCAATTTTCTAAACACAATCGCCTTACCAGGGCATTCGCTCACACACATTCCACATCCCTGACACAGTGCTGGGTCAATATAAGCAGCCTCTTGGACACTTTGAATGATCGGGATTCCGTAGGGGCATGTCCGGACACAGGTAAGGCATACGGCGCATCTTTCGGGATTGACTTCAGCCACAGCCCCACCAACAAAGACCATTCCCTGAGAAAGGAATCTAAAGGCTCGTCCCGTTGCCGCTAGGGCCTCTTCTATGCTCTCCTCCACACCCTTTGGTCCAAGGGCAAGGCCGGCGAAAAAGACACCCTCCAGCTCACCATCGACCGGTTTCATCTTGGCAGGCGACTCCTTGAGGAAGCCATAGTCATCAACGCTTGCTCTGTATAATTTAGCTAAAGCCTCGATAGGTTCTGGGTAGATAGCCGTTTGAAGAGATACAAAATCAGGCTCAAGAATCACATCTCGTCCTAAGATGGGATCATAGACCTGAATCTTTATTTTCCCATTTTCCACTGTAACGGCCGGTTTCCTATTTAAATCATACCTAATGAAAAGAACCCCCTTTTCTCTCGCTTCCTTATAGATCTCTTCCCGTTCCCCAAAGGTGCGGACATCTCTATAGAGGACATAAATATCCATATCGGGATTGAGGGCTTTAAGATCACATGCAGCCCTTGCGGAGAAGGTGCAGCATAGACGGCTACAGTAGGGCCTTTGAGGTTCTCTAGAGCCCACGCACTGTATAAACACAGCGCTACCGGCACTTTTGAAAGCCTCCGGAGAATCAATAAGTTTCTTGGTAAAATCGGACCAACGGTATATTTCAGGATGAGATCCGTAAGCGTATTCATTAGGTTTAAGAGAGTGGGCACCCGTTGCTATTATGACAGCACCATGACGAATGGTCTGAAGGGAGCCGTTTAAAGATATAGTGGATTCAAATTGACCACCAAATCCCTTCGCTTCAATAACATTCGAATTTAGAAGGACCTTTATCTTAGGATTATTAGAAACCTTGGAGACTAGATCACTCAGAAACTCCTTAACGGATGTTCCTGTCCATGTAGTTTTAACTTTATGAGCATGACCTCCAAGACGATCCTTCTTTTCTACAAGCGTTACTTCCACACCCTTTTCAGCTAGAGCAAGAGCCGCTGTCATTCCAGAAATTCCGCCACCTATTACCAGAACGGACTGTTCTATGGCTACCGGTTTAATTGGTAGAGGTTCAGACATACGAGCATGAAGCACTGAGACTCTAAGCAGATTCTTAATCTGTTCGATCCCCTTTTCTGAGGTGCCTAGAGTTCTAAAATCAACAAAGCTATATAGGGTGGGATTAAGCTGGGCTTCCTTCATTGCCCATTCGATCATTTCTTTGTGCATTATGGGCGAACAGCTTGCATAAACGAGCCGATTAATTCCGGTCTTTCTAATCCACTCGGCAAGATTTTTAAAGGCCTCGGAACTCTGAAGATCTATCCTGTCAGCGGCAATAACACCGGGCAATGTTTTCACATAAGAAATGAGATCCTCCACTACCCTATCAAAGACATCTAATCTTCCGGGGCAAAGGCTAAATATAACCCCAACCTTCGGTTCCTCACCACTTATGTCTCGGAAGGATGGGCCTACAGGTGATGCACCATTTCCTCCTATAAGCTTAGAAACCTGTGCTGCTACCGCTTGAGCCTCTACAACTGATTGGTAAACATCTCGAGGACCTACCGCTGCTCCGCAGGCAAAAACACCCTTTACATTGGTTGCTCCCGGATTCAATTCTTCCGTCTCTATAAATCCGTACTTATTGACTGTAACACCGAGTTTTTCGGCAACCTCCTTAACACCAGGAGATGGTCTAAGACCAACGGAGAGAACAACAAGATCGAATATCTCTCCCTGCTTTTCTCCATTTTCATCTAAATACTCTAATACGAGATCCTCAGTTCCAGGGAGCCTTTCTATACTGTGAATTCTAGTTCTTACAAGCTTAACACCCTTTGCCAGAGCATTGTTGAGATATTCTTCATACCCCTTTCCGTGGGTTCTAATGTCCATGAAGAAAATGGTCGTTTCAGTCTCGGGAGATGCATCCTTTATGTGGGAAGCTTCTTTTAGGGCATACATACAGCAGACCGAAGAACAATAGGGTGCATCACACTTGTTAATTTCTCTTGAACCTACGCACTGTAGCCAAGCGATCTTTTTTGGAACCTTCCCATCCGATGGTCTTACTACAACACCCTTGGATGCCGATATAGGTTTCTGCATCCACTCTAGCTCAGTACTGGTAATGACGTTGGGATACTCCGAATATGAATAGGTGTCATAGACGGAGGGATCAAATGGTTCCAAGCCCGCAGCAAGGACAATAGCATTCGCTTCGATGGATTTCACATCATCCTTTGTCTTTAATGTTATTTTGAAAGAGGGCGCCGAGCCTTCGATTTTTTCTACTACCGTATCGGTATAGACCGATATAAGCGGATGTTGAGAACAGGCTATGGTGCGATTTAAAACCTTACAACAGCTACAGAGAGGATAAAGTCTATGAAGATTGGGAATAATACCACCAAGTTGAGAACCCTTTTCTATAAGATCCACGTGAAACCCTTGATCGGCGAGATCTAGAGCCGCATTAAGGCCCGATACCCCCCCGCCGATTACTACAACATTCTTTACTCCCTGTGCACTCATACCTTCCCCCATTTTTCGTGGAAAGATTAGTAAAGTTTTGACGTTTACTTCTGTGAAAAGTTCTTTCCTATCCTAAAGATAATAAGGATAGATCCCTTTTTCGCGCTATCGGCCGAAAAAAGATGCGTATTTTCAGTAAAAACAGACACACTTAAGTCTTATGTGAAAAAAAAATCAACGTCAAGTATAAACCTTCCTACTAGACCTTAATTCCGTGACACTTATGATGGAGAGAGTTGTCACTAAGCCATTACTAGCTTTCCATTAATTACGTGACACCCGATCCTCAATTGGAGAAGCTATCTCCTCTTTGGCGTTAAAAGGAAGGATGAAGTAAAAGGTGTTACCATATTTTTCCGGTTCACAACCGACTTTTCCACCGTGGATTTCAACAACGTTTTTGACAAAATAGAGTCCGTGACCAGATCCACTTGGGGTCTTTGATTCCCCTTCTGCCTCACTTTTGCGAACTACGCGATATCCTTCTTCAAACACTCTTAAACTCTCTTCGGGAGAAAGAGGTCTTCCCGTTGTGAAAATATTGAACCGAATGCCATGCATGTTATCTCCAAAGAAGTTCTTAAGGATTTTGTAATCGATGGATACAAGTTTTACATCATTTCCTAAAGGATCCTTTATGGGTTCAGTATATTTTAGAGCGTTGGACATGAGGTTATCGAACACTTGGGAAATCAGGCCCTTGTCAACAAAGAGAGTTATCTCTTCCTCCGGAACATCACCGGCTGTGCGTTTAAGATGGATTCCCTTTTTATCAAAAAGAGGAGCATAACGGTCTATAATCCGTTCTATGATCTCATTTTTGAAGTTACAGGGTTGCTTCCTTAAAACGTAAGTTCCTTTAAGAAAGTGCTCCTTTCGAAATAGGGTCTCTAAAAAAAGGCTTGTGTGGGTGTAGTGCCTTTCCAAATCTCTTGCTTCTTCCTCCATTTTGTCGGTTATTTCAGAAAAGTCATTGTAGATGGCACATAATTCATCGGTAATATTTTGATGTGCCTGATCATGAGAAAGAACCAGGATAAGATCCTTTATACTCTTTTGAACTAAACGATATGATTCTAGGTGTTTTTTAAGTCTTTTGATGTATAGCATATAGTAAAGATTTGGCGAAATGACGTTATGTTCAATGTCGGCAACCAACTGGTTTATGAATTTAAGATGGTTTAGATTTTGCTGTATAAGAAGTTTTTGATGGAGGTTGTAGCCAATACGATTGGCAAACTTCTCAAGGAAGAAAAGATCCTCCTGAAATGTCTCTTTAGGGAATATGGCTACAAGAAATCCAAAGACACCTTTTATCCCAGCAAAGGAAACCCATTGTTTTAAAGCCTGGTTCCCCCTAATTGGAAATGCCCACTTCCCGTTTAAGGATATAGGGCCCTGTAAAGGCTCAGAGTGGAATTCTGTATTCTTATGAAGTATGTTCTCTAGAGTGGCAATCTCATCAAGCTCTTTGGAATCATACTTCTTCCCAGGTGAGTCCTTTTCTAATCCCTTCCAGCTAGTGCAAACCTTTTCTAGCCGATTAGTTCTAGAGTTTAACACATAGAGTATACTTTCTATGTTGAAGAAGACCTTAGGAACAGCAACGGATACTAGATACAAGTGTTCAAGAGATGTAGATTCCTGAGCAAGATCAAAAAAGGTGGCAAAGGCTTCTTCCTTAAGTCTTTCAAAGTTATATCGTTTATAGTCATCCTTCTTTTTTTCTACCTTTTTGATCGCCTCTTCCAGCGTAACATACCCCATTAGACCTTCTCCAAGCTATTATTATTTGATTAACACTGATTCCTCATTATAATCTCCCTATGGTGTTCTAACTCATGCTTTAGGGCTCTTGTCATAAGAGTTTTAACAGCCTCCCTAGGATCCTGGTTTTCGTAAAGTATCAGATAGACCTGTTCACATATTGGCATCTCAACACCCACCTTCTTAGCTAGAAAATATACGGATTTTGCCGTTTTTACACCCTCTGCAACCATTCTCATCTCCGAAAGGATCGTTTCTAATTTTTTCCCTTGTCCAATCAGATAACCAACAGTTCTATTTCGGCTAAGATCTCCTGTGCACGTCAAAAGGAGGTCTCCTATGCCAGCAAGGCCCGAAAATGTTAGAGGATGAGCTCCAAGTCTAACACCCAGTCTCGCCATTTCGGCAAGCCCCCTCGTAATAAGCGCCGCTCGAGTATTGTGCCCAAATCCCATGCCATCACACATGCCTGCGGCAATAGCAATAACATTTTTTATGGCCCCTGCTAGCTCAAGTCCCACAACGTCTTCACTCGTATAAACCCTAAAATAATCAGTAGCAAAAAGCCTTTGAACTTTCCTCGCGATCTCTTCCTCATGAGAGGCTACAGTTACCGCAGTGGGAATTTTCCTGATCACCTCTTTAGCGAAGGATGGACCAGCGATACAGGAAAATCTTAATCTCTTATTAACGGGCAAAATATCCTTCCAGACCCCTTCCATTGTAAGAAGTGTTTCGTTTTCAATACCCTTTGTCGCACTTACCACTATGACACTGTCTTCCATAAAGGGGATCATCCTTAAAGCGACCGATCGATAAACGTGAGAAGGAACAACCATTACTATAAGCTGCCTTCCTCTTACTACCTGTTCAATGTCGGTGTAGGACTCAATGTTACTGTTAAGTCTATAACCAGGAAGGTAATAGGTATTTTCCCTCTTTTCCCTTATGATTTCACAAAGTTCCGGTTCATATACCCAGAGTCGAACCCTATATCCCTTTTCGGCAAGAAGTTGAGCTATACTTGTTCCCCAGCTTCCCGCACCAACTACCCCAATAATCTCATCCTTCATAGGAAAATTCCGCTCCTTTCTTAGACCTGTGGAATTGGAAAAGTAACCTTATTCATTCGTCACTATCCCTATCTATTTCATTCACAACCGTTATATTCACTACCTTCTCTTCCCCATCCACATCCATTAGTTTGACCCCCTGAGTGGATCTTCCCATTATCCGAATATCCGAAACCGCAAGCCGTATAATGCGACCTAGATTCGTTATCAAAAGCACCTCGTCGTCAGGGCTTACAATACAGAAGGAGGTAGCAGGTCCCGTTTTTGCTGTAATTTTAAGGCTCACAACACCCTGGGCACCCCTTTTATGGACCCTGAATTCACTGCATAGCGTCCTTTTTCCAAACCCCTTTCCAGATACGACCAGAAGGGAAGCTTCGGAATCGGTCTCCTGCGAGCCATATACCTCCATGCCTATTAGTGAGTTATTGGCAAGATTCATGCCCCTTACTCCATAGGCCGAACGACCCATAGGACGAATCTCACGCTCATCTATAAGTAGAGTCTTCCCCACGTCAGACATTAAAAATATCTTGTCTTTTCCAGTTGTTATTTTGGCACTTATTAGCTCATCCTCTTCCTTTAGTGTTATAGCTCGGATACCTCTACTTATAGGTCGAGAGAAGAGGCTAAGAGACATCTTCTTCATTATGCCCATTCGAGTTGCCAGCACAACGTAGGGGGGAGGAAGCCTATCGGCATGTTCTTCCTCCTCATCCCTTATCTCTTCGAGCTTTGATGGAATGGCTAAAACCGTTGCTACCTTCTCACCGGGTTGAATATTTAATAGATTTACAATCGATTTCCCCTGAGCTGAAGGTGAAACCTCCGGAATATCCCTCACATTTAACCAATACACCCGCCCAGTATTGGTAAAAACGAGGAGGGTATCATGGGTGGAAGCGGTAAGAACAAGAACCGTCACATCCTCTTCACGGGTCGATACACCCCTTTTGCCCTTGCCACCTCGTCGCTGACTTCTATAAACTTGAAGAGGCGTCCTTTTAATGTATCCCGCTTTAGTAAGCACAACGACAACATCCTTTTCAGGTGTGATTTCGTCCCAGCTAAAATCTCCTAATTCTTCAAAGATAATTTCAGTTTTCCTATCGTCTCCGTAGGTTTCCTCGATCTCCTTTAGCTCGTCAGATATAATCTGATCTACAAGAGCAGGTGACGATAGAATATGCCTAAATCGCTCAATATCTTTAAGCACAGAACTGTATTCTTCCAAAATCTTTTCTCTCTCAAGTCCAGTAAGGCGTTGAAGACGCATATCTAGTATCGCCTGAGCTTGCCTCTCAGAGAGATTGAAAGAAGTAATAAGGTTTTTCTTTGCAATAGGTGGAGTCTGAGAAGATCGAATGATCCGAATTACCTCATCGAGGCGGTCTAAAGCAACAACAAGTCCTTCCAGAATATGAGCCCGTTCTTCAGCTTTTTTAAGATCGAACTCCGTTCGTTTGACAACGATCTCCCGCCTAAAATTGACAAATTGAGCAAATATCTCCTTAAGACTTAGAATTTCTGGACGATTGTTTACAACAGTAAGCATTATAATCCCAAAATTAACCTCCAGCGGAGTAAACTTATAAAGCTGATTTTCAACCGTCTTAGGATTCTCCTCCGCCTTTAGGACGAGAACAATCCTTAAGCCTTCTCTATCCGACTCATCCCGTATATCGTGGATACCTTCTATTTTCCTTTCCTTTACCAGTTCCGCTATTCTTTCTATGAGTTTTGCTTTGTTAACCTGGAAGGGTATTTCGGTAATAACAAGAACCTTCTTCTTACCCTTGAGCTCCTCTACAGTGATCCTTCCTCTTAGTCTTACAGAGCCTCGGCCTGACTCATAGGCTGTTCTTATCCCCTCAAGCCCTACAATTATTCCCCCTGTGGGAAAATCAGGAGCAGGCATAATCTCCATAAGCTTCGATACAGGAATTTCCGGATCCCCAAGGTAAGCTCGTATCGCCCTAGAAAGCTCTCTGAGGTTATGAGGTGGTATATTGGTCGCCATCCCAACAGCTATACCCGATGCTCCATTAAGGAGTAGATTGGGTACCCTAGTTGGAAGAACAGTAGGCTCAAGAAGGGAATTATCATAGTTTGGCTGGAAGGCCACAGTCTCCTTCTCTATGTCTTTTAAGAACTCATGAGCTATTTTCGCCATGCGAACCTCAGTGTATCGCATAGCTGCCGGTGGATCACCGTCAACCGATCCGAAATTTCCCTGTCCGTCTATGATAGGGTAACGCATGGAGAAATCCTGTGCCATACGAACCAGAGCGTCATAGACTGCAGCATCACCGTGGGGATGATACTTACCTATTACATCACCCACTATGCGGGCAGATTTTTTGTAAGGTTTGTTGTAATCGTTTCCAAGTTCATACATGGAGTATAGGATACGACGATGAACTGGCTTTAGACCATCCCTTACATCGGGTATGGCCCTTCCAACAATTACACTCATAGCATAATCGAGATAGGAGAATTTGAGTTCATCCTCGATATTTATAATCTTTTCTGCCATCTTATCGTCCCCTTAGATGTCCAGCTCTCTTACTTCCAGAGCATTAGCCTGTATGAATTCTTTGCGCGGTTCCACCTGTTCACCCATAAGTATGGTGAAGAGCTCCTCAGCTTGATACTGGTCTTCGATACGAACCTGAAGAAGGGTTCTCTTCTCCGGATTCATGGTGGTTTCCCATAATTGACTTGGGTTCATTTCGCCAAGACCTTTATAGCGTTGGATTGTAAGTCCCTTGCGAGCTAAACTTGAAAGATACTCGTAAAGTTCTTTAATGCCATGGCAAAAAACGACCTTTTCCGGTTTATCAGAGGATGCATTCTCATCCTCAACCGGTGCTACTTTAAAGATGGCCTCTAAATAGGATGAAAGGGGAAGGCAGAGTTCGATCAGTTTTTTAAATTCCATAGAACGGAAAAGCTCATATCTAAGATACAATGACTTGAAGCCATTTTCATAAACTTTCAACTCGAGATCGTAGCCTCTTTGTTCCTCCTCCGGTTCGATGGAGGTAACGTCGTAACCGGCTTCCTCGAGATATTCCTTCAATCTTTTAGCGAAATCAAAGGGTGTAATTAAATTTAACATCCTGAAGGGGGCGTAATCGTAAAGTCCCTTTAGATTCCTAACAAAGCCCTTTACCAAAAATTCAAGAAGAGAGAGGGGAATACCTTTTGTTGACATCTTTTCCAACCACTTAGTGCACCTGGAGAAAAGGTTAAGGCAATTTTCCAATTCCTCAGGGGAAAAGCTATTCCATTTTTCGCTTTCCCGAGAATCTTTCCAGAAAGTAGTGTATTTTCTTATTGCTCGTTTAAATATGAACTTTGCTAGCTCATCGTCATCTCTAATGTAAGTTTCCGATTTTCCTTCGACTACACGGTAAAGGGGTGGTTGGGCGATGTAAAGATGTCCTCGTTCAATAATCTCCGGCATCATACGGAAGAAAAAGGTAAGAAGAAGGGTTCTTATGTGAGCCCCATCAACATCGGCGTCGGTCATAAGAATTATTTTGTGGTAACGGAGATTTTCTATGTTGAAATCGTCAGGTCCAATGCCAGTTCCCAAGGCTGCTATCATGGTTCGGATCTCCTGATTTTGTAGCATCTTATCGAATCGAGCCTTTTCGACATTGAGGATCTTTCCTCGAAGTGGAAGGATCGCCTGGAAGCGCCTATCGCGTCCCTGTTTTGCAGAACCCCCTGCCGAATCGCCTTCTACAATAAATATTTCGCTCCTTTTCGGATCTCTCTCCTGACAATCAGCAAGCTTTCCCGGAAGGCCGTGATCTCCTAGGGCGTTCTTCCTTCGGGTAAGCTCTCTAGCCTTTCGTGCTGCCTCCCTTGCTCTAGCCGCCTCAAGAACCCTCTCTAGAATAACCCTAAATGTTTTGGGATTCTCTTCGAAAAAGGTGCTTAGTTTTTCATAGGTGAGCTGCTCCATGTAGCTTCTAATCTCTACATTGCCAAGCTTTGTCTTTGTTTGTCCTTCAAATTGGGGCTCTGGAACCCTGACACTTATCACCGCCACAAGCCCATCCCGGACATCTTCGCCCGAAAGACGTTCCACCTCCTGTTTGGGCACCCTATGCTCAAGGGCATAATGTTTAATGGCTCGAGTAAGCCCTGCCTTAAAGCCCACTAGGTGGGTTCCCCCCTCTTTAGTGTTGATATTGTTTGCAAAGGAGAGAATCTTTTCCTTGTAGGACTGGTTGTATTGAAGGGCTACTTCCATAATGACACCAGAACGGGTCCCCGAGAAGTAGATTATCTCAGGGTGGAGAATCTCTTTGTTGCTATTTAGATATTGAACGAAGGTCACAAGCCCTCCCTCGTAACTATAGGCTTTGGTCTTCCCCGTGCGTTCATCTATTAGCCTAATTTTGAGGTGTGGGTTAAGGTATGCTAGTTCCCTTAGTCGCTCTGCTAGAATATCGTAGTGTATGGTGGTATCGGGGAATATCTCCGGATCGGGTTTAAAGGTAACCTTTGTTCCTCGCTTTTTTGTTTCACCGATTACCTTCAGTTCGGTTACGGGAGTTCCTCGCTCATAGCGCTGAAAATAAACCTTTCCATCACGCCTTATTTCGACCTCCAAATATTCACTTAAGGCATTCACTACGGATACACCAACCCCATGTAACCCCCCAGATACCTTATAGGCACTTGTTCCGAATTTTCCACCCGCATGCAAAATGGTCATAACCACCTGAACGGCTGGAACGCCCTCCTTTTCGTGTATATCCACTGGAATGCCCCGGCCATCATCCTCAACCGTAACACTATCATCGAGATGGATCGTAACATCTATAGAAGTGCAATAACCTGCAAGAGCCTCGTCAATACTGTTATCTACTACTTCAAAGACCAAATGATGAAGCCCCTCTGTAGATACGTTTCCTATATACATAGAGGGCCTTTTTCTAACAGCGGAAAGCCCTTCTAGCACGGTGATCTGTTGAGCTGTGTAGGCAGAATCTGAAAGTAGAGAGGTTCCAGTGATAGATTCTTCCATCTTATACCTCCAATTGTTGAGGATGCTTGAGAAACCTAAAGAATCGAACTCCTATTCGATTTATATCGAATATCCTATAGGAAAACCCTATATAGGGGCTCGTTCCCTAAAACAAACTCCTCAAGCATCCTGAATTTTTTTCATCTCGGTAAATAGTATACCACATTTTGTTACGTCTTTGCTACAGCCTTATCTGACTTTACCTTAAACCTTTAGGCCCCCTATTTACGTGAAATTTTTCTTGACAACCAATTTGAGCCTATGGTTAGGGTTAAGAGGAGGGTAGAGTATAGGGGGCAGGCCGTTATATTCATGTAACTCTTTTAAGAGCTTAGATATACTTTTTTAGAGTAGTATTCTTTTTATTTAACTGGGGTGGTCTCTAGGGTTCTTTAAAAATCATCTTCTAAATGGTCGGTAAGAAAGGAGGAGAGGTATGAGGAAAATCTGTAGTGTTTTCTTAGGAATGGTTCTTTTGCTATCATCTGGAATTTCTTTAGCAACTTCTCAGGGGAACCAGGGAAGCACGGTGGAAGACATTACGAAGGAAGTTATAGTAGGGCCTGGTAGTGTTGCTGTCACCACCAAGGGTGATCTGCTTATGAGCTTTGGGGCTCAAGCCCGCTTTGTCCCCACCTGGGAATCTAATTGGGACTTTGGAATGAACGAAAACGTTAGCAGTTTCCTCGGTGGAGCTCTGCATAGAAAGTTTTTCCAAACCCATGTCAATGAAAGTGGGGCTGTAAGAGATAAATATATAAGAAGTGAAGACAGGCTTTACTTTAATGCCATGGCCAAAGATAGATCCTGGTCCTTCTACGCAGCGATAGAGTATGACAGAGCCATTGATACTGATACGGTAGATAACAGAGGTGGCACCTTTGAATCAAGCAACTTCGGTCTTGAAAGGCTAAATGCCAGTGTAGCTCTTCCTTTTAATATGAGACTTCATGCAGGATGGGATGTGTGGGGAGTTGACCATTATGATGGAGGAGGTCTCGTCTACGCTGACGATAACCCCGGTTTTTGGATAAACGGTTCCTGGGGAGAAGATCAAGTTACGTGGAGCATCGCCTATCATAAACTTAAAAATGTGGCCTGGCAGCCCTCTATAAGAGCAGCCACTAGTTCCAACCAGTTCTTTGACCAGGATAGTGATCGAGACGCCATTTCGGGTTGGCTTAAATATAAGATTAACAACGACCACAGCATAAAACTCTTCTATGTCTATGATGCAATAAACAACATGCCAGTTATTGACTTTCTTGGCGCTATGTCGGGTGGTAGGGTAGGTATCATTGGAAATGCGAAACCTGAAATTGACTCTCATCATATAGGTGGTTACTGGACTGGTAAATTTGGTATCTTTCAGGCTATGTTAGAAGGTGTTTATCAATTTGGAACCGCCGACAATACAGGTCTTAGTAGATATGGTCGAGCCGAAAACTATGACATAAAAGCCTATGCCTTTGCTGGTGATATCAGTGTGGATCTAAAGGATCTTTTTGGCTTCTCCGTCAAACCCCACGTTGGCTTCATTTACACCTCCGGTGACGATGATCCAACGGACGATAAACTCGGAGGCTACGAAGGTGTTGCAAACGCTCAGCGTTTTGCTACGGCCTTCGGGGGTGAAAACACCATCCTTGCAGACACAAACTTTGTGCTCGGAACTGCCCTTTATGGTTTCGTTCCTGAATTTTACGGAAACGGCACCCCAGTTCCCACTGGAGGACTTCAAAACTTCCAGGGAACCGGAAATGGCCGAGGTGATAACCCTGGTATGACCATGCTTAGCTTCGGAATAACCATTGTGCCTGAAAAATTTCTCATTTACAGAACCAACGCGAATGTCTTCTGGTGGAATGAGGACATTTACGTAACAAGCTGGGTAAATCCAACTATCACTTCCAGGGTTGAGTCTGGCTACGTCGGAACTGAGTGGGACAATGAAATTACCCTTGCCCTTAACAGACATGTTTTCTTGAAAGCCCAATGGGCTCTATTCTTCCCAGGCGATGTAATAAAGGATGTGACCAAGGCCATAAGTGGAGCACAGGCTGACAATATCGCATCTAGAGTTGCAGCAGAGCTGATTTGGAACTTCTAATAAGGGAGCTTTTCTAAAAATCTATTGTGAAGTTGCTATAAAGGGGTATAATGACGTCTGTTCATTATGCCCCTTTTCTTTTTGGCGGGAGGATACCTATGAAGAGAGTAATCGTCACAATCGTTTCCTGTATGATGATGGTTTCAGCCTGTTCCGAAAAGTCAAGCAAGCTAGTTTCACTTCCTGATATTACGACTGAGAGTAAAGAGGGTCGCTCCTTTTCCAGTGCCGAGATTCGCCAGATGTTTGTTGATCAACCCTGGCTCGCCTCGGGAGATTATTTTTTAAAGCGGGATCCCCAAAAGGAATCGATATTTCTCGTAGAACTCTTTGCCGATGCAGGAGAAAGGGCTAAGACCGAAGCTACCCAACAGGAAAAACGAATAGCTCGATTAGAGGAGGCGGTCTTCAAAAAGGAAACCACACCCATCACTCCTATTCAAAGGCCCCAATATCGCAAAAAGATCGGATTCCTAATCGACTATCAACATGTTAACCTAAAGGATGGAGAAGCTTTTCTAAAGATTGCCCGGGAGGTTACCACAACCAAAGGGGCAATATATGTAGATCACCATAAGATAAAGGAAGTGCTTTCTAAAACCGACTGTCTTGAGAAAAGAGATCTTGCCTGCGTATCCCGTGTTTCTGGCATTTATCCAGGGGTTCGGTTTCTCAACGTTGTAGAACTACTTTCAATACCAACTAGCACAAAACAGCAAAATGCTAAGGCAAGAGTAAGCATTGTCGATACAGGGCTTTCCTATCGTCATCCATCCCTTGAAGTAGAAATGCCTATAAAAGCCGAGGCAGATAGACAAGAGTTTATGAAGCTTATAGCAGAAAAACTCGTGGAAGTATCCTTTGAAAATCAGAACATAATGCCCTGGTTCTGCCACGCCTTTTCTCAGGAAAGCCATAACCGATGGTTCATAAGCGCAGGTTCCGCTTCTGGTCTTAAAGAAGGGGATGTATTAAAAATAATCCCCGGTGGTAAAGTAGTAAATTCACCCACCGGCACCCCTGCAGCATGGCTTCCTGCGGAATCTAAAGGAACCGTTAAGGTAGAACGAATTGTTAATGAGGAGCTAGCAATAGTAAGTTTGGCATCAGGAAGTGCTCCAACCCTTGAAGATTATTTAATTCCCTAAAACTAAGAGGATGTTCAGAGAGAGCTATGGGAAAGAAAGAATTTAAAACACCGCCTAATTTTATCAAGGACATCATAGAGGAGGATCTTAGGGCTGGACGGTATGGAGGTCGAGTCCATACTCGATTTCCACCTGAACCCAATGGATTTCTCCACATAGGTCATGCCAAGTCTGTTTGCCTTAATTTTGGTCTAGCCCAGGAATATAATGGGCTATGCAATGTGAGGATGGATGATACCAATCCATCCACAGAGGACGAGGCCTATGTGCAGGCCATAAAGGAAGATGTGAGATGGCTTGGTTTTGATTGGGAAGATAGATTTTACTACGCCTCTGACTATTTTGATAAGCTTTACGAGTATGCCATTGAGCTTATCAAAAAAGGCAAGGCCTATGTTGATAGCCTTAGTCAGGAAGAGATTCGGCAGTATCGGGGAACCCTTACTGAAGCAGGCAAGGAAAGCCCCTACAGAAATCGTAGCATCGAAGAAAATCTCGAATTATTTGAGAGGATGAAGAAAGGAGAGTTTCCTGAAGGGGCCCACGTTTTAAGAGCTAAAATCGACATGGCCCATCCAAACCTCAACATGCGAGATCCTGTAATGTACCGAATAAAGTATGCAACCCACTACAGAACAGGCAATAGATGGTGTATTTATCCTACCTACGATTATGCCCATTGTATATCAGACTCCATCGAAGGGATAACCCATTCTATTTGCACCCTTGAATTTGAAGATCACCGCCCCTTATACGATTGGTTCCTTGATGAGTTGGGTATCTATCATCCAAAGCAGATCGAATTTGCTAGACTTAATCTTACCTATACAGTGCTTAGTAAACGCTATCTCTCTATACTAGTGAGGGAAGGTTATGTAACGGGATGGGATGATCCTAGAATGCCCACCATTCGAGGGCTTCGCCGTCGGGGCTACACTCCTGAGGCGATAAAAGATTTCTGTGAACGGATCGGTGTAGCTAAAAGAAATAGTGTGGTCGATGTAGCTCTTCTAGAGCATTGTCTAAGAGAAGATCTTAATAAACGCGCTCCCCGAGCTATGGCCGTCCTTAGACCTCTAAAGCTTGTCATTGTAAATTACCCAAATGATCAGGTTGAGGAACTCGAAGCGGTTAATAACCCTGAGGATCCATCTATGGGGACAAGAAAAATCCCCTTTTCCAAAGTTCTCTACATAGAGCGTGATGATTTTAGAGAAAACCCTCCCAAGGATTATTTTCGACTTGCGCCTGGGCGTGAAGTGCGTCTCCGATATGGATACTACGTTACCTGTGTGGACTTCATAAAGGATTCGAACGGAAATGTAATAGAGGTCCATTGCACATACGATCCTGAAACTCGAGGTGGATGGAGCGCAGACGGTCGCAAGGTAAGAGGAACTATCCATTGGGTATCGGCTCGTCATGCTATACCCGTTGAGGTTAGGCTCTATGATTACCTCTTTACCAAAGAAGACATGACCAATCTAGAAGAGGGTGAAGATTTTAGGCAATACATAAATCCCAAATCCCTTGAAGTGCTCTACCCCTGCTACGTAGAACCCTCCCTTGCCAATGCTCCACCCGAAAGTCGCTACCAGTTTGAACGGCTCGGCTATTTTTCCGTAGATCCTGTTGATAGCAAAAAAGATAGATTGGTTTTTAACCGCATTGTAACCCTTAAGGATACCTGGAGTAAGATCGAAAAAAAACTCACGGAAAATGCCTAATCGGAGAATTCTCAAAAGGGGTTTTTCAACCGGAAGTGGAGTAACGGCGGCCCTTATGGCCGCCGTTAAAGCTATTTTGGGTCTAAGGATTGATAAGGTTGTGGCCATCAGGTTGCCTTTAGGGTTTTACATTCCTGTGCCCGTTAACTTGGTTCACCTCAATGGGACCTCCTGCATAGCGGAGGTTAAAAAAGATGGTGGCGACGATCCCGATATTACCCATGGTGCTATAATTCGTGCCCAGGTTTCTCTTGTGAAAAAGGCAAATACCTCTAAGTCTGCCATATGGCTCGACATTGGAGAAGGTATAGGTATTGTAACTAAACCCGGTCTTCCCCTTC
This sequence comes from Syntrophobacterales bacterium, assembly GCA_026417655.1. Classification (GTDB taxonomy): domain Bacteria; phylum Desulfobacterota; class Syntrophobacteria; order Syntrophobacterales; family Thermodesulforhabdaceae; genus JAOACS01. Next base: position 176,662 of record JAOACS010000031.1, read on the forward strand.
CACCTGGTGAACCAGCCGTAAATCCAGTTCCTAGAAAAATGATTGTAGAAAATGTCTCTTCAATCTTTTTAAAAGATATAGACGTTAGGTATTTTTCTGAAAATCTAATGGAGCTTCCACCATTAAAATTGAAGGGAAGAGTTTCCCTTCCTTTGGAGACTAAAATTCCCTTTGATATTTACAGTATCTTATCTATTCCCGGTGGAGAGGATCTTGCGAAAAAGACCTTAAATCCTAGGCTAGGTATAGTTGGAGGGCTTTCTGTGCTAGGAACCAACGGTCTTGTTACACCCTTTTCTCATGAAGCCTACGAAGAAACAATAGACTATGCCCTACGTTTTGCAAAGACCAATGGCTGCTCTAGCGTCGTACTTACCACCGGTGGTAAAAGTGAATCCTACGCTAGAAGGCTTCTTCCTCAACTCCCGGAGGTTGCCTTCATTCAGATCGCCGACTTCTTCGGTTTTTCAGTAAAAAAAGCTGGAGACTACGGTTTCTACGAAATCGTTCATGCTGTGTTCTTCGGAAAGGCCGTCAAGATGGCATTGGGATTTTCATATACCCATGCCCGTGAAGGATTAGTTGAGATGAAAAAGCTGGCTCACGGGTTAGATATTTCAGGAGAACTCGAAGAGGTTATCTTAAAGGCCAATACGGCAAGAGAGGTATTGGAAATATTAAAGGAGAGATCGCTTTCTGATCTCATCGAAAAAATCTGCATAAAGGCTCTTCAGACCTCCTTTAATCTTTGTCCTCGTGTACCAAGGCGCCGCATTATTTTGTTTGATTACGATGGCTCACTTCTTTGTGAGGAGTCCATGCATGGGAGCAGGCTGATAGGCCTGCCCCATCAGGATAGCTCAAAGGGTTTTTAACAAGGGTAGGAGCTTCCTAAATTCCTCTGTTCCAGCCCTATTTAGAAGCTCAAAAATTACCATTTCAGTAGAACTCATTATCGCTCCCGCCTGCTCTAGCCGCTTGATTCCTATGAGCCTATTTTCTTCGCTTCTCGATGATACAGCATCGGTTACAAGATCTACCCGATAGCCCAATCTTAGGGCATGAGCACCTGTGTGAAATATACAGACGTGGCTCTCTATCCCTGCAAGGATGACTGTTTTACGTTGGAGAGAGTCAATAGTCTTTCTTATTTCTTCGTTTTCAAAGCAACTGAACTCAAATTTATTGATAACAACAGGATCTTTCGCCATTTCGACTAACTCAGGAAGAAATCCCCCGAGTTTTTCGGCGTTATTGGTTGTAAATATGATAGGTATTTGAAACACTTTTGAAGTTTCTATTAAAGCGCGACAGTTCTTCTTCAAATCCTCACGCCTAACACATGGATCTAGAAGGGTCTTTTGAACATCGACAAGAAGCAGTATAGAGTCGTCTCTTTTCAAAAATTCAGCCGCCCTACTCATAATCGCTCCTTTCTTTAAAGCTTTTTAGTTGCGAAGGGTTAAAAAATTTTATTATAAGTTCACATCTACGGTCTCAAAAATCATAAAATTTTTCAACTAGCAAAAAGGAGGCATAGATCCATGGAATGCCGTAAGGAAGAAAATCTTAAAAAATGCACCTGCTCCTACGATCCCTGCAACAAAAAGGGAATATGTTGCGAGTGTTTAATGTATCATCTCAGAAACCGACAACTTCCCGGTTGTTGCTTTCCTCGAGAAGCCGAAAGAACTTATGATAGATCCTTTGAACACTTTGCAAGACTAGTTATGGAGAGGAAAATTTAAGCTCCAGGGGTCAAGATTTCGAAGAAACGTTTTACCTTTATCTTGACAATTTACCGATATAGAGTTTAAGGGTAGATTCGATTAAGAAATGGAAAGGAAGATAATGAAAAGCTACCCTGCAAGATACAACATTAGCTTATCTGCTAGTAGCCTTCTCTGGGGCCCTGGTTTTGGCTTCTTCTTCTTTTTTAGAAAGCCACCCGAGGGCTATTAGCGCCTAAATAAGCATAAAGCCCCGGGTGGAAGCGATTCCCTCCGGGGTGGGAGGTTATAAATCATAAACCCCGAGATAACTTCTCGGGGTTTTTTATTTTGGAGGTAAAACCTATGATACTCGTCATTAATAAGCAGGCCTCAGAAGACACAATAAATGAAATCAAGCGTCTTATTAGGGATAAGGGTTATACCCCCCGAGAGATTCACGGAACCGATGAACGTCTTATTGGAGTTGTAGGTTATTCTGATAAGGACAGATTAGATCCGGCGTATTTTGAAACCATTTCAGGAGTTTCCAAGGTAATTCCCGTAAGTAAACCCTATAAGCTCGTTAGTCGAGATTTCCATCCCGATCCTTCCAGAATTAAGATAGGGGATGTAGTAATAGGTGGTGACCGACTGGTAGTTATAGCAGGACCATGTAGTGTTGAGGATCGAAAGACAACCCTTGAAATCGCCCGTCTAGTTCGCCGCCATGGGGCGGTATTATTTCGTGGTGGTGCCTTTAAGCCTAGAACATCTCCCTACAGTTTCCAGGGACTTGGAGAAGAGGGATTGAAAATCCTTGCCGAGGTCCGAGAAGAAACGGGGCTACGGATAGTATCGGAGATTACATCACCCGCTCAAGCCGATCTCATGATGAAATACGTCGATGTGGTGCAGATTGGAGCCCGTAATATGCAAAATTTTGAGCTCCTTAGGTGTGTCGGTAGAATGGGGAAACCGGTCCTTCTCAAAAGAGGGCTTGCTGCAACCATTGAAGAATGGCTCATGGCGGCAGAGTATATCCTTTCGGAAGGAAATGATCAGGTAATTCTATGTGAGCGAGGCATTCGCACCTTTGAACATTATACCAGGAATACTCTGGATCTTACCGCCGTACCGGTAGTTAAAAAGCTTACCCACCTTCCAGTCATTGTGGATCCAAGTCACGCCACGGGGCTCAGGGAAAAAGTGCTTCCAATGGCCCGAGCCGCTATTGCGGCAGGAGCCGATGGAATTATGGTAGAGGTCCACATAGAACCGGATAGGGCCTTATCTGATGGTGCCCAGAGCCTCTATCCCGAGCAATTCGAACGACTCATGAGGGATCTTCATGTCATCTCGCCTGTTGTAGGAAAACAACTTGATTTTGATTACCTTCCCAAAGCTCGCTATCTAGCCCGAAAAGATCATGCGGTAGAACCTATAGTGGTCTATTCAGGTGATCCTGGCTCTTTTAGCCACAAAGCGGCTCTACAATTCTTCGGCGAAACGGTTCCTATGAAAAACCTTTCCTCCTTCCGGGAAGTCTTTTCGGCAGTTGTGGAAGGCAGAGCCACATGGGGTGTTGTCCCCTTGGAAAACTCCCTCACCGGAAGTATCCACGTAAATTATGATCTACTTATGGAATACGATCTCAATATTGTTGGAGAACTAACACTTAGGATAGTTCACAACCTTATAGGTATTGAGGGAACGACGTTGGATAAAATCAGAACCCTCTATTCTCATCCTCAGGTCTTTGAGCAATGTAAGGAATTTCTTGATAAACACCCTCACTGGGATCTCGTTGCCTGCAAAGACACAGCAACGGCTGTAAAGCGCGTTGCCGAGAAAAATGATTATTCCTACGCTGCAATAGCAAGTGCTGAAGCGGCTAAGATATTCAACATGACTATAATTAAAGAAGGCATAGAGACTCATCCCCGCAATTTCACAAGGTTTGTAATAATAGCCAGAGAAAAGGCCTTCGAAGGCTATAGAGACAAGTCCTCTCTTATTTTTTCTGTAAGCAACCGTCCTGGGGCTTTATACGAGGTCTTAAAAATTTTTGCAGAAAATGGAATAAACCTTGTGAAACTAGAATCCCGTCCCATTCATGGACGTCCATGGGAGTATCTCTTTTATGCTGATGTGGAGATCGATCTCGGAAGCCAAGAGCACTATCCTGTGGTTGAAGAGATCAAAGCCAGCACAGAGTTCTTCAAATTCCTTGGAAGTTACAGAAAGGGGATGCAGGTAACCGACTAGAGATATATCCGCAAGGTCGAGCCTATGCTCGACCTATTCCCTCCATTACCTCAAAATTAGCTTTATTATCTCCACATCCTGGCTTATTTGGGCTATAAGTTCCTCGATCGCAGAAAATTTTTTTTCACCCCTTATGTAATGCTCGAATGAAACGGTTATCTCCTTTCCATAGAGATTTCCATTAAAACCGAGTATGTGAACCTCAAGGGACAGCTGGGTTTCACCAAATGTGGGGTTGTAACCTATGTTGGTGGCCCCTTTAAATCTTTTACCATCAAAAGTAACCCATGTGGCATATACTCCTTCCTTTGGTATGACGTGATCACCAACGTCCACATTGGCTGTTGGAAAGCCCAGTAGCTTCCCACCACGATCCCGACCCCTTAGCACTGGACCAGTGATTGAATATGAACGCCCCAATAGTCTAGCGGCAAAATGGACTCGACCTTCTTTAATAACTTTGCGAATCGCCGTGCTGCTTACCACAAACCCTTCTATAGAGATTTCGGGCAAAACATCTACTCCAAAACCGTATTTATTGCCATATTCTTTGAGCATCTCTATGTTGCCTTCTCTACCCCTGCCAAAGTGATAATCATAGCCCACAACAATCCATCGAATGCCTAAGCCATGAACAAGATAGGAAAGAATAAAATCCTGAGCGGTAATCGAGGCAAATTCACGCGAGAAGGGAATAACTATTGTATAATCAACACCAAGCTGGGCAAGTATATTGAGTTTTTCATAATGGGGAGTAATAAATCGCAGATTACATTCAGGACATAGAACCTTTACTGGATGAGGACTAAAGGTTATTACAACAGAAGAACCTCCTAGCTCCTTAGCACGTTCTCTCGCCGTATTTATAAGAGCCTGATGTCCCTTATGGACTCCGTCAAAGTTTCCTATTGTAACAACAGGATTTTTAAGGTTAAGTTTAGTGTTAATGGAGAATCCTTCAATCACTTCCATAGATTATGACTCCCTTCTCACGAGCGTTCTTAATGGCCTTTTGCAATATGCTACCCCTCCATAAACTCCTACTATCCCGATTTTGCCAATCTTGACAATGGGGAGTTTGTAAGATATGGTAAAAACATTCGATTATCAATGAACTTTTACATGTAATGCCGAAGTGGCGGAATTGGTAGACGCGCTAGATTCAGGATCTAGTAGGTGTATGCCTGTCGGGGTTCGAGTCCCCGCTTCGGCACCATATCGGAAAGGATAGAACCAATGGGGGAACCTTTGAAAGAATCTACTGCTACCGTCGTGGTAACCTTCCATCCTCCCGACGAATTGTGGGAAAATCTTAAGGTTATCGCTAGCCAAGTTGATTGGATCATCATTATAGATAACACCCCTGGAGGTATAAACCCAAGAATTCAAGAGGAACGAATCACAATTCTTTCAAACAAACGTAATATTGGACTTGCAAGAGCTCAAAACCTAGGTATAGGCCTTGCCATATCTATGGGGTATGAATGGGTCCTACTGCTTGACCAAGATTCGAGACCTGCACCAGATTTTATGGAAAGAATGGGAGAGTACTATAAATCCCTTTCCCCGGAAGATCAAAGTAATCTTCTTATGTTAACCCCTAATTTATACGATAATACCTTTGGTTTCTTCTATCCTCGAATTGTAAAATCTAGTTTTTTGTTCAAACGAACATATTGTAAAGATAGGAAAGGGATTCCCAATGCTCTCATTACTATCTCTTCAGGGAGTCTAATCCCTGTAAGATCATTCTATCGGATAGGCTTTATGGACGATTCGCTTTTCATAGACCATGTAGATAATGATTTTTGCCTAAGGGGTCTCTCCTCCGGTCTTGTGATACATGTAGTCTGTGGGGCTCTGCTCTTTCACAGGTTGGGAAACTATAAAAAAGTCTATTCAATGGGATCTTTTTTAATAAAGCCTAGCTTTTATCCACCCTTTAGACGCTACTTCATCTACCGTAATAGAGTTTTAGTATGGAGACGCTATTTTAAGAAAGTGCCTAGTTTTGTTCTCCACGATGCCCTGGTCACCCTTTATGATCTACTGAAGATAGCCCTTTTAGAGGATCGCCGAAGAGAAAAATTTAAGGCTATTTTTGAAGGGATACTGGACGGATGGAAAGGTTATAGTCACTAAAAGGGCTCCCTCCGCTCCCTATCTTAATCCCCTTTACACCTCCATCAAAGCATAACCAACAATCTTTTTTCCCCTAGAGGAGACCTGCCAAGTAATAGAGTCCTTATAAGGAAACACAGAACCTAAAACTTTCTCTCCTTCGGTTGATCCTGTTCTCCCCTTCGCTTCAAATTTGTTAACTTCCTCTGAATAAGATCCTTATCCTGCTGAGAAGAGGCTAGGGAGAGAGCCTTTTCGTAGTGGAAGGTTGCGAGCCTTTGGTCACCAATCTTGGCGTAATGATCACCAAGATATGTGTGGGCCTCCCTTAAGCGCCCTAGTTTTCCTAAAACTGTTCCAAGGTGATACTCTATATCTATGAAGAAATCAGAATAGGAGAGGGCTTTTTCGTAGTGTTCAAGGGCTTCCGAAAATCTTTCATTTTCCTCAAGTATAATGCCGTATCGGTAATGAAGGATGGGATTTTCCCGAGATAGGCTAAGGGATTGGGTAAAAACCGAGTTAGCCTTTTCATACTGCCTCTGCCTCACCAAAACCTCGGAAAGCTTTGTCGCTATAAAAATATTTCCTCTCTGAGTTTGCCAGGCAGTTTCTAGATAATTAGCGGCATCATAAATACTTCCCATTCCCAAAGCTCTGATCCCCTGAGCATAGGCAACCACTGGTGTATCGTAATTGAGCTGCTGGGCATCCCTTATGATACGGTCAAGCCCCGAAATATCATTAGTGATCCCAAGAATGGTGGCCTTCGCATAGGGAAATAGCCCTATTGATTTTTTTTCACTAGAGGAGCCAAGTTTTTTAGCCACTACCGAAAGATAGTCAATACGTTCTGCAATTCCCGGGTGAGACATAAGATAGTCGTAATTTCCGGGACGCCCCTGCCATTGTTTCTGGGAAAGTTTCTGCATGGCGGATAGGGCATCATAAGGAGAATAGCCTGATGTGGTAAGAATTCTAAGGCCGATCTGATCCGCCTCCCGTTCATGGTCTCGACTATAACTTAGAGCAACCGTTTGAGCTCCTCCTATACTCCCTGTGGTTATTGCTTGAGCAAGTTGAGGGTTCCCTATCAGTGCTCCAGCAAGAATCGCTGCAAGGGATGCAACCATAAGAGTCTTTTGTTGCTCTAGTTGTCGATGTATATGCCTTGCCTGAGCATGGGCAATTTCGTGGGCAATAACCGAAGCTAGCTCACCCTCATTAGTCATAAGGTTTATGAGGCCAGTGTTTACGAAGACATAACCTCCGGGGATCGTAAAGGCATTGGGGATATCATTATCTATAACGAAGAACTTATACTTGTATGGAATGGATTCAGCGTTCTTTACAAGTTTATTACCTAACTCTGTAACGTAGAAATTTACCTCGGGACTATTAAGGAAACGATAATTTTCCTGAACTTTACGAAAAACCTCTCGTCCAAGTTCAATCTCATCCTTCAAATCAAGAGCTCCAGCCCCTTTTGGAAAAAAACTCCAAAAAATCATAAAACCAGCTGTTAACGTCACCAGAGCTTTAGCGGACATCTCTATGTCTCCTAAGCATCTTCCCTTCCATCCCTTTCACCAGTTTTCCACACATTGGGCGCTTCGGACCATAGACTTTCGAGATCGTAGGTTTCCCTCACCGGATCATGAAAGACATGAACAACCACATCTTCATAGTCCATTAGAACCCAGCGTCCCTCCTTCCTACCCTCTATGCCTATGGGACGATATCCAGCCTTTCCCATCTCCTCTTCTATGTGATCAACAATACCTTGCACTTGCTTTGTTGATTGTCCACTGCATATTACGAAATAATCTGTGAAATTGCATAGCCCCTCCAGAGACAACACAGAAAGTCGCTGAGCCTTATAATTGTCGGCAATCTTAGCACAGAGGAAAGCCTTTTCTTGAGATGAAAGGGAGAGGATCGTTTTTGACCTTTTCTTTCTGGAAGTTCTTACTGTTTTATTATCCTCTACCATACCTATCAATCTACACCTCTTTATTTATTTTTTTCCTAAGACTGGACCATCCTTATACATAAAGACGGTTACATATTATGTATTCCCTTACCGCTTCAGGCACCAGAAATCTTATAGACCGTCCCAGGGAAACAAACTCTCTTATTTTAGAAGCTGAAATATCGAGGAGAGTTACCGATACCAATTTTATAGGTCGCCACAGGGGATGTTCAAAACATTTTTTATTTCCGATCCAGTAATAATCTAATTTTAACCGATCGGAGATAAAACTTGAAATGTTTTCCCGGGACGCCCCCGGCCGAATCATAATAACAATCGAGGCAAGGTTAAAAATCTCCTTGTAGTGCCACCATGAGTCTATTTCCAAAAAGGCATCACTTCCTATTAGGAAAAAAATATCCACACCCTCATACATTCTTATCAAGCTGTTAAGCGTTCTTACAGTGTAGGAAACTCCTCCCAATTGAGCTTCAATATCGGAGACAGCAAATTTTGGATGGCCGCCGATAGCAAGACCAAGCATATTGTAGCGGTGCTCAAAGGGCACAAGAAGGGAAACATCTTTGTGGGGAGGGATAAAGGTAGGTATGAAGATAACCTGATCCAATTTAAGCTCTTCACAAACCTCTTCTGCAACCCTTAGATGTCCGAAATGAATCGGATTGAAGCTTCCTCCAAATACCCCTAACCGTCTTAAGTTGTCCATCAGCTTCTCAATTGACCGTTTCCTATGGCTATGAATTTGGTGGTAGTCAATTCCTCAAGACCCATGGGACCGAAAGCGTGAAGCTTCGAAGTCGAAATACCTATTTCTGCACCTAATCCAAGCTGATAACCATCATTTAGGCGTGTGGAGGCATTAACCAAAACAAGGGAGGATTGAACCTCCTCAAGAAATCGCCAACTCTTCCTGTAATCTTCTGTAACTATTGCTTCCGTATGGTTAGAACCATAATGATGGATATGGTCTATCGCTTCCTCCATTGAATCAACAATCTTTATAGCAAGAATAAGATCAAGATACTCGGCATACCAGTCCTCTTCCGTTGCTTCAGCGCAGTCTATAATTTTTCTTGTCCTATCACAGCCTCTAAGCTCAACACCGGCACTTCTAAAAACCTCTGCCATCCTAGGAAGAAAGGTTTCCGCAACGTCTCGATGCACTAAGAGAGTCTCCATGGCATTACAGACGCTTGGACGTTGGACCTTGGCGTTAAAGCAAATTTTTTCGGCCTTTTCTAAATCGGCATCATTGTCCACATAGATATGACACACTCCCTTGTAGTGCTTTAAAACTGGCATCCTGGCGTGTTCTGCGACAAACCGAATCAGCTCCTCACCACCCCTTGGTATAACTACATCCACCTGGTCTTCCATCTTGAGAAGCTCTAAGACGGCGGAACGATCGGTTGTGGGAACAACCTGGACAGCGTCAGCAGGAAGACCTGCCTTCTCAAGACTACTGCGGATAATGTCACAAAGAGCCTTGTTGGAATGGAAAGCCTCTGAACCACCTCTAAGAATTACGGCGTTACCTGCTTTAATGCAAAGTATCGAAGCATCGATTGTTACGTTAGGACGGGATTCGTAGATAATGGCTATGACCCCAAGCGGTATTCTCATTCTCCCTACTTTTAAACCATTTGGTCTAATCCACATCTTGGTAATCTCTCCCACAGGATCAGGAAGTTTTATAACCTCCTCAATACCGGCTATCATCTCCTTCATGACCTTTTCAGAAAGGGTAAGTCTTTCAAGTTTTGCACCAGATATTCCCATGGCTTTAGCATTTTCCAAATCAAGTTTATTGGCTTCCATGATAACATTATGATTTTCCACAAGAGCCTGAGCCATAAGCTTTAGGGCTTCATTTTTCTGAGATGTTGAAGCCTTGGCCATTTTATAGGATGCGGCCTTTGCCATAGTACCTATTTCTTTAAGCGTAGTCTGCCAGTTCATTAGCCCTCTCCTCCAGTTTGTCGGCCTCTTCAAAGACAAGAGCAAGGTTATTCCGATGAATTACCTCATCGGAATGTTTGTAACCCAAAATACTCTCTATTTCGGATGTGTGACATCCTTTGATCTTTTCTATTTCAGAGGCCCTATAGTTAGATAATCCTACAGCTATGACCTGACCAGAGGTATCTAAACATCTTACAGGTGCCCCCATACCAAATGTTCCTCGAACCTCCAGTATCCCTGCAGGGAGAAGAGACTTTCCCTTATGGACAATGGCTTCTACGGCACCACCGTCAATGATGAGATCCCCGGCAGGGTGAGGCACATGAGCAAGCCAAACTTTACGGCCCTGGTAAAGTTTTTTATCTGGAACAAAGAGTGTCCCTAGGCATTCCCCTTGCATAAGCCTCAAAAGCACGTCCCTTTCTCTACCCGGGGCAATTATCAAAGGAATTCCGATGGCAAGGGATTTTTTAGCAGCCATTAACTTGCTTATCATTCCTCCCGTTCCAGTAGAACTTGTCTGTGATGAGGCACAGGAGAGAATTTGTCGATCTACTCTATGGACCTCTGGGATCAATTTCGCCGATGGGTGTTCTCTTGGGTCATGGTCGTAGAGTCCAGCTATGTCAGTTAAGACCACAATGAGGTCGGCCCCCACTAACCCACCTATGAGAACTGCAAGCTGGTCATTATCCCCAAACTTGATTTCCTCCACTGCAACAGTATCGTTTTCGTTTATAACAGGAATTATGTTCCATTCGATAAGGGTTTCAAGGGTATTTCTAGCGTTAAGGTAGCGTTGACGATATCCGAGGTCATCACCGGTAAGAAGCACCTGAGCAACAAGTGTATCGTGCTTATCAAAGGCCTCTTCCCATGCCTGCATAAGAAAACTCTGGCCAACCGCTGCAGTGGCCTGTTTGTAGGGAATAGATTTTGGCTTTTCCGTAAGCCCCAGTTTCTTCATGCCGGAGGCTATAGCACCAGAGGAAACTATAAGGATCTCTCGTCCACTACTACGAAGCTCAGCGATTTGGTCGCTTATGCGATGGATCATTACCCGATCGAGCCCTTTTTGTCCTGTAAGGACGGCACTTCCTATTTTGATCACAATACGGCGACATCGGTCAAAAATCCTTTTTCTTTCCTCAATAATTTTCAAATCTACAACTCCCCCTTCATTCAAAGAAACACTCATTAGGTCCTTGGATTATACAACAGTTCAGAGACCCTGTTAATAAGCTCAGGTATGCCCTTGTGTGTAACAGCAGAGATAGAGAGGAGAGGCACCTTTTTTAGATGCCTTCGGTATGTGGCCATAATAGTTTTTACATACTCCCTTTCTTTGATTAGATCTATTTTGTTTAAAACGACCACTTCAGGTTTTTTAAGGAGTTCGGGATTAAATTTTTCGAGCTCTCTTCTGATTGACAAATAGGGCCTTAAGGTATCCGACATATCTATCGAAGAGATATCTATAAGATGTATAATAACACGTGTTCTTTCAATATGTTTTAGAAACTGGATACCTAGACCAGCTCCTCTATGAGCTCCTTCGATAAGCCCTGGAATGTCGGCAACAACAAACGACCGATCCCGGTCCACATAAACTACACCGAGTTGAGGGGATAGAGTAGTGAAGGGATAGTCAGCTATTTTAGGTCTTGCATTGGAAATGACTGAAATAAGAGTTGACTTTCCAGCATTTGGAAAACCTACTATACCTACATCGGCAATAAGCTTAAGTTCTAACTTGAGATCCCGCTCCTCCCCCTTTTCTCCCTCTTCTGCAAATCTGGGAACCTGATTGGTTGATGTAACAAACCTCGCATTACCTCGTCCTCCCTGTCCTCCACGAGCGGCGAGCCACAACTGGCCATCCTCAATAAGATCAGCCAAAATCTCACCGGTTAAAGCATCCTTTACGATAGTTCCAAGGGGCACTGGAATGTAAACATCTTCGCCCCTTCGTCCATGTTGATTTTTACCCCTTCCGTGTTGTCCTCCCTTTGCTTTGAAGAATCTACGATAATGAAAATCCAAAAGAGTGTGCTTCGATGAGGTGGCGATCAAATAGACATCCCCTCCCTTGCCTCCATCACCTCCGTCCGGCCCTCCTTTAGGAACATATTTCTCCCTTCGGAAGCTCACACACCCATTCCCGCCACTGCCTGCCTGCACATGAATAATAGCTTCGTCTATAAATTTAGCCATAATAAACACAAAGGCGACCGCCGAGTTTGGAAATTAACCCCAACGGTCGCCTACCATCCCCTTTCAACAAAACATCCATTCTAAGCCATAACAGGATAGACGCTCACCTTTTGACGAGTTTTGTCCAAACGCTCAAACTTAACTACCCCATCAATAAGGGCAAATAGGGTGTAATCCTTTCCGACTCCCACATTCTTTCCTGCGTGAAATTTAGTACCCAATTGCCTAACGATTATATTACCTGCTTTGACAAACTGTCCTCCAAACCGCTTAACACCCCTTCTTTTGCCGGCACTATCTCGGCCATTTCTTGAGCTTCCTCCAGCCTTCTTATGAGCCATCTAAAAAACCTCCTTATTGGGCTAATGCCACCTCTTCGGGAGCATCACCACGATTTATAGACTGAATATCGACCACCGTTAGAAGCTGTCTATGTCCGATTTTCTTACGGTAGTTCTTACGTCTTTTATGCTTAAAGATTATGACCTTTTTATCCTTAATATGATCCACCACCCGACCGATAACCGATACTCCCTCTAGATAGGGAGTGCCAACCATAACTGAAGCATCATCCCTCAAAAGTAATACCCTATTGAAGATAACCTCCTCTCCTACGGCCACAGGAAGCTTTTCGACCCTAACCCTTTGCCCGGAAGACACCTTGATCTGCTTTCCACCGGTTTCTATCACTGCATACATGACCATCCTCTCCTCTCCAACAAAAAGGCGGCTCTACGCCGCCCCTCAACCTGATCAGATTGAATCAGAACTTACATGGTGGCATATACACCCAGTTTTAGAATATACTCTTGATACTGTTTAAGCTTTTCGCATTCATTAAGACATTTGTTTTTATCTTCGTTTACACGTTCACAATCCAAACAAGGACTTCTCATCCCTTTTCCCCCTAAGAAAACTAGGATGTTTATACCAAACATTTTCTTTTATACAATCATCAAAAAGTGGTCAAGAAAAATTAAAAGGGTAGGAATGTAAAGTTCCTGCCCTTTTAATATCTTTGGTTCTTAACAGACCTAATTATTCTGATGGCTTAATTTCTTTTACCTTAATAGTCTTTGTAGCTTCATCGAGCTCACCAGCTACTTGGACCTGCTTTCCAGCAAAATCCTTAAGTCCTGTTCCCTCCAGTTTAAACTCCTTTCCATCTTCCATCTTGAAAAGAATAGCCTCACCGCCAATCTCAACCTTGCCTTTCATAGAGATGAGTTTAACCTCACCAGGTGTTGCCTCCTTTTTCTCTGCTGTAGGGGTCGGTTCCTGCTTTTCACTCGGTGGAGTAGATACCCCCTCCTTCTTGGCTTCTTCCGCTGCCTGAACCATAGGAACACTAAAAACGAAACCAATAACCAAAGCCATCACGACACTCACCATAACCATCCAACGTTTCATGCTTAAACCTCCTCTTAGAATCTTTAAAGTTTTTGATAGCTCCCAGTCGGGATAACACCTTAATTAAAAAGGGATAACTCATATAGAAGAGTTATCATCCGACTGCAACCATTTTTTGGTTAGCACAGATTGTGCCATTTTCTAGAAGCTAAGGGATAATGGGCTTCCCATCCTTAAGAATTATTTGTCAAAGGAAAGTTTCGTGATCTAAGAATTCTCAAGGCCTAATTGAAGAGGAATTAGAGGTTCAGAAACCGTTGACTAACTATCATCGATTGAGCTAGTCTTTAGAAAATTGCTCGGTAGCTATAACATCTAACTCAATTGGAGTTTAGGTCCCATGACGAACTCTTCAGGTAGTAGGCATTACCTTCTCATTATAGCCTGTTTTGTAACCCTAGGATTCTACGTTGCTTCATACATGAGGATTCCTATTGTCCCTATTTACGCAAAACTCATGGGAGCTTCTACGAAAATGGTAGGTGTAATCAACTCAGCCTTCTTCTTTACCGCAGGTCTTCTTTCTTTTCCTATGGGCTTTCTATCCGATCGCGTTGGAAGGAAGGTAGTCACATCTATGGGGCTTTTATTGGTAAGTTTCACATCCTTTGCACTTTATTTAGCACCCTCCCCTTTATACCTAGTGTTTATCTATTTCTTATTTGGGGTTGGGCTCTCTGCCTACGGCCCTACCATGATGTCTCTTGTGGCGGATATAACCCCTCCAACCCATATAGGAAGAGCCTACGGATGGTACACGACGTCTCTTTATCTAGGTATGAGTGGAGGCCCAGCGATAGGGAGTTGGATTGCAGAAAAATTCGGATATGGAGTGGTTTTTGCCTCTTCAGGGCTTCTAACAATCGTCCTGCTTTTTGTAATGCTCCTTACCATTCCAAGTAGAACTCAACTTAGGATACTCGAAGGTCGATCCCATCCAAAAATAGACTCGATTAAAGACACAAAACTACTAAACGAGGCCCTTGTCGCATCGTGGATTATTACCTGGGGAGGTTGTTTTTCTCTTGGTATGTTTGTGACATTTGTTCCTCTCCATGCCCATGACTCGGGAATATCTCTAAGCAACATAGGCTCCATCTTCCTTCTTCAAGGATTGACAAATGCCCTTTGTAGAGCTCCTTTCGGTTGGCTAAGCGATCGTATCGGTAGTAGGAGTAGATTCGCTGTAGGAGGAATTACCCTTACGACCTTGGCTATGGTAGGGCTTGCAGTCTCTCACAAACTCTATCAGTTTCTCCTATATGCTGTGCTCCTTGGAAGTGGTATGGCCATAGCCTTCCCTTCAATAAGCGCTATTATAACCGATGTTACCTCTCCCTCCACAAGGGGTATCGCAATGGGAGGATATAATAGTGCCATATATTTCGGTATAATGAGTGCATCTCTAATCATGGGACCAATTGTGGAAAAGTGGGGATACAAGGTAGCCTTTGAAGCTTCGTCCCTAATGACCATTTCTGCAATATTTGTCTTTATTTCTATGATACGTCACTATTATAGAAAGCACTAACCTTCCTGCTTTCTAGTTTGAGCCTTTATATTAAGCCACTCTACGAAAACCGAAAACCCCATTGCGAAGTAGATATATTCTCTATCTATATGTTTGCCAAACCCGTCAGCTACCAGAGCTACTCCAATGAGGAGAAGAAAACTGAGAGCTAGCATCTTAAGAGTAGGATGGCGTTCTATGAAATTGGAAACCAAGCCACTGAAAAACATCATGAAAATAACAGCAATAATAACCGCAAGGACCATAACGACAATATGCCTAGCCATGCCTATAGCTGTAATTATGGAATCGAAGGAAAAAACAATATCGATAATGGCTATCTGGATTACCGCTGCTCTAAAGCTTGAAATTACCTTTGCTTTAGTCTTTTCCTTGACCTTTACTCCTTCTATCTTTGCGTGAATCTCGTGGGTAGCCTTTGTAATTAAAAAAAGCCCTCCGGAGATAAGTATTACGTCTCTTAGCGAAAACCCATGTCCCAATATGGTAACTAGAGGCTTTGTAAAGTGGGTCATAATAAAAAGAAGAGAGAGAAGGGCTATACGGAAAACGAGAGCCATCCCAAGTCCAATACGTCTAGCTAAGCCTTGAGATTTTTCAGGCAGCTTCGATGTTACCACCGCTATGAAAACTATATTGTCTATACCTAATACCAATTCCATAGCTGTCAGGGTAATAAGAGCTGTAATGTTTTCTAGGGAAAATATCGATCCACCCATTGATTCTCCCATCCTTTTCCATTATGAGTTGGTGTGGGTTTGGAAACTCTGAATTTTTTGAGTCTACGGAGTAGATTATGAAACTTCTTATGTTTTTTGTTCATGAGTTCTGGCTTAGGCCACAGAAAAAAACTATTTCCGAAGCCCCAGAATTCAACGGCATCATTGAAGAAAGCCAAGCGGCTATTATCTTCTATCACGCAGAACCAGGAGACGAACAAAGAAGCGGGAATATAATAAGCAAGTTTGTAAAAAACGTAAAATGGCTTGCCGGAAAATTCCAAACCAAGACCGTGATACTCCACTCCTTTAACCACCTTGGATCTGAAAAGGCTTCCCCCGAAGTGGCTATCGCCATTGTGGAAGAGGTAAAGAAAAAACTTGAAAACAGTGGCTATCGGGTCCTCGAGACACCCTTTGGTTATCAGAATGAGTGGAAGATGCATGTTGCAGGGGATTCTCTTGCAAAAGTTTTCAAGGAAATATAGGGGGAACGGACATTTTTAAAGCCTTCCCCCAACACTACATTATTCACTAGGAGTGACTTCAGTCTTTTCAGCACCCCCTTCTTTCTTCTCTCCACATCTTTCAAGAAGCGCTTCCCACTCAGCATTTATTCTGGCCTGAATCTTTTCTATCTCTTCTTCCGTAAGGTGGGCAAAACGTCGCTGCATCTTGAGATATTCCTTCACAGGTTTAGGCTTGGGATTTTTTCTAGAAAGAATCCACTTCCCATCAATAACTTCGTAGAGAGGAAACACATTGGTCGCCACGGCCATTTTTGCGACCTCTATTGCTATATTGGTTGGATGTCGCCAGCCTGTAGGACATACCGACAAGATATGAACATAGGCAGGACCAGGGACCATAGCGGCCTTTTTGACCTTGTTCATAAGGTCGAGAGGATAAGCCGGTGTTGCCGTTGCAACATATGGTATCTCGTGGGCCACTACGATGGCGGGAAGATTTTTCTTCCACGTCGATTGACCTATACTTTTCTTTCCAGGTGGAGATGTAGTAGTCATGGCACCGTAAGGGGTTGCCGATGACCTTTGGATACCGGTATTCATATAGGCCTCATTATCGAGGCATATATAAACAAAGTCGTGACCCCGCTCCAGTGCTCCACTTAGGGCCTGAAGCCCTATATCTGCCGTTCCTCCATCACCACCATATCCAAGAAAAACAATCTTTTCCTGAAGGTCAATTTTACCCTTTCTGGCCATGGCCTTATAGCCTGCTTCAACTCCACTTATTACCGCTGCCGCATTTTCAAAGGCCACGTGAATCCACGGCACTCGCCAGGCAGTTTGAGGATAGGGAGAAGTCACTATTTCCATACAACCCGTTGCACTTGCTACAATTACATTTGTTCCAATGGCCTTAAGAGCAAGTCTTAAAGCTAAAATCTCCACACATCCCTGACAGGCTCTATGGCCAGGCGACAATGGCTCTATTGTAGGGATGTTCTTTGTCGTAAAACCCTTAAAGTTTTTTAGCGCTTCACTTGCTACTCCCATGGATTATTCCCTCACATTTATGATCTCATATCCCATCGGTTCCTTCCTGGCCGCCCTTTCTTCGAGCATCTCAACCATTTCGACAAAGTTTTCCACTGTTACATCTCGACCACCAAGCCCTGCAATATAATTCCACACATAGGGGGTAAGAGCATGATTAAACAGAACCGTCTTTACCTCAGCACATAGAGGTCCCGTGTAACCATTAAATCCCAAAGCCCTGTCTATTACAGCAACGGCCTTAACCGGCTTTAGAACCGAAACAAGCTCCTCCACAGGGAAGGGCCTAAAAAGCCTTAATCTCGCAAGTCCAACCCTCTTCCCTCTTTCCCTCATCGTATCTATTGCCCGCATTGCCGTTTCTGCAATACTTCCCATAAGAAGGATGACAATTTCTGCATCCTCACATCTATAGGTTTCAACAGGTTTATAGACTCTACCGAAATGTTTAGCAAACTCTTCCCAAGCCTCGAGTATGACCTTTTTAGAGTTTTTGATAGCCTCATCCTGGGCTTTCTTTACCTCTGTGTAGATTTCCGGAACACCAACAGGTCCCATAGTGACGGGACTCTTTGGATCAAGCTTTAAAAGAGGTTTGTAGGGAGGAAGGTATTTTTGAACCTCCTCTTTAGATGGAAGTTCTATTGGCTCAATCACATGGGAAACTATAAACCCATCTAGGTTGACCATAACAGGGAGAAGGACCCTATGGTCCTCTGCTACACGATAGGCATGGATCAAAAGATCAACCACTTCCTGACCGTTTTCTGCAACCGTCTGAATCCAGCCTGTATCTCGGGCAAGCATCATATCAGAATGGTCATTCCATATACTTATTGGTGCACTGAGAGCTCGGTTTACCACGGCCATAACAATTGGAAGCCTCATACTAGAGGCTATGTAGCAAATCTCCACCATCAGGGCATATCCCTGGGAGCTTGTGGAGGTAAAGGTTCTAGCTCCAGCCGCTGCGGCCCCCACACATACACTCATCGCCGAATGTTCTGACTCCACCGGCACAAACTCAGCATCTAGATGTCCATTTGCAACGAGTTCCGAAAGATGCTCTACAATGTGAGTCTGGGGTGTAATGGGGTATGCGGCCACTACATCAACATCTATAAGAGCGACAGCTTCCGCCGCCGCAATTGAAACCTCCATTCCAACTCGCTTGCCCATTAGCTCCCCTCCTCAATCATTTCTATAGCATCCTTCGGACATTCTTCGGAACAGATGCCACATCCCTTGCAATAATAGTAGTTTAACTCGTAATAACCATCCTCCTTTAAAGTATAAACCATATCGGGACATATAATGTAGCACCGGCCACACTTAATGCACTTTTCATAATCTACTACAGGACGACTGGAACGCCAGTCTCCTGTTCTAAGTTCAGAGGCGTTTCCTGGGGTTATAATGGCTCCCCCTAATGCTGCTTCTTTCCAACTATGAAGTCCTAATTCCTTGGCCACGAGTCATTCCTCCGTATCCCTTAGGTTAAGCCGTTCCATCTTTCCCCTATTGCATAAGCCTTGTTTCCCCGTAGGCTCTTTTACAGGCACTGAAGTTTTTCTCACCAAGGGCTGGACCAAATCTCGCTATAATAGGTTCTTCGAGACTTTCCAACGGAACAGCACCTGAGACCCTAACTAGGGAACCTAGCATGGTTGTATTGGTTATGGGCACCTTGAGGATTTCCCTTGCAATGGTTGTAGCGTCAACTGTTGCTACTTTAGATCTTAGGTTAAATTTCTCCTTTACCTCTTCGGGTAACATTTGGGTATTAACAACTACAGTCCCATCCTCGGCAATGCCTGCCTCAATATTCATAATTGCTAGAAGGCTTGGATCGAGAACAACTACAAGATTGGGATTATAGATCTTTTCTCGGGTCTTAATGGGTGTATCGCTCACTCGTAAAAAAGCCATTACTGGGGCTCCACGGCGTTCTGGACCAAAACTTGGGAAAGCTTGAGCGTATTTCCCCGTAGAAATAGCCGCAAGAGCCATTAGCTCTGCAGAGGTCACGGCTCCCTGCCCCCCACGACCGTGCAATCTAACTTCAATCATTGATCAAACCTCCGGAATTTAATATAAAAACACGAAAAGATCCCTCTAAAGGATGTCAATTAAGCTTCAACGAAGTTTACTCATATCGAAAATAGGGTGAATCAGTCAAGCTAAATCGGTTTCTAGTTGTTCTATTAAGGTTTACTTAAAGGAAATTTTTATCTAAATTTAATGGCTTGGGTTATGGAGATTAACGTAAAACCCCAAGATCGAGAAACCTTATGCCGAGAGCAAAAGGACGTGAAACCGCCGAAGAAATATTGAAAGCAGCCCAGGAGCTTTTTTACGTAAAGGGCTACGAAAATGCTAGTACCCGAGAAATTTCAAAAAAGGTCGGTATCAGTAAGGCTGCTCTATATCATCATTTTAAGAACAAAGAAGAGATTCTTTTCCGAATCTGCCTCCAAGCCGCCGATGAACTGGTAAATAACATGAAAACTGCTATAGAGAGAAACATAAGTTCTGGAAAACCCCTAAAAGAACAGCTAACCGATATTCTCATTGAATATGCAAGAACCTATATGAAAAATGAAAACTTCAACAAAATCCTCCTCCACGACATAGAATACCTTCCCGAGGATAAAAAACAGATTATCTACCGTAAAGAAAAGGAAAACATCTATCAGCTAAGAAGATTTATAGAGGATCTTATAAAAAGAGGGGTTTTCAGAAAGCTTGATCCCACCGTCGTTACATTTTCCCTAATAGGCACCCTCCATTGGCTTTATTTCTGGTACAAGCCAACGGGAAAGCTATCCCTTACAGAGGTAGTGCAACAGATGGCAGATCTATTTATCCATGGACTAGAAGAAAGATAGAGCCCCTACCTTTTTTGGTAATGTAATGAAAGTCAAAATTGACACTAAATGTAATAAAGTTTTAATCATATTGTAACATTTTTGTAGCATTAAAGGTTGGTTTTAGTAAACGAAGGGGAAGAGGAGGTTTTACAATGAAGCTTAATCTTAATGATTTAGATCTTACTAAGGGTTTGTTGATAGGTTTGGGGGTAGCGATAGTTGCTCCTGTGCTCCTTCCGGTAATAGGAGCAGCGGTGAGACCCGTATTGAAATCGGCTATTAAAGGGGGGTTTATACTTTACAAGAAGAGCCGAGAGATGGTTGCCGAAGTTGTTGAAAATATTGAGGATATAGCAGCAGAGGCAAAAGCAGAGGTTAAGTCCTAAGAGACAAATGTCTGCAATAGGAGAAATTAAAATGTATGAGGCCTATATCGCCCATCAAACTCGAAATCGTTTACGAATCAGGTTGAAGAGGGGTCACATTCCAGAAAAGCTCGTGCCGACCATAATGGAAACCCTTTCCCTCATTCCAGGGGTAGAATTGGTAAAGGTTAACCCTGTTACGGGTTCCATTCTACTTCAGGGATCCACCCTTGAACCTAAAAAGGTGATGGAAATTCTTACTAATAGTTTGTCTATCCGGTTTGAAGCTTCTTCTCCCATTCATCCTGTTCAGAGGGCGATTCAACCTTTCATCCATCTAGACAAAACATTAAGGGATATAACGGGAGGCGAGGTAGGATTGACTGAAGCGGGTTTCCTGGCTCTCCTTAGCATTGGGGCGATTCAGGTGCTTCGGGGTAACATAACCGCGCCTCCTTGGTATACCGCCTTCTGGTATGCCTTTGGAGTGTTTAGTAAAGCCCTAATAGAAAAATACGCTCCCGGAAAGTCTTCGAAAGAAATAGAACAGCCTGAAGCTGTCAAACCCACCTCCGAAAACAATCTCAAGGAATCGATGTTAACCAGACAGGAAGAGTTTTTTGAAAAGGAAGATGAGATCTTATAAGGTTTAGAAAATACTATATAAAACGAGGTTTATTATGATAAGGGTTACTCATGATAGAGTAAAGGGGAGGGTTCGTCTTCGCATTAAGGCTCTTAAAGATAACCCGATTCTTAAGGCCTATCTTAGAGAAAAGCTTACATCCCTTGATGGGATTTGCGATCTTCGCCTCGGAACCGCAACCGGAAGTCTTCTTGTATTCTACAAACCCCCTATAGAAACCCTAGATGACGTATTAAGGATTGTTAATGATCTACTTTCTCAATTTTCACTAAAGAGAAAATCTACTGACTTAAAGCCGGCAATCATCGACGATGTCAGTAAACCACAGGTTAACAATGTTTATTCCCCTACTCTATCTTCGGAACCTCCCTGGCACAGTCTTAAACCAGAAGAATGCTTAGCCTATTTTGAATCTTCTATGGGTGGACTCTCAGAAAAAGAAGTCTCGAGAAGAGTTTCCCTATGGGGTTCCAATGATATAAACACAGGAACTAAGGTTTCTGGATGGCAGCTCTTTGTAAAGCAGTTTGCCTCTCTTCCCGTTATTCTTCTTGGAGCGGTAAGTGTTGTATCGATTGTGACGGGAGGACTGGGGGATGCTCTAATCATTTCTGGAGTAGTGGTTGCTAATGCTCTCATAGGCTATATCACAGAGAAAAGCTCAAATGAAGCGATCGTTAGTCTCCAAAGCATTGAAGAAGATGAGGCTATTGTAATACGTAATGGGAAGGAGATCATAGTCCCTAGGAAAGATTTAGTGCCTGGGGACATAATGGTGATAAAGGCTGGCCATAATATTCCAGCCGATGGAAGGCTAATAAAGGCTGAAAATCTTTATGTAGATGAATCACCCCTTTCCGGTGAGAGTTTGCCGATTGAGAAAAAAGCCAATGTTATACTACCTGAGGCTACTTCCATTTTCGAACGGATAAACATGGTATATAGAGGGACTTTAGTTGTTGGAGGAAGTGGTATTGCGGTGGTAGTGGCGACGGGATTCTCTACTCACCTAGGAAAACTCCAAACCCTTCTTCAGGAGATTAGCGTTCCAAAGGCTCCCATAGAACATCAACTTTCAAAGCTTGGAGTCCAACTTGTATGGTTATGTCTACTTGTCTGCACAATGTGTTTTCTAATCGGTATGGCTAGAGGATACGGATTTTTAACAATGGTGCGCCTTAGCCTAGCTCTAGGAGCTGCTGCTATTCCTGAGGGACTCCCATCGGTTGCAACAACTACCTTTGCATTGGCCATAAGGAGAATGAGCAAGCGGGGTGTTTTAATCCGTGATCTTACATCCGTAGAAGCTCTTGGAGCAATCCAGATTCTATGCATAGACAAAACAGGAACCATTACTGAGAATCGAATGGAGGTTCAGGAAATCTATGCAGGAGGAAGCTATTATAGGGTGGAAAATAATACTATTTTGAGCAATGGTGAACCTATTTCGCCTCACGAAAGTAGCAATCTACGGAAGATTCTCGAAATATCTTGCCTATGCACTGAAGCTCAACCCACTAAAGTCGATAACCAACTCTCCTTTAAAGGATCTCCTACAGAGGTTGCTCTCATCACCTTAGCAAACGCAAATGCGATCCCCTGCAAGGAGATCAGGAAAGTGTACCCCTTAAAATATATGTGGCTACGTTCCGAAAATCGCCCCTATATGATAACTATTCATGAAAATGGGAATAAGAATAACTTCTTGGCTGTTAAGGGAAATCCGAAAGCGGTTCTGAGAATTTGCTCTTACGAACATAATAACGGAAAGATTAAAGCCCTTTCCGACGAAAGAATAGAAGAAATTATAAAGGAGAATGAGCTCCTTTCTTCAAGGGGTCTAAGAGTCTTAGGTTTTGCCTATGGATATAGCGAAGAGATCAATGATGAACCCTCGGATCTAATCTGGTGCGGACTTATTGGAATGGCCGATCCGATCAAGTCAGAAGCCCGAGAGATGGTTAGAGCTCTTCGCCGAGCTGGTATAAAAGTTGTTATGCTCACAGGTGATCAAGAGCTTACCGCCACATCCGTTGCTAAGACCATAGATGTTTCTGGCAAAGAGGATATTCGAGTAATCGATGCATCAAACTTCAATAGTGCTAAATCCCTAGAGGAGATAAGTTCCGATATCCACGAAGTGGATGTTTTTTCTCGCGTTAGCCCTTCCTTAAAGCTTATGATAGTTCAGGCACTTCAGCAATCAGGAAAGGTTGTGGGAATGACGGGAGATGGAATTAACGATGCCCCTGCCCTAAAGGCAGCCGATGTGGGTGTATGTATGGGGAGAAATGGAACCAAGATATCCCAAAAGGTAGCTAATGTGGTGTTGGAAAATGATGATCTCATTACTCTAATTGCAGCGATAGAAGAAGGACGCACTATACAGGACAATATAAAAAAGTCTGTTCACTTTTTCCTCTCTAGCAATTTAAGTGAGATATTGATGCTTACAAGTTGTATAGCCCTTGGCCTACCTAATATGCTAAATCCCATGCAGCTCCTTTGGATAAATCTTATTTCGGACATATTCCCAGCCGTTGCTCTATCACTCGATCCTCCTTCTCCCGATGTTCTTTCCCGTCCTCCAAGGAATGCGAATGAACCTCTTTTTGGGAAGAAGGATTTTTCGGAGATGCTTCGTGAATCTTCGGTTATGGCTTCAGGTTCCCTTATGGCAGGCCTAGCTACCCTAATAAGAAGTGGAGACATAGGAAGGGCTAGCACCGTAGCTTTCCACACGCTTTCACTCTCCCAGCTACTCCACGCTATTGTGTGTCAACAGCGTAAGGGTAAAGACTCTCTTTCTTCCAATCCAATCTTAACGGTTGGTATACTAAGTTCTATGCTTCTCCAGGTGCTGGCGGGGATTATACCAGTGACACGCCAATTACTTAGACTCTCCCCTGTCAGTTTATTAGATTGGCTATTGGTAGCGCTAACAACAGGAATTACCTTCGTTATCAATAAAAATTTAAGTGTAGCCACTTCGCCTTCGAAGAGCTTAAAACTTGTCGTGCCTTTAAATAGAGAAACAGCTTGCGAGAAGCAAACGCTCCCCCAAGCCGTTAAAGAGGATATGATAGATTCGAGGTTCTTTATACTAGAATCGTCAGAAAAGAAAGGGGTGTATTCCTTAGAGCCATATCTAAGGCAACATTGAAAAACACCCTTGTCATAAAAGAGAGTGCTTTAGAGTCTTGCCCATCCCCGAAAAGGTTCTCTCGATTATTCGATTCGGTGTTAATGTAACCATAATCCTGCAAACACTTAATTAAGTTATTGGAGGAAGTTAGATCACAATCATAATGAATAACCACACTACCAGTTATAGGATTACAAATTACCTTTTCGACTCCCTTTAGGCTTTCCAGAAAGCTTCTAAGTTTAGTAGCATTCTCAGGGTTGTTGTAGATTAACGGTACCTTAATACGCAAACGACCAGGAATCATGTGAAGTAAATAGTTCATCTCTATTTCCTCCCATGAATCAATTCTCTGACATCTCCAGTTGGTCCGAAGAAATATACCCTCGACACCTCGGGTAGGTTGAGCATCGGAAAAAGATGTATTTCCCCCTTCGATGGTGGACGTGCATTTTGCAGCCACACAAAGGGCAAAGAGGCCTTTCTGGTTCCACTTTTTTCGAAGGATTCTCTACAAACTGTAACAAACATGCCTTACACTGATACCTTCTTTTTTTATTGGTGGAAAAACCGTACTTATAAATGGCCTCACTTCCACATCTGGGACATTTAGACATCTCCATCTCCTCAGTTGTTACCATTAAATTATGAATATGGTGTTTTGGTGCCGCAATTATGACAATTTTGTGAATCTGAATGGCTCACTCTTATGATAGTATAAATGGGGGATCAAAATTAAAAAAGGACAGGCCTTTAAGCCTGTCCAAAGTCTGCAATATAACTAAGGAAATTAACTCCCTTGAACCCCTAAGTTCTCTCAGATACCAAGATCATAACGATAAACACTTATCTTTGGCGGGCTCTTGAGATAGTTACTAATCTCAGCTTCAATAGCTTTTCTCTCATCGCTTTCAGCCCACCGCTTCCAATCTTCGAAGCTATTCCAGGTGCTAACCACCAAATACCTTCTCGGATTATCGTATGAGATCAAGGTCTCACCGGAAATATATCCATGGGATCTCATAGCTCTGGCTCTTAACTTGATAAGAGAATTATAAATATCAAGTTCGCGTCCCTCCTCAATTTCCCTCTCGATAAACACTTTAACGGCCATAATCGCCCTCCTAGTTTTTTTATTGGTTACAAAAAAATTCTCCCCATCTTTGATTATACCTCCCAAAGCATCGTCGAAAAGTAATTTCAGGTTTCTGACTCTATAGTCTATCTGGTGTAATTTTTTCTGGTTTCCTCCGATTTAGTTTCTTGACACTAATTTAGGTCCATACTAATTAAGTGTGACTTAAATAAGGGAAAAATTTGATTTTTAGTAGACTGAAATTACATCGGCAAAGGGAGGCGTAATCAAATGGACATGAGGTTTTCCAAAAGCAATGATGTGCTCGGTACCGTAAACCGTGGTAATCCCACAGAATCTAGTCTATGCACTTTATGTAGAGCCGATTGTCAAGGTAAATGTGAGACATGGCTAGCAAGTCTTGTAGGAAGGAAACTCCTCTATCCTCGAGACTTTGGTATTGTAACCGCCGGAGCAAATAATACAACCCACGTGGGCGTTTCTTATAACTCCCTTAGAATTCAAGGATATGCCTACGGAGCCCAGGGACTTCCTGAGTCCCTTTCTAATTCTCCCGACGATTGTATCTTCCCCAATGTGGACATAAGCACCGAATTCGGAAACGAAGTGAAGACCAAGGCTCGAGTTCCAATTATGACCGGAGCCTTAGGTTCCACACCCATAGCCGCAAGATATTGGGAACCTATAGCTGTAGGTGGCGCATTAGTGGGCGTCCCCATAGTAGTTGGTGAAAATGTTGTAGGCATTGACAAAGAAGCGGAGTTTAAAAACGGGCGGGTTGTGAAGGCCCCAGAACTCGATCGCCGAATAGAAACCTACCTTAGATATTATGATGGCTACGGTGGTATTTTTGTTCAAATGAATGTAGAGGATACAAGAAATGGTGTAGCTGAGTATGTCATCGAAAAGTATGGAGACAAGTGCATTATCGAACTCAAATGGGGACAGGGCGCCAAAAACATAGGTGGTGAAATTCAAGTAACAAGTCTCGATTACGCCATCTTCCTTAAAAAGCGTGGCTACCTTGTTGATCCCGATCCGGAACTACCTCAAGTTCAGGCAGCCTTCAGAAGCGGTGCAATTCGTTCCTTCGCCCGCCATAGCCGCTTAGGAAATACCAATCTTAGCCGATGGGATCTTGTTCAAGAAGCCTTTATGAATCATATCGAATACTTAAGAAAGCTTGGTTATAAGAAAATTTCCCTCAAAACAGGATCCTATGGAATGGAAGACCTCGCCATGGCTATAAAATTTGCAAGTGATGCCGGGTTAGATCTTCTCACAATTGACGGATCTGGCGGAGGGACAGGTATGAGCCCATGGAATATGATGCAAAGTTGGGGTGTTCCCTCCCTTCTCCTCCACGCCAAAGCCTATGAATATGCATCAATCCTCGCTGCCAGAGGAAAACGAGTGGTAGATCTCTCCTTTGCAGGAGGTTTTGCTCTAGAAGATAGCATATTCAAGGGTCTTGCTCTAGGAGCTCCCTATGTAAAAATCATCTGTATGGGAAGGGCCCTCATGATTCCTTCCTTCCTAGGATCCAATATTGAAGGTGTTATCAAACCCGAAAGAAAGGCTGCCGTATGGGGCAATTGGGACAATCTGCCCAAAACAGTTAGCGACATTGGAACCTCTCCAGAGCAAATCTTTGCTTGCTATTTCGAAGTGGAAAAGAAAGTTGGAAAAGAGGAGATGAAAAACATCCCCTTTGGGGCCATTGCTTTTTGGACACTTGCCGACAAGCTTTCCTGTGGTCTACAGCAACTCATGGCCGGTGCGAGGAAGTTTTCTCTCAAGGCCATTTCTCGAAGTGACCTTGTTGCTGCAAACCGGGAAACAGCTCAGGAAACTGGAATTACCTTCATCTGTGATGCTAATGACGAGATAGCCAAGAAGATCTTAAATTCCTAGAGGTTAAAAAGGGGGCGCCCTATTAAGATCGCCCCCTTACGCATAGTTTTTAGTTTTTAAATATCAAAGTAGAGGTGAAATTCATAAGGATGGGGTCTAAGTTTTACTGGATCTACTTCCCTTTCCCTCTTATAATCAAGCCACATATCTATTACATCCTGAGTGAAGACCCCGCCCTTCATCAGGAATTCATAATCCTTTTCCAAGGCCGAAAGGGCTTCCTCTAGAGAGCCAGGCGTTGATGGCACGCCCTTTAATTCCTCAGGCGAAAGAGCATAGATGTCCTTGTCTAAAGGTTCACCGGGATCGATCCGATTTTCTATCCCATCTATGATAGCCATTAGCATTGCGCTAAAGGCAAGGTAGCCGTTACAGGATGGATCAGGTGTCCTAAATTCAATACGTTTAGCCTTTGGTGAAGCAGAATACATTGGAATACGAATGGCGGCGCTACGGTTACGGCTTGAGTAAGCCAAATTAACTGGTGCTTCGTATCCGGGAACTAATCTTTTATAAGAGTTAGTGGTAGGATTTGTAAAAGCGCAAAGAGCTGGTGCGTGCTTAAGGATACCACCTATAGCATAGAGTGCAATCTCACTAAGCCCTGCGTATCTATCCCCAGCAAAGAGAGGTTCACCATTTTTCCAAAGGCTTATGTGGGTGTGCATTCCTGAACCATTGTCGCCGTAGAGAGGTTTCGGCATGAAGGTAACAGTTTTACCATGTCGACGAGCAACATTTTTGATAATATATTTAAACCACATTAACTGATCGCCCATCTTAACAAGGGGAGCAAAGCGCATATCAATTTCTGCCTGACCGGCTGTCGCTACTTCATGGTGTTGGCATTCAACCTTAATTCCAATCTGCTCCATGATAAGAGCCATCTCAGTTCGGATGTTTTGCAATGTATCTGAAGGGGGAACTGGGAAATAACCCTCTTTATGGCGGAGTTTATAACCTAGATTAGGTTTTTCCTCCTTACCGCTATTCCAGATTCCTTCTTTGGAATCTATAAAGTAGTAGCCATAATTAGTTGCTGAATCATAGCGAATGTCGTCGAAGATAAAAAATTCCGCCTCTGGACCAAAGTAGGCTACATCCGCGATCCCTGTAAACTTTAGGTATTCCTCAGCTTTTTGAGCTATGTAACGGGGGTCACGGGTATAGCGTTCTCTGGTAACGGGATCTACGATGTTACAAATAAACGAAAGAGTTGGAACCTCCATAAAGGGATCTATAACGGCCGTTTCCGCATCGGGAATCACTAACATATCACTCGCGTTAATAGGTTGCCAGCCCCGGATACTCGATGCATCAAAACCAAAACCATCTTCAAAAGAAGACTCTTCCAATTCACCTATGGGAACTGAAAAATGTTGCCACAAACCGGGAAGATCAAGAAATTTCAGATCTACCATTTTAACACCATTGGCTTTTGCAAATTCTAAAACTTCTTTGGGCGTCATAGGTTCTCCTCTCTCCTTCAGGTAAAACTTTAATCTTCTTATGCAGTATTTACTCACTTCACAACTTTCATGCCAACTTCCTGTATTTTTTTTTATAATACCTTAGAAATCCTTTTTATCAAACTGGAAAAAAGGATGCTTGAAGGACTTTTAGGATCACCTCCCATTGAAACCACGAAATAGTGATTCAATGAACAAAATTGAGCAAAGTTAAGAATTTAAGGTTAGAGTTGCACAATTATGGGCATTTATCAATACTGAGCTAAAAATTGACTAAAAAGTAATACCCAACAAAAGTAGTATCCCCATCATTGTGGAACACTTATTGCTATACAATACTTTTTACCTAAAAATATCCCTAGTTAAAGGAGGACAGACAGTGTGTCGCCTTTTCGCCATAACAAGCGATGACCCCCTCTCGCCCATGGTTGCCATAAAAGCCCTTGAAATCATGAAGGAGGGTTACGATGGCTCCGGCGTGGGGCTATTCTTAACAGATCTTGGAGGTTCCTTTGAAGAAATAAAAGAGGCTCCCATACTTTCAGGGATATTTTCCCACTCTGGCATTAAAAAACTTGATCAGTTCATGATGGAACTCGGCTTTATGACAAAATATAAACTCTCTTTTAAAACCTCTAAAAACCCACCACCTGGTGTGCCTAAAAGAGATGTTTACCTTGTTCGTGCCTACGAATATCCGGAGGGGTGGGAAGGCCTAAGCCGTGAAGAAATTGAACATCGTTTGATGACCATCCGCTTAACTCTACGTCATATGGGCGAAGAAACCGGCGATATAGTGGTCTTTAGTTTCTGGCCTGATGTTATTATGATTAAAGAAGTGGGTGATCCAATGGATGTTGCCGAATATCTTCAGCTGGATCGAAAAGAGCTCTGCGCCCGCATTATTATGGCTCAGGGACGGCAGAACACAAATTACGCCATAAACCTCTATGCCTGCCATCCCTTCTTTATTCAAGGTATAGCCACCATGACGAATGGAGAAAACACAGCCTTTGTGCCCATTAAAGAGTTTCTCATGTCTCGAGGTTTTCCTGGTTACATAGGTTACCAGTCCGATTCCGAGGTCTTTACCCACATACTCCACTACATCCATAAAAAACTAGGTCTAGGGATTGAATACTACAAACATGTCATTACTCCCTTACAGGATCAAGACCTGGAACATCATCCCCAGGGGAGCTTTCTGAAGGTTCTTAAAGAAACCTGTCGAAGGCTTATTATAGACGGTCCAAACTGTGTCATTGGAGTGCTTCCCGATAAATCTATGTTTATGGTCCAGGACAGAAAAAAGCTAAGACCTGGCATAGTTGGAGGAAGCGAGGGAATCTTTGCCTTTTCATCTGAAGCCTGTGCATTAGAATTCGCTATCCCTAACAGGGATAAGACAAAAGACTTTCAGCCTATGCATCTGGACACGGTCGTTGTGTCTCCAGATCGAAAGGAGATGAAAATATGGCGTCAATCGGAACCATTGCCCCTTCCTCTTTAAGCCGTAAGGATCTACTATGGCAAATAGTATGGGACAAAGAGCGTTGTGCCTTCTGTGGTAGATGCACAGCTGTTTGTCCTGTCCACGCCATAGAATTAGGGGTCTTCAGAAAACGGCTCCTTCAAGTGGCAGCTGGTATGGAGACCCAGCCCTCTAACGTTTACCAAGTCTTTTATGGCATTAGGCAGAAGACCGATCCAGCCTACTCTTGCATAGGTTGCGGGACCTGTACTCTCGTGTGTCCAAACGATTGCATAATACCCATAAGAAATGATGAGATCGATAAACTTCGCTTTCATATAAACAGAGGTGGACAGCCAAGGCGACGAGGTGGGCGTAGAAACGTTCCAGAAGGTATTCTCGATAGGATTAAGTTTGTAAGGATCTCAATGTTAACCGACCCTGCATTAGATGCAGGACGCCATGAATTTGAGCTTCGCACCATTCTAGGTCGCGTGCTCCCACCGGAGGAAACCCTAAAACTCTATAAAGAAGAAGGATGGTCGCCTCCTGTTAGGGAGATATATCCCCTTATTATCGGTTCCATGTCCTTTGGAGCCCTCTCCCCAACTATGTGGGAAGGTCTTCAGATGGGGGTTGCCTACCTGAATGAAGAACTTGGTATGCCCGTTAGGATGTGCACAGGGGAGGGTGGCTGTCCTCCAAGGCTTCTAAGATCTCGTTTTATGAAATATGTCATTCTTCAAATCGCCAGTGGTTACTTTGGATGGGACGAAATTATTCATGCTATACCAGAAATGAAGGAAGATCCCTGTGCTGTAGAAATTAAATACGGTCAGGGAGCAAAGCCAGGAGATGGCGGCCTTCTCATGTGGTATAAGGTAAATAAACTTATTGCCGCTATTCGAGGAGTTCCACCCGGTGTAAGCCTTCCCAGTCCTCCAACCCATCAGACACTTTATTCCATTGAAGAAGCTGTTGCTAAAATGATCCAATCACTTTACATGGCCTGGGGATTCCGTGTTCCCGTATATCCGAAAATATCAGGCACCTCTACAGCCCTTGCAGTGCTCAATAACCTCACTAGAAATCCCTATGCGGCAGGCCTTGCCATAGACGGAGAAGATGGTGGGACGGGAGCCGCCTATAACGTTTCTATGGATCACATGGGTCATCCCATAGCCAGCAATATTCGCGAGTGCTACCTTAATCTAGTAAAAGTTGGAAAACAAAACGAAATTCCTCTATTTGCTGCAGGCGGTATAGGAAAACGAGGTAATCTTGCTGCAAATGCGGCAGCCCTTATTATGCTGGGAGCCAGTGGTGTCCAAATTGGAAAGTACATTATGCAGGCAGCGGCAGGCTGTGTCGGGTCAGAAACAGACAGATGTAACATCTGCAATATTGGCCTCTGCCCAAAGGGTATTACATCTCAGGATCCGCGGATATATCGAAGACTCGACCCAGAAAAGGTAGCAGAACGGGTAGTGGATGTATTTCTTAGCTTCGATACAGAACTAAAGAAGATTGTAGCTCCACTTGGTCGATCTACATCACTTCCTATTGGTATGTCTGATGCTCTAGGGATAGATGATTATCACGCCGCCGAACGGCTCCAGATTAAATACGTAGTGTAAGGGGGAAACAGGACATGGAGAGCGAGCAGTGGGTGAAAATTGAAGGAATAATCGGGGGATACAGGGTTGACTCAAGAATTTTGGAGGAACGCATTCAGGAGGCCGTGGCTTCAGGGGCAAGATTTATCGAGGTTTATGCCGCTGGCCAGCATGGTATTGGTGGTCGACTCTGGAGAGCTAAAGATGAAAACGTCTATGTCCGAGTTATAGGTTCTCCAGGACAGCGACTTGGAGCAATGGGATTTCCCAATACCACTATTGAAGTTATGGGACCTGTGTCAGACGATGTGGGATGGCTTAATGCTGGAGCTACAATCATTGTCCATGGTAATGCCACCAACGGGGCGGGCAATGCAATGGCCCAGGGAAAGATTTACATTGCTGGAAATATTGGCGCCCGCGGCATGACCATGACAAAACACAATCCCCGTTTCGCCCCACCAGAACTCTGGGTCCTTGGCTCTGTAGGAGACTACTTCGCCGAATTTATGGCCGGTGGCATTGCTGTAATATGCGGTTATCAACCTCAAGATCCCGAAAATGTTTTGGGATACCGTCCATGCGTTGGAATGGTTGGTGGCAAGATATTTTTCCGAGGTCCCCACAAAGGCTATAGTCTACCGGACGCAAAACTTGTCCCTATAGATGACGAAAGCTGGATATGGCTTATTGAAAATCTTAAACTCTTCCTTGAGAACATCAAAAAACCAGATCTTTTTGACGTTCTAGCAAAAAGATCGGATTGGCAACTTATCGCCGCAAGAAGTCCTATGGAAAAGGTCCTCCTTCCCAGAAAGTCAATGCATGAATTCCGAATGGTGGTCTGGGAAAAGGAGTTAGGAAAAGGTGGCCTTATAGGCGATCTCGTCACCTTTGATCAAAGCCCCATTCCCATCATAACAACCGGTTTTTTAAGACGATACGTCCCTGTGTGGGAAAACAGAAAATATCAACCACCCTGCGAAGCAAGTTGTCCTACCGGTATTCCTGTCCGTGACAGATGGCAGCTTATCCGAGAAGGCCGGATAGATGAAGCCGTCGATCTTGCTCTAGCCTACACACCCTTCCCGGCAACCGTATGTGGATATCTTTGTCCGAACTTATGCATGAAGGGATGCACAAGAACCGCCCAGGGGGTAGCGCCAGTAGATACGACCATTTTAGGAAAGGCAAGTCTTTCCGCAAAACCACCTAAACTTCCACCTATAACGGGGGGAAAAGTTGCTGTAATTGGAGGTGGCCCCGCTGGAATCTCGGTAGCGTGGCAACTTAGACTCAAAGGCCACGAACCTGTCATCTACGATATGCGTTCGGAACTTGGAGGAAAACTTACGGAGGTCATTCCTCCTTCGAGAATTCCTCAGGAAGTTTTGGATGCAGAATTAGACAGAGTAAGAAAACTGATACCCCACGTCCATCTCCAGCAAAAATTATCAAAGGAAGAATTTGAAAGACTCAAACTGGACTATGACTTCGTCATTATAGCAACGGGCGCCCAAAAACCGAGGATGCTTCCTGTTCCC
Organism: Syntrophobacterales bacterium; assembly: GCA_026417655.1. Lineage (GTDB taxonomy): Bacteria > Desulfobacterota > Syntrophobacteria > Syntrophobacterales > Thermodesulforhabdaceae > JAOACS01. The sequence goes on from JAOACS010000031.1 coordinate 210,245, forward strand.
GGTATTGAAAGGGCGATTTCAGCAAGGGATTTTTTAAGGCGAAGTCGTAGCAATGATATCTCTCCAGGGGAGAAAGTTGTTATAATTGGAGCAGGAAATGTGGGCTGCGACGTTGCAACAGAGGCCTTTAGGCTTGGAGCAAAAGACATAACCCTTATAGACATTCAGGAACCAGCCTCCTTTGGTAAAGAGAGAAAAGAGGCGGAAGCCATAGGGGCAAAATTTCTCTGGCCTCGCTTCACAAAGGCTATAAGCGAAAAAGGGGTCGAACTTTCCTCAGGTGAGCTGCTTGAAGCGGATACAGTTGTTGTTGCCATAGGTGACCAACCAGAGCTGGAAAATATACCCGATACGGTGGCTAAAGATCGAGGCTTCGTTAAGGTAAACGAATACTACCAGACTACGGATCCCAAAATCTTCGCCATAGGTGATGTAGTAAAACTAGGGCTTCTCACGGAAGCGATAGGTGCAGGAAGGATTGCGGCTGAAGCGATCGATGAAATCCTCAAGGGGAAGCGCCCAAGACGAGATGTTCGTATGGTAATAGAAAGGGGACGAATTAAGTCAGAATATTTTGACCCAAGACTTGCTCCAGGCGTGCCTTTAGAAAGGTGTGCAAATGCCTGTGCATCCTGTGGTTCCTGTAGAGATTGTGGAATCTGTATCACTATTTGCCCCCAGGGGGCTATCTCTAAAGTGGAGGGACTAAAGGGTTCCTTTGAAATGGCGGTTGATGGGGAAAAGTGTATAGGATGTGGCTTTTGCGCTGGAGCCTGCCCATGTGGCATCTGGAATCTGGTAGAAAACGATCCAATAGAGTAATTTATTATCCAGGGGTAGAGCTCTACGCCTACCCCGTGAGTATTCAACCTGGTTAAAAACTCTAGGGTCTTCCTCCTATTTAGTGAGGTCCTTATAAATCCTTGCATCCTTAGCGGTACCCTTGTTTTTATTTCAAGATAGATATATTTACACCTTGGCAATAGGGGAAAAGATTCCCCTTTTCCCAGGATCTTGGTTAGGAGGGTGTAGAGTGCCAAGGAAAGTTAATGCCTTCTACGTTGGTCTTTTCTTGATAGTTACGATCTCCATCACAACCGGAATAGTCTTTTGGGTTGGATTTTCTCAGCTCTTTGAAAAAAAGAGATTGTACGTTTCCTACTTTGCTGAATCCGTTAAAGGCCTTCAGAGGGATGCTACTGTAAATTACCTCGGTGTCCCCGTTGGAAAGGTTAAAAAAGTTGGCATCGCACCAAATGGTAGGCTGGTTGAAGTGGTGCTTAGTATTTCAGAAGATTTTGTTGTAGATGATACCTTGGTTGTAAGGCTTCGGGAGCAGGGTATAACAGGCCTTCGTTTTCTTGAAATAGACAAGGCGCCTCCCGACACCGATAAGCTTACTCCTGTAATATCCTTTACTCCACCCTATCCCCTTATTCGATCCTACCCATCAGAAATGCAGGCAATAAAAGATGCCCTTGAGAGGCTTTATGGGAAAATTGTTTCCATTGACTTCGAAAGCATCGCAAGGAACTGGGCAGATGTGGCTCTATCGGTCAAACAACTTGTTTCAAGCCAGGATATAGAAAATTCTATAAAATCGGTGACCATATCTACGAAAAATATTGAAGAGTTCAGTGAGAATCTTCGCCAAAGCTTCAAACGGGAACCTCCAGAAAGAATCCTACAGTCAGCAAACGATTTCTTTAAAGAAGCAAAACTCCTAACCTCCTCTCTTAATTCCAAAATTGAGGCCTTCGATTGGAATAGCATCAACAAGAGCCTAATTAACATGAATTCTAACATAGAGATGTTACAAAAGACCTTAATTTCTCTTGACCAGAATCTATCCACAACCCTTGTTGAAACCCAGAAAACGCTTCGAGAACTTCAAACTACGATGGAAAGGATACGAAAAGAACCTGGAAGGCTCATCTTAAGCCCAACCGATGAAGATCCTTTCAAGAAATAGGGAGCATATATTGATGTCAAAATTAATAATTTCATCCCTTATGATAGTAGTAGGATTCTGCGGATGCACAGGATCTATCATTCCCAAATCACCTCCTCCTCAGTATTATCAACTGGACTATAACTATAGGGAAGTTAAAGTTCCCACCGAATCCTTCAAAGACAAGATCCTAAGGATATGGGAATTTAATGCAAAATCTCCCTTTGACGGAACAGAGATGGTTGTCGAGGTTGGTAGATCCGGCATAGCTATTTCCAGAGTTCACCAATGGATCGACCGACCAGGAGCACTTCTTTCTGAGTGGATTCGAAGAGACATAGATCGAGATGGGATGTTCGGCGGCGCCTATGAAACGGTGGAGATAGGTAAAGAAATAGATGTTGAATTAAGTGGTACGGTAGAGCGATGGAGCCTTATAAAAGATGGGGATACCTATTTTTCCATTATTGAAGCGACATTGACGGTTTGGCAAAAAAAGCCAAAACCCTATATTCTCTTTAAGAAACATTATGCTATAAGGAGCTCTCCCATACCTTATAGGGATCCCGAGGCCTTCGCAAAAGCCGCTACTGAAATAGCTGCAAAGCTATCCTATGAATTCAGATCTGAATTATATAAAACTCTTGCCAAGAGACATGACTAGGGATCAAATTGGCTAAGAGCACAACGGGCCTTAAGTTTTCCAGCAATATAGTCAATATATTTTTTCAAGGGATCCCCATGGGAGTTTATACTTTTTTGGACTTCCTTAAGGGTATGAAGGACGGTGCTGTGAGTTCGATTGAAGGCTCTAGCAACACTCTGAATAGTTTCCTTCGTATATTCACAGCACAGATAAAGGGCAACTTTTCTAGCTATCATGATCTCCCTCCTACGGCTTGACGAAAGAAGTTCGTCCCTTTTCAGATTAAAAGTTTCACAAACCAAATCCTGAATAAGCGATATGTCCACAAAGGGAAGACGTTCCTGAAGGGTGATCACCACATCACGAGCCAATTCTATTGTTACAGGAATCCCCAAAATATTACTCTTGGCTATAAGTCCAACAAGAGAGCTCTCCAACCTTCTTACATCACCTTCAATATGCTCTGCCAAAAACTCTAAGACCTTGAGAGGAATCTTTGCCCTTTCGTAGGATGCCTTTTTCCTAAGTATATTTAATCTCGTTTCGAAATCGGGAGGATCTATTTTGGTAATAAAGGCTCCAGAAAGCCTCGAGCGAAGTTCAGAATGTAGCCGAGGGATATCTTTGGGAAGCTTTGATGAGGTACAGATAATCTTTTTACCACTGTCCATAAGTTCATCGAGTGTGTAAATGAGTTCCGACTGGATCTTTTCCTTTCCGCCGAAAAACTCGATCTTTTCAAGAAGCAGGATATCGCAATGGGATCGATACTTTTCTTTAAAGGCTTCCATGCGATCCTTCTTAAGAGCCGAGATCATGTCGTTTGTGAACTGTTCCGCCGTAACATAATGAACCTTAATCTGAGGACTGTTTTTAAAAACATGATTCCCAATGGCCTGAGAAAGATGACTCTTTCCTAAGCCTGAGTCCGCCATTATATATAGAGCCTGAAGATTATAGTATTTACCTGTGGCAACCGCCAGCGATGAAGCATAGGCCAAATGATTACACTGGCCCGTTACAAAATCATCAAAGGTAAAGCGGGGGTTAAAGGGGGATACCCTTACCGAATATACATCTCCAATGCTAAGCTGTCGTGGCGACGTGGTTCTCTCCGCAACCTGGTTTTCTTGGAACTCTTCAGCTTTTTTATTATGGCCGATTACCTGATAGCTAATCTGTCTTATCTGAGGAAGGACAGCCTGAATTACGGGAAGCACCTTCTTCTCAAGCTTTTCCCTTATCCATTGAATATGAAAATTGTTCTGACATCCCAGAATGAAAACCTCACCTTCTACACCTAGACATTCAAGGGGGGCGATCCAGAGATCGAACTGCCCTCGAGAGAGAGTTCGCTCCAGTCTAGATCTGATCTCATGCCACAAATCGGAACCCATGTTGTTCCATTCCACCCGAAAAAACTCCCCCTTACAACAGGTTAGTTGAGCCATTCAAATATTTCTCCCGCAACCCTTTTCATCTAGAGCATAGCAAGGACAAAAAAACAACCAGACCTTCCCTTCGGTCATAGCTCGACTTGGCTTGCTCTATATTACTACTTCCACTTCAATAGAGTCGTCAAAAACGATTAGAGGCAGGTTTTCGGAAAGGCCGTAAAAAAAAATTGAATTGGAATTTTTAAGATAGTCACTAGCTTAAGCGAACAAAGGAGGTAACCTTTTGGTAAGACACATTTTTTTAGAAAGAGGAAAAAGTTTTTCATTATGAGCGGTTAGATCATTCCAAAAGGTAAGGTTTACATCTTTTAAGGCCAAAATCTTTTAAAATCTTTTCCTATTTTAAAATATCGCCTTAAATTGTTTTCAAAGTTGTAACCTTTTCGTAAATAGACGACTAATGTAAAGAATCAGCTACCTCTCCGGCTTGGAGACAACCAAAAAACCTTGGAGGAGGACCAGCTTATGAAAACCCTAAAGAAGGCTTTCCTGATGACATTTTTTATGTGCCTTGCATTAACTAAACTGGTAGCAGGGTCGGAATTGAAGGAACATAACAGTAAACTACCAAAGTATCTCTCCTGTCTTCAATCTCTTCAACTTGATGATAAACAAAGGTCGGAAATAATGGAGATTTACGACTCACATAAGTCACAGGTTAATAACCTTCGGGTGGAAATCGGCGAGAAAACGGGGGCCCTTAAAAAAGCCATAGAAAGCGGAGATGAACATATTGTGAGAAAGGCTTTCCAGGAGGTCAGCAAACTGAGGGAAAATATGTTGATATTAAAACTTTCGATATTAAAGGACGTAAAAAATGTCCTCTCCGATGATCAAAAAAACCAATTCAATGCTTGCCTCAAGGAGCAACTGGAAGGGGTCCAAAGAAAATGGGAAAAGGCTCTTATGCGTTTTCTTAGCGAATAAAATGGCTTTGAAAAGTACTGATGGAAGATCTTTCATCTATATCCGACGAAATGGCCATAAAGAGGGTTCTTGAAGGAGATATTCAGGCCTTTGAAGTGCTTGTTATGCGACATCAAGGGACCGTGGCGAGAATCCTTTCCCGCCACGTTCCCTCCCAAGATGTGGAAGATATCGCTCAGGAAGTATTCTTAAGCGCTCTACTAAATCTTAACAAACTCAAAGATCCTAGAGCCTTCGGTAGTTGGATTACGAAAATTGCAACAAGAAGCTGTGTAAACTACTGGCGATCAAAACTAAGAAGAAAGGAAGAACTCTTTTCAGAACTCAAGGATGAACAATTTGATCTTCTAGAAAGGTCACTTTTTGGGAAAGGGGATTTGGCTGATGACATAACAAAGGAGGAAATAGAAAGGTTGGAAGAAATACTTTGGTGGGCCCTCTCACACCTTAGCCCCATGGATAGGATAGTTATCGAACTGATTTACTTTGAAAATCTAGGACATATGGAAGTAGCCGAGATGACGGGATGCACAAAGGGAGGTGTAAAGATAAGAGCCTTCAGAGCTAGAAGGAAATTAAGAAAAATTGTAGAGCAGGAACTTAAAAGGCGAAGCCATGAACAGAAAGACAGAGGAAAAACTTTTTGAGATCCTTCGCCGTATTTATGAAAATAGGCAGGAGATAAAACTAGATGATAAGTGGCGAAGGATCCTTATGAAGCAGGTTGTTGAGATAACAGAAAAATCCGTTCAATTGGTGGGAATCTCCCCTTGGATGTTCAAAATTTCAGCTCAATTGAGGTTTGGCATTTTAATAGTTTTGTTATTGTCTCTTGCTACTCTTGTTGTTACTCACCACCAACTAGGTTTTGATTTAATAAGCTTGGCCTTTGAGTTTGAACAGGAAATCTTCAATCTTTGAAAGATGGCAAGATGAAAGAGATATTAAAGAACTTTTATACAAAAATTTTAATCCTTGGGCTCATTGCCTTCTTATGTGGATTTTTCTGGGGATGGGCCTGGGGAACTTACTACGCTAAGAAAAAGATCCATAACTTTTTAGGTCGCAAGATAGAGGAGCGACATGAATTTATTGTAAAAAAACTTAATAGGGAACTTGATTTCACACCTGAGCAATTTGAAGCCGTTAATCAAATTGTTCGTAAAAACCTTAAGAAGATGGAAGAGGTTCGCAGAAAATGTTTACCCGAAGAAGATATGATCTTTAGGGAGGGTCTAGAGGAGATAGAAAGGGTCCTTTCAAGTGAACAAAAGGAGCGGTGGAGCAAAATTAAAAACAAACTAGTAAGCGATAGAGAGCGCTTTAGAAAACTTCATCCTTAGAATGGGAAAAACATTACTTCTTGACAGATTAGATCTACGGGAGGATAGAATGTTTTGCCAATTAGATTCTCGCAAAAGGGAGTTTTAATCTCATGAAGGTTCGGGAAAACACGGTCGTTTTATTTTCTTACTACTTCACTATGTCTCCCCATGAGGCTACGATCCCGCCCCCTGAAAAAATTCACACCATGGAGGTAATCATAGGAAGAGATATGCTCCCTATTGAGATAGAACTTGCCATCATGAACCTAGATGAGGGGGAGGAAACCACTATTCCCCTATCTATCTATAATAGTGAAGCAGGCTTTAAGGGTCTAAAAACCGACTTTTTCCCCTTTAGAGAACTACCTGAAGGTATTGAATTCAAGGAGGGCATGAAGATTCCAGTACTTAAGCCTAATGGATCGACAGAAATTGTCATTATTGAAAAGATTCTATCGGAGGGCATTTTAGGAAGACCCCTTGAAAAAATTGATGAAGAACCTAGGTGGATGAAAATCCAGATAAAATCAGTCAGATGGGCTACTTTAAGCGAATTCCAGGAAGGGCGAGTTATCTCAAGGTTGAGGTACCCTTATGGCCACCACCATGCTCACTAATTGGGAAGGTATAGCTAGGTTTCTTTTTGAAGTTGGAATGCTAAAAAAAATACAACGTTCTGGATACCCCTTTCTTGGATCGGGAGGGGAATCCATTGCGGATCATTCCTTTAGGGTAGCAATAATTGCCCATGCCCTTGCTATAATGTCAAACTATCCTGATACGGAGAAAGTTGTTATGATGGCCCTTCTTCACGATATTCAGGAAGCCAGAACAGGTGATCAAAATTATGTTCATAAACGTTATGTAACGGTTGATGAAGAAGGAGCCTTTAATGATGCGACGGAAACTCTTCCTTGGAAAGATCTTTATCGTTCCTACTGGATGGAATATCGCCATTCCAACTCTGAAGCAGCCCTGTTGGTTCATGATGCCGACCAAATAGACCTCTTGTTGGAATTAAAGGAACAACAGGATCTTGGAAATCCCTACGCCCCAAAATGGATAAACCATCTCCTAAAAAGACTTTCAACCCCCTTTGGTAGAGCTCTTGCTGAATCTATTCTTAATACGGACTGGACAGATTGGTGGTTTAAAGGAAATGACAGCTGGTGGGTGAAGAGGTAGCGCCTATTCCATTCCCGCTTTACGCTTAGCTTTTACAATCTTTCTGCAGTGTTCCCAGATGATACAGTAAGAACGATGTTTACAGTATAACTCAGGATCGGTACAGGCATCGCACGCCTCTAGGCATTCTTCGCAGTAGCCGTATTCGAACTTTTCGCATCTAAATTTCGCGTCCCTATCGGGATGAAAACGACACTTCGTCATCTAGAATCCTTTTTAAAAGGGGAAATCTCTTCTAGACCCAGGTAGTTTCGGGTTTGCTTGACTAACGCCTTGAATCTTTTCCTGAACTTCCAAGCCCTCAATATAAATAGCCCTAGTTGGTTTTGCCGGACATACAGTCTCACATGCCCCACAACCTATACAAAGAGATTCATGTATAACCGGCTCCGGCATATTTCTCCGTCTGCCACGTGCCCTATCAGAAACAACCTCCAAGGTAATGGCTCCAGTGGGACAGTGCTCCGCACAGGCACCACAGGGTCTTCCATGTCTAACTATTATACATCTACTTCTTATAAGGCGACTTATACCAATTTTCAGTTTCTTCTTTTCTTCGAGAGGCATAACTCTTAGGGCCCCAGTAGGACACACAACCATACACCTTCTACACTCATACTGACAATAACCCCGACTGTAGTTGAGCCCCGGAAGGGCTGGATGGGAAAAACCCTGAACTTTTATGGAAAGCTGTATTACCCCCGAGGGGCACACGATCTGACACAGTCCACAACCTACGCAACGGCTTTTTAAAGCTAATAGAGATTCGGCCCCAGGAGGAAAGGCTACATACCTTTTGTAGGCTCCAATTAAAACTTCAGCTCTTTCCTTGGAATTCCTTCTAGAAAAGGGCTCTAGAAGAATCCACACCACTGAAAGACAAAGAACAGAGAGGGATTTTAAAAATTCTCTCCGGTTAACTAGGTGATGGCCCCTAAACTCCGACTCCCCCCTAGTTTCTCCTACCAACAGGGGCTCGTTTGTCCTGAGGTAATTTATAGCCCCCGTTGGACAAAGGGAAACACACTCAAAACAAAGGATGCATCTTTTACTCTCTATAAAGTATCGAAGGGGATCGACACAGGAGGCTCGACATACCGACTCACATTTTCGACAGGCTACACACTGAGATGGATTTATCTTTAGCTTCCAGACAGGGTTCATAGAAAAGAGTTCTAGGATCGCTCCAACAGGGCACAAATGACGGCAGAAGAATCGGCCTCTTATTGCGGCCATAAGTAGTAGTCCGAGGAGCCATAGGGCAGAAACCAAAAGGATCGCACCGGTAAGAGACTGAAAATCAGATGCAAAGGAATGATAAGCGAATTTTCGTACTATCGGTTCGAAACTTAGGAAAAGAGGCCTCATGGCCACGCTGTAGGGTTCAAAAAATGTGTAGAGTAGGCTACTGCCTCGTAACAGACCGTAGGCTATAAGGGCTAGTAAAATCCAAGGGATATAATGTCTAGGATGGTAGAATCTTTGCTTAGGAACGTTTCTAAAGACCTTTCTACTTATGCGTAGAGAAAAATCCTGAAGCACCCCCATAGGGCATAAGGAAGCACAATACCACCTGCCAAAGACCGCTGTTGCAAGAAATATTATCGCTAAAGCGATAGCCCCTATAAAAACTCCCCACTGAAGCGAAGGAGAGAGAAGAAGCTTTACAATAGCGGGTCCCACTTGAAATAAAGCAGGAAAAGATTCCGGTATTAAGACATTATTAGATATTCCACGGGGACCATGATATATTGCAAAGCCCCACCCTAACAGGAAAACCCAAAGAAGAAAAAGACGAAGGGTAAGAAGGGGGGAATATCTTTTCAAATACTTATTCTCCGAACTTCAACTTTATCCATAATATTTGTGCCTATTCCTAGATTTGCAGCCTCCTCAATGTATCCTAGTTCTTCAGGCCTTTTCCCTAGAGTAAAAGCAGCGGCCACATCGCAGATTACAGGATCCGAGGAGGCAATAAGCATGTCCTGACGTTCAAAAACGCTCTTGGGATTACCCCTGGGACCTCCAGTTTTCATAATTATACCAGCATCCACAATTGTAAGGTTGGGGACTCTAACCAATGAGAACTCGGCAATACATGTATCAAGACCATGGAGATGATAGAACCCCCGATCCCAAACTACACCCATAAGATTTTTTAGCGCGCAGGTCATACCGGCGCCACTGTGATGCTTGAGAATAGGAACATTTATTACCACATCCGCATTCATATACTCTCCGTGAACCTTTACTTCCTTTAATGTGGAGGCCCTCGGTATTTTCATCTTTTCGTAAAGATCTTCAGAGTTACCAGGGATCATCTTTCCACCTGCTGATTTTACTGCCTCTTCTATACCGCTATTTCTATAAGCAGCTTGCCATGAGTCGCAGGTATGATCGAACACTATAACCTCCCTTGCGCCTGCCGTAATGCAGTGTTCCACTATACGTTTAACAACCCTGGGATGGGTGTTAGCTGCTCCCTCTGGAGGAACGTTCCAACCAATGTTGGGTTTTACGAGAACTCGAGATCCTTTGTTAACCCATCTATTAATCCCACCAAGCGCCTCGATAGCCCTATCGACCCGTTCTTCATAACTTCCCCCTTTTACAGCGACAAGGAGGGATTTTTCTCGCATTGTCCGCTCCTCCTGAGATGGGTTTGAAGAAGCCCCTACATAGGACCTAAAGGGAATAATAGGGTGAGCCATAAGCATAGCAAAGGTCCAAAGGGCTCCCCGTAGTATGGTTCTTCTCGTTACCAAGTCTTGCCGTTCCTCGGCTTTTTTCTCGACTTCTTGTCTCATTTTCTAACACCTCATTCTAATTGATCTAAAGTTATTATCAGGAATCAATTTAAACAGAGCTTTATACCCAAGGCAAGCATATTGTCTCTTGACTAGAAGTTAGCGAATTGTTAGAAAATGTTTGGTCGTATTATACCGCTTGGATCCCATCGAAAGGGACCGAGACGGCAAAGAATGGCATAGAGTAAAGTTAAAGCCTTCCGCCGTTCGGTCGCGGAGGGCTTTTTTGTTGGAGGAATATATGAAACTCATCAAATCGATAGAAGAAATGCAAAAACTTGCCGATCTTTGGCGAAGAGACGGCAAAGAGATCGCTTTTGTCCCTACAATGGGGTATCTTCACGAAGGACACCTAGCCTTGATGAGAACAGCTAAAAGTGAAGGCGATGTGCTAGTCGTAAGTATCTTTGTAAATCCCATTCAGTTTGGGCCAAAGGAAGATTACGCAAGGTATCCAAGAGACCTTGAAAGAGATTTAAGGCTTGCAGAATCCGTTGAAGTGGATGTAGTTTTTGTGCCCGAAGTTAAGGATATGTATCCAGAGGGGTTCCAAACCACCGTGGATGTAGCCGAACTATCAAAACCTCTTTGCGGTAAGAGTAGACCTGGCCACTTCCGGGGTGTAGCGACAGTGGTGACAAAGCTTTTCAATATTGTAAAGCCCCATGTTGCCGTATTCGGAGAAAAGGATTTTCAACAACTTGCGGTCATCAAAAGAATGGTGAAGGACCTTAATATGGACCTCCGTATAATTGGACATCCGATAGTTAGAGAACCCGATGGGTTGGCTATGAGTAGCCGTAATGTTTATCTATCGAAGGAAGAGCGTTATGTAGCCTTGAGGCTTAGCCAATCTCTTGCGATCGCTAAAAACCTTGTGAAACAATCAATTCTAGATGGAGCAGAAATCCTAAAAGCCGTTACTTCCCACCTTTGTCAGGATAACGCACTTCGGCTAGATTATGCAGAGCTTAGGGATCCCGATACCCTCGATGAAGTATCAGTTATTAGCAAACCAACCCTTTTAGCGATTGCAGCTTTTGTGGGAAATACAAGACTTATTGACAATTGTATTCTAAATCCCGCTGAAGCTTATACTGCATAGGGAGGAAATACTTATGGTGCGAACTATGTTAAAGTCAAAGATCCATAGAGCTAGGGTAACCGATGCAAACCTTGAATATGAAGGGAGTCTTACTATCGATGAAGAACTCATGAAGGCAGCAGATATTCTGCCCTTTGAACAAATAAAGGTTTATAATATTTCTAATGGAGCACGATTTGATACCTATGCTATTCCAGGAAAACCTGGAAATGGCGATATATGTCTAAATGGCGCAGCCGCTAGAATGGGGGCAAAAGGGGACTTGATTATTATCGTAACTTATGCTCAATATAGCGATTCTGAAATGGTTGATTACAAACCCAAGATTGTATTTGTAGGAGAAGGAAACAAACCAAAGGCATGAAGAGATTTTTCAAAAGACTGCACGTAGCCCTCAGAAACTACTTTGTGGCTGGGATTTTGACGGTCGTTCCCATTTCTATATCTGGCTACGTGATTTATCTCATTTTACACAATGCCGATAAAATTTTTACTTTACTTCCTCCAAAATTCAATCCTAAAAGCTATCTTCCCTTTAATATCCCAGGACTTGGCATAGTTTTTGTCCTGGGAGGAATATTTTTAATCGGGCTACTAGTAAGAAACTACATTGGAAGTAGAATTATCGACTTTGGAGAAGCTCTCCTCTATAGGATCCCTCTCATAAGGCCTTTGTATTCAGCGGTAAAGCAGCTTTTGGGAGCCATATTTTCCGAATCGTCACGGAGCTTTCAGCGGGTGGCCCTAATTCAATTCCCCAGAAAGGGTATCTACGCTATATGCTTCGTTACTGGGGTCGCTACGGGTGAAGTTCAGGACTTAACAGCGGAACGTGTAGTAAATGTTTTTCTCCCCACAACACCAAATCCCACCTCCGGTTTTTATCTTCTCGTTCCCGAATCGGAACTTATTGAAACAACTCTTACAGTAGAAGAAGCATTCAAATTGATCGTTTCTGGAGGGCTTGCCTCTTCCAACTCTGGTCCAAACAATAAATATTTTACCTTAAAAAACGGCAAGATACTTGGAGAAACTAAGTTATTCTAAAAGAAAGGAGAATACTAGATGACAATGACCAATTATCTTTTTACCTCAGAATCTGTAACGGAGGGGCATCCCGATAAAGTGGCGGATCAGATCTCCGATGCGATACTTGATAGCATTATAAAGGAAGACAAAAACGCACGGGTTGCCTGTGAAACACTTGTAACGACAGGTCTTGCCTTTGTAGCTGGAGAAATTACCACTTCCGCCTGGGTCGATATTCCAGAAATTGTCCGTCAAACAATAAGAGAGATTGGCTATAACGACTCATCAATGGGCTTCGATTGGGAGACCTGTGCCGTAATTTCTAGCATCGATAAACAATCACCCGATATTGCAATGGGTGTAAATCCCGGTGAGGGTATGTTTGAAGACTGTCTCTTATACACATCT
>JAOACS010000016.1 GCA_026417655.1 Syntrophobacterales bacterium
GGTGTAAGCCTAAAACACCCTGAAAGAGAGAGTTTCAATAGTTTATACTCAGGGGTTAGTGTAATATTTTGCCCTATCCATTTTGCCGAGCCATTCCCAATTCCCCAATGGAGTTCAGCCCCTCCAATGAGTTGAAGTATCCTAAATAGGTCATATCCAGCACTAAACTTCGCTCTAATTTGATCGGATGGATATCCTATGTAAATTCTTGGACCAAGAGCTAGGTCCAAAAAGCCGCGCCTTTCAAAAAGGATAAAAGATGTTCCATATTGAAGGAACCCTTCAATACCATATCTTCCGTAACCCAAACGGGGACTGTCCTCTATACTGTAACCAAGGGGCACGATTACATTTAATTGGGAGGATACCACCCTGGATCCATCGGTCCAAAGAAGGCGGCGCCAACCAATCTCGAGATCGCTAAAACCCTCACTCTTAACGGAGCTATATCCCCTATCATCCTTCAGCCAGTCATAAAAAATATTTAAAATAATGGTATCCTCCTCAGTAAACCCATATTCAAGATATGGATTTACCTCAAACTTAGTAAAAGTTCCTTCACGATCCTTTTCGTTACCATGGCTGTCAAAATAGGTATCCGTTTTGTAGTAGTATGAGATGATAGATAAAAATAGATACCCCTTGGGCTGTAACCACGCTCCTCCCCAGACATTACAGGATAACCCAAGCACAATAGCTGTTATAAGTATTATCCTTTTACCCATTCGGTTATCTCCTTAAGCTAGAGTCTTTATGTAAGTTTTTTATACACATACCATAAAAAGAAGAATACCAAAACCGCCATGAACCCAAATAGGACTATGCGGTATCTCGCCCAGTAATAGGAGAACCCCTTTTTTCCTGGCGTAACTACCATCAATTTATCGCCAACCTCAAAGACCTGCCAACCGGAACGTTGTATACCCTCTTTGCCAAATAATGGATATCCCGTTGTCCACATGGCTACATTAGCGCTTCCTTCTATCCTTAGCTCATCTAAAAGGGTATCTACGAACTCTGGGCGTGAAAGGGATTCGGATAGAGCAAGGAGGCCAACTATTTTGCCTTGATTGTTTCTAAAGATCTCCCATACGGCTATGTTATCGGTTGTTTCAACCTGAAGAAGAAGCTGTTCTGTCTGCGGGTTTTTGATTATAAGGGTTTCCGAAATATCTATTGGAGGTTTTAGATGGCTACCCTGAGATGGTTTTAGAATTGCTATTATAAAGGAGCCTTCCGGATTATCCGATCGAAATTGATCGAAGCTTAAAACGTCCAAAGACAAAGAGGCTCCTCTTATTTTCCCAAGTTTTTCTGAAAGTCCTATAGCAAGATCTATAAAGGGAATGTTTAACTCTCCCAGAACCATAATCCCATTACCCCCTAGGACTCCTGGGAACCTATCAAATCTATTGGTATCCAAAAAGCTTTGCCCTATGGCCGAAAAAAAGGAGTGGGAAGATAGGGATACTTCCATTTCAGGGAAACTCCCTTTACATTCTCCCCTGTTTGTAAAATAGGCAAAGATCACATCTAGGGTATTACGGGTTTGGAGAAGCTCTGAAGGCAACTCAAAGGAAAAACCCTCTTCGGTGGTGGAATCTGTCAAAAGTTTGGATGCCACTAGCACATTATTTAGCCTAACTTTAAGAAAAGCTTTTTCGTCCTTTGCAACGGGAGTATGGGAATAGATAAGAGTTACAATCAACTTGGAAGGAAAGCCTTTGAAAGGTGCTATCGAAAAGGGCACTGAAAATTGCAACTCCCCTGTTCCCCGAAGTAAGGGAGGGTTGATACCGAGGTCGGAGAATCTAACCGTAAACTCTGGCCTTTTTGGATCTTCACTAGTTTTACTACTCTTCCATTGGTGAAGAGGGACTGGAAATCTCGAAAGTGTTTGCGATAGAGTTAAAAGTCCCTTGGGTGATGAAATAATATCACGACCTATAATCTTCCCATCCTCCTCGCTTGATTTCACTATTATGTTAGGATGGGTGAGAGAGTATTCCTCGCTTCGTTTTACTATTCTCTCCCTGTTGTAAGGATGCAAAGCCCCTATTACAGTTGCAAGATTGATAATACCTTTTATTGCCTCACCACTTGTAGGTTTCTCAGTAAATATTATGTTAAATCGCTCTGCTGGGCTTCGGAGGATATCTAAAGGGGTTGTCAGTGTTGGAAGATAGGGAATCTCGAAAAAACTTGAAGGTTCTATCATGACCCATGCGTTACCTGTCTGTTCATCGGTACATATATCGCCCGTTATGGTTATTGAGGTCGCAAAGGAAATGTCTAGGAAGTCCCCCACCTCCATATCTTGTGGAAGTTCGAGGGGAATGATCAAAGGGGATGTTATTGGATGGTCAAGAGATAGAACTTTAATGGGGATATTTTCCACTGATATGGTAAGCGTCGAAGGTTTTTGAAATATTCCTAAAGGGTACTTTATGTTAAAAACTGCTCTTGAGCCCTTTATTAATGAGGTCTTACTCCAGGGAATGTGTATATTGGCCAGTCCTCGGACTCCCCGGATTTGTAAAGGCACTTGATACCCAAGGCTTGGAAGGGCTATACGCCTTACGGTAGGAACAAATGTCGGGACTAGGGGATCGGAGATTTTTTCCGCCCTCGCTTCAGGATCAAGTTTCTTTACAGCTAAAAGGGCCTTTTCCATTGTGGCCTGGTCCCCGAAGATACCGAAGAAAAGACCAGCCGATGAGCTAGTAGGGGATGGCTTCCATAGCCCATAGATTGGTAAAGAAGCATTTTCAAGCTTAGGGTTTACTCTGATGGTCCAAAAGGTCTCGGAGGATCCATGGGCGTTGTTAAGAAATACCAATGACCAAAATACTGCTACTATTATGGACAATAATTTTTTATCCATGACCGACACTCCTTGATTTTTTTTTGCATAGCCATAGGTTTTTTGATATCTAAACTCCTGTGAGTTATGTCAGGCTTTCAAAAGCCACCCAGGCTCACTTCTCTGGGTGGCTTTGTTTTTTGGAGGAAGGCCATGAGAAAGCTCCTAATGATAGATAACTACGACTCTTTTACTTTTAACCTTTTCCAACTTTTTGCTTCCTTGGGAGTAAACATTGAGGTATTCCGACATGATGAAATTACCATAGGAGAGATTGAGCGTAAAGTCCCCAGATGGATTTGTATCTCCCCTGGTCCCAAAAATCCCGTGCAGGCTGGTATAAGTAAGGAAGTAATAGGCCATTTCTATACTAGAGTTCCTATTCTTGGCGTCTGTCTAGGAATGCAGGCCATAAATGAAGTCTTTGGAGGTAAAACAGTGCATGCTCCTAGACCAGTTCATGGAAAAAGGGATCTTATCTACCACACCGGTGTAGGGATCTTCCAAGGGGTTCCTTCTCCTTTTTGGGCAGCGAGGTATCATTCGTTATGCGTTAGTCCTGTTTCTCAAGAGCTAATAATAACTGCCTGGAGTCAAGAGGGCGTAATAATGGGGCTTCAGCACTGTAGTTATCCTCTCCATGGGGTTCAATTTCACCCAGAATCCTTCATGACAGAATACGGCAAGGAACTTATTTTAAATTTTCTTTTGGAGGGATAAGGGGCATGAAGGACCTATGGAACCTTCATTCTATAAAACTAATCGAGCAGAACGTTTCGGATGAACGATTTATAGAATACGCAAGGGTTATCTCAAGACACTCTCCTTCTTTGATCCTTCTTAGTGGAAGCGATCATGATTCCGCCCTTTACTCGATCACCTGCTGGAATCCATGGTGTGTTGTAAGTGCTAAAGGACTATTTTGTCGATTCCATCAAGGAAGCTTCTGCAAAGTTTTTAAAGGTAATCCCTTGGATGAGCTTTGCCGAGTAATGGACAGTTTTAGTATAAACTATCCTATGGAGATCCCACCCTTTATCGGCGGTGCCGTTGGATATATAGCCTATGAGTTAAAAAATACTATAGAGAGGCTTCCACAACAGGCTAAAGACGATCTCTTTCTTCCGGACCTTTTCTTCTTTTTTCCTCAGGAGATAATTCTTCATCATCGAAAAACGGGGGAACTTTTCTATGTTGCCGTAGGACCATGTAAGGATAGGTCCATAGGAGGATTTACTGAAATTGAGAAGATGGATCCGGAAGTATCACATGGAAACAATGTGTATAATTGGAGGAGTAACTTCTCCCGTAGTGAATATATAAAAGCGATAGAGCGCATTATTAATTATATAAGAGACGGTCATGTCTATCAGGTTAATCTATCTCAAAGATACTCCTTTAATTTCGAAGGAGATCTTTTCGAGTTGTGGGTTCGCCTTTTCAGAAGAAATCCTGCCCCCTTCTATGCCTTTTTTAACAATGGAAGTTATAAGATCCTTTCCACCTCTATGGAACGTTTCTTGTTTATAAAAGATGGCGTGATTGAAACTCGACCTATAAAGGGAACTAGACCTAGGGGAAAGAGCCCAGCAGAAGATCTTGACCTTGTAAACGATCTTTTGTCGAATCCAAAGGATGGGGCAGAACTTTCCATGATTGTGGATCTTCTTAGGAACGATCTTGGTAAAATCTGCCAACCTGGTTCTGTCCATGTGGCGGAACACAAGAGGATTGAGAGCTATCAAAATGTTCATCATCTTATTTCTATAGTGAGAGGTAGGTTACAGGAAGCCCTTTCCTACAGCGATATACTTAAGGCAACATTTCCTGGAGGTTCTATAACTGGATGCCCTAAAATTCGAGCTATGGAGATTATCGATGAGCTAGAACCGAATGTAAGGCATGTCTATACGGGGTCCATTGGCTACCTTGGGTTTCACGGCAATATGGATGTAAATATCGCCATAAGAACGATGATAACTCTTAAGGAAACGGATTCTTGGAGGTGTTTCCTCTCGGTAGGCGGAGGTATTGTATATGACTCCGATCCTGAGCTTGAATATGAGGAAACTTTACATAAGGGACGGACGTTTTTTGAACTACTTCAGGGGTTGTGAGGATACACAATGATAGTTTGGTGGAATGGATCCCTTTGTCCCTTGGAATCAGTAAGAATAAGCCCCCTTGATAGAGGGTTTCTTTATGGAGACGGACTTTTTGAAACCATAAGATTACAATACGGAAAACCCCTTTGGCTTTCTGAGCATCTAGAACGTCTCCGTAAAAGTCTTAGTTACTTCAATTTTGGAAAGGTTTCGATGTTTTTTGAGGAGGATAGAACTCGAGAGATTATTTCTGATCTATACGAAGCGAACCCCCATCTTGGATCCGTAGCTCGCCTTAAAATTATAGTAACTAGGGGTGAAATCTCCTCCCTAGGACTTCCGGAACCAAGAGATGTTACTATCATTTTTATGGCTACACCCTACGATCCTCCTTCGGAGGAGGACTATAAAAAGGGATGGCCAGTGGAGGTTCTTCCTGGACGTTACTCACCACCATTAGGAAGACATAAGAGTCTTAATTACCTTTTCTATCTTTTGGCAAAGGAACACGCGCTTCAGAGGGGTTTTAAGGAGGCTATCATCGAAGATACGGAAGCTAGGATAATCGAGGCTTCGACGGCAAATGTTGTGATTTTTATTGATGGAAGGTGGATATTCCCATCGGCTCCTTGGAAACTAGAGGGTATTACTGAACGGATTGTAGAGAGGTTTATTAGAAGTGATGGAGAGGAAGTTATCTCTTGCAAGGTTACGAAGAATGATATTTTTAAGGCTCAATCTATCTGGCTTGTGAACTCCCTCATTGGGGTAATGCCAGTCTCAAGGGTTGACGATTATATTGTTCCCGAAATGAAAAATGATTACGCCTATAAGATTCGAGAAAGGTTATTTAGCCTGGAATCTTAATTTCCTTTGTTAAGGAGAACTAGTTTCTAAACCTTTTAGATGAAACATCCCTACGGATCCATCAATTCAAGGGAATAATATAGTCCTTGATGATTCTAGTCTTTGTCTTATAATGTCAGACCTTCAATTTAACGTTTTGATAGGTTCTTAATAGAAAGGAACTTACATGCGTCAGGTTATTCTTGGGACAGCGGGACACATCGACCATGGTAAGACTTCCCTTATTAAGGCCCTTACAGGTATCGATACCGATAGACTTAAGGAAGAAAAGGAGCGGGGTATAACCATAGAACTCGGTTTTGCCCACTTTACTCTTCCGGATGGAACACGTTTGGGCATTGTAGATGTTCCTGGTCACGAACGATTTGTTCATCACATGGTAGCAGGTGCTACAGGAATGGATATTGTGGCTCTTGTCGTTGCTGCTGACGAAGGCGTTATGCCTCAAACGCGGGAACACCTCGATATATGTAAGATTTTGCGAATCCCTCGGGGAATTATCGTTTTGACAAAGATTGATCTTGTAGAAGATCCTGCATGGATTGAGCTTGTGGAGGAGGATCTCCGGGAGGCGGTACAGGGGACTTTCCTGGAGAATGCTCCTATTGTAAGGGTTTCTTCCAAGACCGGTGAGGGAATGGATGAACTCGTAAAGAAACTCTCGGAGATTGCCCAAATAGTTCCAGAAAGGGACCGAGCTGGACCCTTTAGGCTTCCCATTGACAGGGTTTTTACCATTAAGGGCTTTGGCACAATTGTTACTGGGACCAGCACGTCTGGCATAGTTAGGCTAGGTGATCCTCTTATGATATATCCCTCGGGGCATCTTACGAGGGCTAGAAGCCTTCAGGTTCACGGCGAGGCGGTTGAGGAAGCGGGACCCGGTCAGCGGGTTGCCATAAATCTTCAGGGGCTTGAGAAGGACGAGATTCAAAGAGGGGATGTGGTAGCTACCCCAGAGTCTCTCATCCCTTCAAAGACCTTAGACGTTTATGCTGAGCTTCTCCCCAACAGTCCCTATAGTTTGAAACATGGCTCCCTTGTTAGATTCCATACAGGCACGTCGGAACATATTGGCAGGATCTTTATGTTAGAAAACCTTGAAATAATGCCGGGGGATAGTTTTTTCGCCCAGATTCATTTAGAGCATCCCATCCCGGTTATCAGAGGGGATCGTTTCGTTGCGAGATATTATTCTCCGGTTATAACCGTTGGTGGAGGCATTATTGTTGATCCCCTCCCTAAGAGACACCGAAGGAGAATGAGACAAGAGGCGGCAGCGATGTTAAAGTCTCTCATGGGAGCTAGTGACGAGGAGACCCTTCTGAGACATGTGATAAACAGCAAGGAAAGGGGGATCTCCTTTGGAGAACTTCAGGTAAAGACAGGTCTTTACGGAAAAAGGTTGGAAACTATTCTAGGTAACCTGGAAAAACGGGAAAGCATCTTTAATGTTGATAAAGATCTTAAGCTTTACATTTCTAAAGAATTTAGTGAGGAGCTTGAGAAAAGCATTCTCTCTCGACTTGAGGAGTATCACAGGGAAAATCCTCTTAAACAGGGCATGTCTAAGGAGCTTCTTATCTCACAGTTTGCAAAGGACTATTCTCAAAAAGTTATGACCTTCGTCTTAAATAGACTGATAGAGAAGGGGATAGTTTTGGCAAGACAGGAAATCATAGCTCTTTCCACCCATTCTGTAAGGCTTAATGAGCGAGAAAAGAAAATAGCCTCGGTCATTGAGAAAATCTATTTTGATGCTGGTTCTCAGCCCCCCTCCTTTAAAGAGATCGCTCCTACGCTAAATACTTCCATAGATGTAGCAGAAAGAATATTTTCTTGGATGATTGATGAGGGCCTTCTTGTTCGAGTCAAAGAGGAACTTGTTTTTCACAAAGAGATTTTAGAGAAACTGAAAGATCAACTTGTTTCCTTCTTGAAGACTCGGGGAGAAGTCTCTCCCTCCCAATTCAAAGAACTTGCTGGTACAACCAGAAAATATGCTGTGCCCTTGCTTGAGTATTTCGATCGTGAAAAGATAACGCTTCGTGTGGGTGATGTGAGACGTTTGAGAGAATAATTCCCAAGGGAGATATGGGCCATGATTAAACACGTAATAGTTATTAAATTTAAAGAGGGCGTGACAGACGAGGAAAAAAGCCGTTTAGAAGAAATGCTCGGAAGGCTTCCCTCTTTAATCAAAGAAATCAAGGGATTTCTTTTTGGGCGAGATGTTCTTAGGTATGAAAGATCCTATGATTTTGCCCTTGTCTCTGACTTCGACGATTTAGAGGCTCTAAAAAAGTATAAGATTCATCCTGAACACGTGAAGGTTCTTCAGTATGTTCAAACCATAGCGGAGCAAATAATAGCTGTTGATTTTGAGTACTAGGTAGATTTTTAGACTTTACAAAGGCTTCGAAGTGAGGCTATATAATCACTGCTAGGCCAGTAGCTCGAAGGGCTAGAGCACCGGACTCCAAATCCGGGGGTTGGGGGTTCGAATCCCTCCTGGCCTGCCAGATGGTGGTGAGTGTAGCTCAACACGGTCAGAGCACTGGGTTGTGGCCCCAGGGGTTGGCGGTTCAAATCCGCTCACTCACCCCATTACTGGTTCCTGCCTTGCCTAGAAAAATATTCTTATATGTTTCCTCTCCTTTTTTGCTTAGTATTGCTTCCTCTCTTGACGTAATCTTATGGGTGTTTATTCTTCTTGCGTATAGCTTTGTAAGGTGAGATCGTATAATGATGGGAGGAAGTCTCTATGTTACCAAAGCCTCAAGATGGATGGAGCCCCTATATTGCTGGCGCTCTGGTAGGGCTCCTTGCAATAGCTTCAGCTTTAGCAACAACAAAACTTCTTGGAAAAACAAATTATCTTGGAGCCTCCACCACTTTTGTAAGAGCGGCGGGACTGGTTGAGAATGTTGTCTCACCGGAGCATGTTGCTTCAAATGAATACTTTAGGAAGGAGAAAGTCAAGGTAGAGTGGCAATTTATGCTTATCTTAGGAGTCTTTTTTGGAGCCCTCCTCTCTTCACTTACTGATAAAAGTTTTAAATTAGAGTCGGTGCCACCGACCTGGGAGAGGCGATTTGGACCATCTATAGGGAAGCGGGCCCTTGGGGCTTTTGTAGGTGGTGTTATAGCAATGGTGGGAGCTCGCATGGCGGACGGATGTCCCAGTGGCCACGGATTAAGCGGCATGATGCAGCTTTCGGCCAGTGCCTTTCTGGCTCTTCCAATGTTTTTTCTCTTCGGTATCATAGTTGCCCATGTTATATACGGAAGGAGATAGGCCTATGACAACAGAACACTGGCTAGGATTTGTAACGGGAATTCTCTTTGGATTCTTCCTTCAAAAGGGAAGGGTGCTTCGGTTTGATAAGCAGATTGGAGCTATGCTTTTTAAGGATATGACTATCTTAAAGTTTATGCTTTCTGCAATACTTGTTGGATCCGTTGGTATTACACTGCTTGCCCAACAGGGGATTATCACACCAAACCACAAGTCAATGAATCTAGGTGCTGTTTTGCTTGGGGGAGCACTTTTTGGAACGGGTTGGGGTATCATGGGGTTTTGCCCTGGAACTTCGGTTGGAGCTGTAGGGGAGGGTCGATGGCATGCCATTTTTGCTATTCTTGGTATGATGGCCGGTGCAGCTCTTTATGCGGAACTTTATCCGTTTTTCAAAACGACTGTTCTTGCTTGGAAGGATCTAGGCAAGATAGGACTACCCCAACTTATCGGTGTCTCCCCCTGGATTGTGGTTGGGTTGCTCTGGATTGTGTCACTAGGGCTCTTTGCATGGTTTGAAAAGAAGGGTATTTGAGAGGTAGGTAATATGGTCCTTATAATTGATGCCCATGTTCACTGCGGCATTCAGGATACCTTTCCTCCTCAGGATGTTAATACCTACAGAAGGTCTTGTAGAGAGACCCCTATTGGTGGAGCAGTTATGTTTCCCCCTGTAGCTGAAGTATATGATCGCTATGATCCATCCTTTGTTGATTCCTTATGGTGGCGGGATAGGAGACGTAAAGCCCATGAATACCTCCTAGGGTTAGCTTTTTCAATAAAAGATTTTGTGGTATATCCATTTTTATTCGTTTGGAATGACTTTGCCTGGAAGGAGTTGGAACGGGGGTTTCGGGGTATTAAATGGCATAGACATCCAGAAGAGCCAAGATACCACTATAGCGATCCTCGATGTGCCCTAATGATAGACGAGATAAGAAGACGGGCTCTCCCGGTAATACTTGAAGAGGAGTTTACCGAAACCGTGTCATTCATAAAAGAGCGGGCTAGGGGGGTAACTATTATCATTCCCCATCTTGGACTACTCAATGGAGGCTACAATCTCATCAAAAGGGAAGGGCTTTGGGATCTTCCTAACGTTTACGCCGATACAGCTCTTGCTGATGTATCAACCATCAAGGATTACATCAGGTATTACGGAACTGAGCGACTCATCTTTGGATCCGATTTTCCCTTTGGCGATCCAAAAAGGGAGCTAAGGAAAATAATAGAGTTAAAAGAGATTTCTGAAGAAGAAAGGGAGAGGATACTTGGAGGCAATATCCTTAGAATTATCGGTTAAGATATCCCTTAATGTTACCTCTCCCTTTCTTTGTGATCTTTCCAATTACTTACCTTTGATAATTTCTCTAGCTTTTTTGAGGGCAGCTTCGAGATTTTCTGGCTGATTTCCTCCAGCCTGGGCCATATCTGCTCGTCCACCCCCTCGACCTCCAACCATTTCAGCAAGAACCTTTATAATCTCTCCTGCAGAATATTTGCCTGTGATATCTGGTGATACTCCAACAAGAAGAAGCACTCTCCCCTCATGGCGGCTTCCAAGAATAAGAATACTCTTCTCCTTGTACTTTTCTTTAAAGCGATCATATATTTCTCTCAACCTTTTGGGATCTTCCACTTCCACCTCTGAAATGATCGCCTTCAAATCCCCGATCTGTTCGAACTGATCAAGAATGTCTTGGGACTTTACAGCTATGAGACTCTGTTTGAGTCGTTCTAGCTCCTTTTCAGCAAGCCTTTGCTGTTCGAGAAGTCTTTCTATTCTCTCGGGGAGGGCCTCAGGATGGGTTTTAAGTCTATTTGAGGCGTCATAAAGGAGTTTTTTCCATTTTCGGGCCATCTCAAAGGCTCGCCTTCCAGCTACGGCTTCGATGCGTCTTATGCCTGCCGCAACACTTATTTCCTCTATGATAAAAAACATACCTACCTCTAAGGTCCTCCCTATATGGGTTCCCCCACAGAGTTCCCTACTCAGTTCGGGAATCTCCACAAGTCTTACCCTATCTCCATACTTTTCTTCGAAAAGGGCAATAGCTCCAAGGGCAATAGCATCATCAAAGGTCGTTTCTTTTATAGTTACGGGACGGTCTCTTTGGATTTCTTCATTTACGAGATCTTCAATAAGCTGAAGCTCTTCATCTGAGATGGCTTTGAAATGTGTAAAATCAAATCTAAATCGGTCGGGAGCTACAAGAGAGCCAGCCTGGCGGACATGGTCTCCAAGAACTTGTCGAAGAATAGCATGGAGAATATGAGTAGCCGTGTGATGCCTTGCCGTATCTAGACGGAGATCTTCCCTTACTTCCATTTCTACTTCATCACCGACTTTTATGTATCCTTCGGTGACTCTTCCGATGTGGACGATAAGATCTCCGGGAAGTTTCCTCGCATCCAAAACATCTACAACCGATTTGTGACTCCTTATGATACCTTTATCTCCCACCTGTCCACCAGCTTCTCCATAGAAGGGTGTTTCCCGCGTTACGATTTCTATCTCTTCCCCTTCGTGTGCTTCCTGAGCTGATAGACCGTTATGCACTATAGCAATGACACGGCTTTTAGCCTTTGTAGTTTCGTATCCAAGGAATCGAGTGGGTCCATATTCCGTAACTATTTCTCTATGGACCTCACTAACGGATTGTTCACCACTTCCTTTCCATGATTTTCTAGATTGTTCTCTCTGGTGAGACATCAGCTCTTCGTAGCGAGTTAGGTTAACAGAAAGGTTTAGTTGTTTTGCCATGTCGGTCACAATATCGGTGGGAAAACCGTAGGTATCATAGAGCTTAAAAACAAGTTCCCCCGGTATTTCCTTTTCTTTAGTTACTCTAAGTCGATCGATTTCTTGATTTAAGAGCTTAAGTCCGAAGTCGAGGGTTTCGCTAAAACGTTTTTCTTCATGAAGGATAACCTCTTGAATATAGGACATATTCTCTATAAGCTCAGGATAGACGTCCCTCATCGCTTCCGCTACTGCGGGAGCAACTTCATAGAGGAAGGGTTTGTCGAGATTGAGAAATCTCCCGTGTCTCAAGGCTCGCCTTATAACACGGCGAAGGACATATCCGCGACCTTCATTAGATGGTAAAACTCCATCGTTTATAAGAAATGTCGAGGCTCGAACGTGGTCGGCTATAACCTTTATAGAAATGTCCTTACTTTTGTCCGCTCCATATTTGTTTCCACTAATGGCTTCAATGCGTACCATGATGGGAGCAAAGATATCCGTGTCGTAGTTGGATGGAACACCCTGGACCACCGCCGCAATACGCTCAAGTCCCATACCGGTGTCTATACTCGGTTTTGGAAGCGGTTCTAGAGTTCCATCGGGTTTTCTATTAAATTGCATGAAGACTAGATTCCAAAGCTCCAGGTATCTATCGCAGTCACAACCAGGTTTACAGTCGGGTTTTCCACACCCGAAGGCTTCACCTTGATCTATCACTATTTCTGAACAGGGGCCGCAGGGGCCCGTATCACCCATCATCCAAAAGTTATCTTTTGTAGAAAAGGCAAGGATCCTATCCTCGGGAAGATACCGGGCCCAAAGAGTTCTCGCTTCCTCATCGGGGCCAAGTCCCATTGAGTCATCGCCCTCATGAATGGTCGCATAGAGACGATCTTGGGGAAGCCCGAGGTTTTCTGTAAGAAAATACCAAGCGAATTCGATAGCTTCCTTTTTAAAATAGTCTCCGAAGGAAAAATTTCCGAGCATTTCAAAAAAGGTATGATGTCTTGCCGTATAACCGACATTTTCCAGGTCGTTGTGTTTTCCACCAGCTCGCATACATTTCTGGCTCGAGGCTGCTCTCCTATAGGATCGCTTTTCCTCTCCCAAAAAACAACGCTTAAACTGAACCATACCCGCATTTGTGAAAAGAAGAGACGGGTCATCTTTAGGTATGAGAGATGAACTTTTTACTATGGTGTGACCTCTTTCTCTGAAAAATTCTAGAAACTCAGCCCGGATCTTCCTTGCCTCTTTCTTCTCCATACCTTTACCTCTTGGATTAGTATTCTACGGCTTCTTCAGCAACCTCCACCCCACTCTGGGTTGAGTCTCCAACGATACTAAAGCTTAGTGGAAGTGACTTCATGGATCTTATCTTCACCTCGATCTCTTCAAGAATATCTCTGCGTTCTTTTAGGAATTTTCTGGCATTTTCTCGTCCCTGTCCTAGTCTAGTGTCGCCGTAGGAATACCAAGCTCCCGATTTACTTACAATGCCGAGAGTAGTTCCAAGATCGAGGACATCTGCTTCCTTCGATATGCCTTCCTGGAAGAGAATATCAAATTCCGTCTCCTTAAAAGGTGGCGCCAGCTTGTTCTTGGAGACTTTAACCTTTACCCGATTACCAATGATCTCGTTTCCTTCCTTTACCGGTGCTATACGTCTTATATCAAGTCGGATGGAGGCATAAAACTTAAGAGCATTTCCTCCAGTTGTGGTTTCCGAAGGACCGTATGAGATTCCAATCTTTTGTCTAATCTGGTTGATGAAAACCACACAGGTTTTAGATCGATTTATGGAGGCCACAAGTTTTCTTAAGGCTTGGCTCATAAGTCTTGCCTGGAGGCCAACATGGGCTTCTCCCATATCCCCTTCTATTTCCGCCTGGGGGACCAGAGCTGCCACTGAATCTATAACAATAATATCTACGGCGTTACTTCTTACCAGTATTTCGGCTATTTCAAGAGCCTGCTCACCGTAATCTGGCTGGCTTATGAGAAGATCCTCTACTTTGACACCAAGCCTCTTGGCATAGTTAACATCAAGGGCATGTTCCGCGTCTATGAAAGCAGCAACTCCCCCCTGTTTCTGAGCTTCCGCTATAATGTGAAGAGCAAGGGTAGTTTTCCCGGAAGATTCCGGACCGTAGATCTCTACTATACGTCCTCTGGGAACTCCACCAATTCCAAGGGCAAGATCTAGAGAAAGAGCACCTGTGGAAATAACAGGGATACTTATGTCATGAGCCTTCTCTCCAAGGCGCATTATAGTCCCTTTACCATACTGCTTCTCTATCTGTGACATAGCTGCATCTATTACTTTATACCGATCGTCTGACATATGTTATGATGCCTCCTAGAGGTTAATCTTCTGGTAGATTACTTCTCCACTTTACCATTGTTGATAATTGATGACAAGAAAACTATTGAGACAACTTGATGGCCGAAATTTTACTATAGATTGCACCTGAAGGGGTAAGGGTGCTTTTAAATATCACTATCTCATCGGCATAAAAAGATGAGGATTGGAATGTAGAGGCATTTAACAATAGAGCTTTGCTAAGCCTTTCGTCTCTATAGCTATCCTTAGCTCTTCCTAAGGTTAGGTGGGGTGTGAAATGGCGATCTTCTTTAGGAAATCCAATGACTTCAAGTTCTTGTTCGAGAGTCTTCTGTAACTCCCTTAGGATATCTACATCCCCTTCAAGACCAACCCAGATTACCCTTATGTTTTTTAGAGATGGGAAGGCTCCGCAACCCTTAGGAGTCAATCTGAGGGGTTTATAATGTTGGACTACCCCCTTGATGATCTCCTCTATTTTCTGGATAAAATTAATTCTTATATTACCAAGAAACTTCAGGGTAAGATGGATTCCTTCTGGTCTTACCCATCGAATTTTTTTAGTTTCTGACATTAATATCTTTTGTAAGTTTTCAAGGTCCCTTTTTACAATCTCTGGCAAATCGATGGCGATAAACGCTCGTATTACTCCTGTATCTTCCGCCATAGTAGTTCCAATCCGGCCTCCACAGCCTTATTTCGTATGTCCTCTCTCGAACCTGTGAAATTATACCGTTCTACTACTGAATTTTTAAATGTAGCACAGGCGATATAGACGGTGCCTACAGGTTTTTCTAAAGACCCACCCGTAGGCCCAGCAATACCAGTAATACTTATACTAACTTCCGCATTAGATCTTTTGAGGGCTCCCTCGGCCATTTCTCTTGCTACAATATCGCTTACCGCTCCGTAGGTTTTGATACTTTCCGAAGAGACGCCAAGAATTTCTATTTTTGATTCGTTACTGTAAGTTATAAAACCCCGGTCAAAGTATTCGGAAGCTCCAGGAACAGCAGTAATCCTTCCTGCAAGAAGCCCTCCTGTGCAGGATTCTACAGTGCATAACTTCCAACCTTTAGCCTTAAGAATTATACCTATCCTTTCTACCAAGCCTGTGGTCTTTTCCATACCTTTTAGGTCTCTTACGCTTGAGCGTGGGTTTCAGTGGCTTCCACTATCTCAAAAACCCCTCTTGATTTTTTCGCTATAACTCCAGTTTCGAGAAACTCTTTTAGGATTGAGTCACCCTTTTGCACTATGGTTGCTTCTCTGTACCGATTTTTGAATTCTTCTTTGAGTAAATTTAGTAACTCCTTTCGAGAGGCGGAACCTTTTTCAATGAGAATGCGCCTTATGAATTCTTTCATATTTTTTATATTTTCTGTAGACAGAGCTCTACCTTTTCTGCCTCTTCCTTTTTGGACTAGCTTACCTATTTCACGGGTTTCTACAGGTAGTTCGATGAGACTCTGAGTATCTGTGTCTTTTATTTTTGTTATGTTAAAATTTACGTTGATAATTCCAAGCTTAGTAAATCTTTGCAAAATCTCTCCTATAAAACTATTAACAAATTCGAGATTGTTTGAACTCATAGAGAATTTTACTTCGTATAGGTAACTTGGATTTTCTAATTTTTTCATTATTGGTCCCCCTCCTTGTTGGTTTTAAATGAATCAATTTTAATATAAAACTATTTTTACAAAGGTTTCAAATATAAAGATTGGGTCTTGACATAAAAAATGATTTCTCTCCATCATGCCCTCGAGGATAAAAGGATATATAGGGAGGAATTACTATGAATGAGCAAGAGAAGTCTTTGTCATGTACATTTATCTGTAGTAGGGACACTTACGACGGAGCGGTGCCCCCTCTTATTCTTTCCATAAATGCCCGTAGGCTCGGAATGGAAGCAACGGTGTTTTTTACCTTTATGGGGGTAAACGTCATAAAGAAGAATGGAGTAAAAAAGTGTAAATTTATTCCTCCTGGTCCTCTTGGAGCGATTCCTGGGATGGCTGATGTTGCTACCAAAATGATGAAAAAGAAAATGGAAAAGGCTGGTATACCTTCCCTTGAAGAGCTTTTGGAGATGGCCCAACTGGAGGGAGTAAAATTCGTCGCCTGTAAAATGACTGTCGACATGATGGAGATGAGAGAAGGTGACTTCATTGATGGAGTAAGCATCCAAACGGCTGAAGAGTATTTAAAACAGGCGATCAAGTGTCACATCAATATGTTTATATAGTTTTTGACTCAGATGGTTTACTTATTAAGCGGGTTATTTAAAACCCGCTTAATTATTTTTAGGTTGAGACCTTTTGAATGGAAGAAATCTTTGTCTCCTGGTCTTTTTTATTAGATTTTATCATATTTCTTCTTATGGGGCACGATTCTATATAGGCTATCTTCCTTTCCATTTCTTCTTGAGTTCTGAAAATCCAAAAAGAGGGCTTTGTATAACAATACACAGCGTAGTCGCAGTCCCGACACTTATCATGATTCAGCATTTCTATATTAGGACGATTCATCTTCCTGAACCTTTTTTCCCTCAAATCTACTCCAATAATCGTTCCATTCGAAGGGTAACCAGTATTTCTTTTTAGAATTACATGACTTACAAGCCGGCACTATGTTACTCTTTGTTGATCTTCCTCCTCTTATTATAGGGACAACATGGTCCATTGTAAGTTCCCCCGGTTCAACTATTGTTCCGCAATAGTAACACTGCCCTTTTGAAATCTTACGCTGCCACCATCTAGTTTTTCTTAGGCTTTTGGCCTTTTCCTTTTCCCTTTTTACAAATTCTGGCGATACATTTACTACAAAATAGTTTTCCATCATTTCGATTCACCTAACATACCAGCCTTCAATTCCGAAGAAGCAGGTTTTTCACCAAACCAAATTCCCCATAAAGCTTTCATAAAGTCCTTTCCAGGTAGGATCCCCTTAGACTTACCCTTTATAACAACCTCCGTTCCCTTCGTTGGATCGTATTTTATAAGAACCTGTTCACCTTTTTTTAAGGGCTCATTAAAAAAAGCGATAAACTGATCTATGGACTTTTTAAGTTCCGATTGGGCGTTGGGGGCCGTAATGGCAAATCCTTCTTTCCACCCTTCTTGCCACTTATCGGCAGGGATTTCTTTATGGACAACCTGTATCAAAACAGCCTTTGGTTCGTCGTTAGATATAACCTCTTGGGCATTCTTAGTTGGTTTTTTTAAGTATAGCCCTGCATAATAGGCTTCAATCATGAATTTTTTCCTGACACCAATCCCATTAAGAACACAATTTTCCTTTCCTACCTGGAGAGAGTCTGGGAAATTAACACCCTTTAACTCCCTCGCTTCAACAATTGAAAACAGCGTAAGGACGGTTAAAATAATGCTCATGTAAAACCTAGCATCTAACAATTTCTTCATCTTACTCCGCCTCCTTTCTTAATCTACCTTTTTACTCTTTCATCTCTAGTGGAGGTAAGACCACGTAAAAGGTATGGCTTCCCCGCCTAATCAATAATAGGAGACTTTCTGTCTTTTTTGTACCCTCGATAACCTGTTTAAAATCCCTAACGTTATGGATCTTCCGTCTATTTATCTCCTTTATCAGGTCTCCAGCTTTAAGTTTTGCATCCTCCGCAGGGCTTCCTGGTTCAATGCCTACTATTATTACACCCGTTTCACTCTCGTCCCACCCAAACTGTTTAGCCATATCGGGAGTAAGGTTTTGCACCGAAAGCCCCCATCCCTTTGCCTTATCGGCTGGCAGAGATTCTTTTGAAGAGATCTTCTCCCCTTCTTCAGGCATCGCTCCAATTACGATCTCTAGGGTTTTTACCTGTTTGTCACGGATCAACTCTACTTTAACTTTTGTGCCCGGTTGAGTTGCTGCTACCATTCTGGAGAAGGCATGGTAGTCTTCCACCTCAGTGCCATTGTATTTTGTGATTATATCCCCTCTTTGGATACCAGCCTTGTCGGCGGGACTATTTGGGATCACATCTGCCACAAGAGCCCCTTTAGGGCTTTCGAGTCCAAAGGACTTTGCTATTTCGGGCGTGACATCTTGAATCATTACCCCTATCCATCCCCTGACTATTTTCCCCTTTTTTAACTGAGGCAGCAACTCCTTCGCCATATTTATCGGGATGGCAAAACCAATGCCCTGACCCCTAGCAACGATAGCTGTATTAATGCCTATGACTTCCCCTTTCATATTGAATAGGGGACCTCCACTATTTCCAGGATTGATCGCAGCGTCGGTCTGTAGGAAATCATCGTAGGGGCCTGCACCTATGACGCGGCCTTTCGCACTTATGATACCTGCGGTTACGGTGTGTCCTAGACCAAAAGGATTGCCCACAGCGATTACCCAATCTCCAACCCTTATTGAAGAAGAGTCTCCCAGGATGGCAGGTTCTGGAAAATCTTTGTCAGGTTTGACCTGTATCAGAGCGAGATCGGTTTTGGGATCCCTTCCAACGACTTTGGCCTCATATTCCTTACCGCTTTCAAGTTTTATCTTTATTTCCTGAGCCTTTTCCACCACGTGGTTATTGGTCAAAATATAGCCTTCAGAGCTTATGACAAATCCTGAGCCCAGAGAGTGAGTCTTAAAGGTCTGTTTAGGCATATCACCGAAAAATCGCTTGAAGAACTCATCCCCAAAGAAGTCTCTAAAGGGTGAATCGGGACTAAAAAAGGGTTGAAGAGGATGGTCCTTAATTACCTGTGTAGTGGCTATGTTCACAACCGATTTTCTAACCTTTTCCGCTAAATCGGCGAAGGAAACCGGAGCTTGCGTGTTGCCAGAGAATGGCCAGGCAGAGTAACCTTGAAAAGGCAACATCCATACGTAGAAGATCGTGCATAATACTAAGAAAAATTTTTTATTCATTTCAATCCTCCCCTTGAGGGTTATTCAGCTCTGAAAAACGTTATCATCTTTTAAATGAAAAGCCTACAAAATCAAGTTTTCTCTTATAGGGAGTTTGATAAGATGTGAGCCCTTCTTAGGGGTTCAGGGATTCTGAAACGTCCAAGACATAACTCCACAAGGGCGATGCTCGATGGAATGTCCGTAAGATGGCCTGGCGATATGTAAATAGGCTTTACCCCTGTTCTGGACCTATAAACTACTCCAACGGTTAAACCATCATAAACAAGAGGAACCCAGGAACCCTTTTGGGGTGGAAGAAGACCATAATTTCCACACAACTTATTTTTTGCACACCCTACAGAAGGCTTTCTGAGAGTTAAACCTAGATGGCTTGCTAGACCTACTCCTCGGGGGTGAGCGATACCCTGTCCATCACATAGGATTACATCTGGAGACACTGATAGTTTTTTAAAGGCCTTAAGGAGAGGTGGAATTTCTCTAAAGGAGAGAAAGCCTGGAATGTATGGAAAGCGAATGGATGAAGTGTTTCCTCTATAAACAACCTCATCTATTAATTCCAAACTTGGTGGGCGATCGGAAAAAACCTTCAGTTCGTAAACAACAATTGCAGCCTTGAAGGTATCCCCTTTAATCCCAAGGTCCGTCGCGGCTATGAGCCATGGAGAATTTTTGGGATTTAAAATAGGAGGGACTGAGGAGGAGGTGGAATTTATCTTCCCCCTCTCTCCCTCTTTGGTCAAAGGACAAATAAGGATTTTTTTGGCAAGTTTCTTTTGTAACCTTATTAAAACATCGGTTCTTAGTCGCACCGCGAAAATCCACAGGAGCGGCAGACGATGCAACCTCCCTCATGCTCAACAGCTCCTCCGCATTCAGGACAGGCTCCCATCTGCTCACTTGCCGTTCTATGGGTCTGTTCTAGGATTTTAGAAACTGAGAGCTTTTCTACCTGCGGTGAATTATTGATTGTCACCTTTCCTTCCACATATTCCCTAAGAGCTCTAGCTATAGCGTCTGAACAACTTAGCACACTTGCCCCATTCTGCCATGCTGGAGAAGGACAGCGGATACCCATGAGCTGCTTTATGATCGACTCGACCTTGACGCCAGCTCTTAATGCCAGTGATATAAGTCGTCCTGTAGCCTCAATTTGGGAGTAAGCACACCCTCCCGCTTTGCCCATTTGGGCAAATACTTCGCAGATACCGTATTCGTCTTCGTTTATGGTGACGTAGAGCTTACCACACCCTGTATTTATTCGCATTGTTACACCCCGGGTTACCTCGGGTCTAGGTCTAGGCTCCACTTGGGGAAATGGAGATAGAGTTTGAGTTTTTCCTGGAACAGAAAGGACCTGCTGTTCTCGACTCCCATCTCGGTAAACCGTTATGCCTTTACAGCCAAGGGAATAGGCTAGAAGATATGCTCTTTTAACGTCATCTACCGTTGCTTCCCTTCTGAAGTTAATGGTTTTGCTTACGGCATTGTCTACATGTTTTTGGAAAGCCGCCTGAATGCGAACGTGCCATTCGTAAGGTATATCATGGGCTGTAACGAAAATACCCTTTAGATCTTCCGGGATTTCGGAAATATCTCTTATACTACCTTTTTCCGCAACCCTTTTCATTAGTTCTTCACTATAAAATCCTCGCTCTTTGGCTATGCGTTCGAAGTGTTCATTTACTTCGAGAAGTTCCGTTCCATCTAAAACTCTTCTAATAAAGGCAATAGCGAATATGGGTTCTATACCACTTGAACATCCTGCAATGATAGAAATTGAGCCGGTTGGTGCTATCGTTGTTGTGGTAGCGTTTCTCATAAAGGGTGTTTCAGAACTATCCCATATAGAACCTGGATAATTCGGAAAGTTTCCACGTTCCCTAGCAAGTTCCGCTGAAGCCTTCTTCGATTCCTTCTGGATGAACTCCATTACTTCCTCTGCAAGTTTTTCCGCCTCCTCTGAATTGTAGGGGATGCCAAGCTGCACCAGCAAATCGGCCCATCCCATCACACCAAGACCAATCTTACGGTTTGCAAGGGTCACGCGTTCTATTTCGGGAAGAGGATACTTATTTACATCTATAACATTATCGAGAAAGTGGACCGCGTCCCACACCACTTCTCGGAGACGTTCGTAGTCGACATTAGCCCTTCTTCCATCGTAAATACAGAACTTTGCAAGATTAATGGAACCAAGATTACAGGATTCATAAGGAAGGAGTGGTTGTTCGCCACATGGATTTGTGCTTTCAATCGATCCCACGTGAGGAGTGGGGTTGAAGGCGTTTATTCTATCGATAAAGACAATACCAGGTTCTCCATTACGCCATGCTGCCTCAACTATTCGGTTGAAAATGTCTCTTGCTTTGATTTTCTTTACCTTTTCTCCTGTTCTTGGATTGATAAGCCAATAGAAATCATCTAATTCCACGGCGGTCATGAATTCGTCCGTAAGGGCTACAGAGATATTGAAGTTGGTAAAACGGGAGCTATCCTCTTTGCAGCTTATAAATTCTTCAATGTCGGGATGATCTACCCGAAGAATACCCATATTGGCACCCCGTCTTCTCCCTCCTTGCTTGATCACCTCTGTGGCCATATCGAAGACCATCATAAAAGAGACTGGTCCAGAAGCGACCCCAGAAGTGGATCCAACAATGTCACCCTTTGGTCGGAGGCGAGAAAAGCTAAATCCCGTGCCACCTCCGGACTTGTGAATCAGAGCTGCCGACTTTACAGCATTGAAGATACCATCCATGGAATCTTCTACCGGGAGTACAAAGCAGGCCGAAAGCTGACCAAGACTTCGCCCCGCATTCATAAGGGTAGGGGAATTGGGCAAAAAATAGCCGTTTGCCATGAGGGAGTAAAAGCTCTTCTCTGTTCGGGCAACTTCGTCTGGGTTTTTACCGTAAAGGGCATCGGCTCTGGCTATCGCGCGCGCTACTCGCCAGAAAAGCTCCTCAGGGGTTTCGATTATCTCACCCTTTTCATTTTTAGCTAGGTATCGTTTCTTAAGCACAACAAGAGCATTAGAGGATAGGCTAACGGGTTTAGGAATTTCTGAAATGGCTTCGATTCTATAGCCCTGGCGTGACCTATCACTAGACTTTCGACTACTTCTTAAAGGCAATAGGGTTTCTTCCCTTTCGTATTTAATTTCTACACTCACTAGAACCTCCCGAACATTTATAGAAATACTGTGAAATGGCTAATCAATGCCTTTACTAATTATCTTTCCGATGGGAGAAAATCAAATGGAGAGAATCTAATTAAGACGGTTACTTAGGTATATCATTTTGAACTAGCTTACTGTATTTTTTTTAGGGGATGCTTATGAAGAATTTAGGGGACCCCGACAGGGGGTGTCCCTGTCGGGGAAGGAAAGAAGGAAATGGGTTAGGCTTCCTTTTTCTTTCCTGCTTTCATCTCAAGACCTAGGCCTTCAAAGAGGTAAAAAATAGCATAACCCCACCACATTGTATATATGACGTAAAATACAAGGGCAAAGGTTACTATTCCAACCTTATCTTTTATGCTTTTTGCATTGATACCGTAGAAGTTGTAACCTACTTCAACGGCCTTTGTTATAACGTCATTCATAACCTTAGCTTGAGCAAACTGCTTTTGGTCCATAAGAGCCTTTTGGGCACCCCTTAGGAAATTCCACCAGGCATACATAGCCTCCTTCTCGGGGATCCCGTAACGAGACCTTATGGCCTCACCCTTATTTTGATACATGAACTCCGAGTCCTCTATAGCATTTTCTAGCAGGAGTCCTACATCGCCCGATACCTTGACCTGATCTTTAGATCGAGTAACGTTAAACTGCCTGGCCACAAGGATCTTTTCGACATTTCCGGCAAGCTGTTCAGAAGGAAGTTTTACGGAGAGGGACATCTGCTGACCCTTCAGGGTGGTTACCTTTTTAGCTATATCTTTCATGTAGTATGCGGAACCTTTCGATATAGAATTGAAGAGATCATCGGCTGCCTGAAGACCGTTTTTACCTCCGAAGAAGGGGCTGAACATAATCCACAGTACAACAAAGAACCCTACCGTTAATGCGACTCCTAGGACAAAAAACTTGGTGTGTCTTACCATGGCTTATACCTCCTCTCGCAGAGCGGGGATGTTTCCGAAAAATTTACTCATAACCCACACTGCGAAGAATCCTATGATTATGAAAAATACCCAGGTTCCAATGGTGTCGATTACCGCCAATGTCGATTTAGGTATAGATACTATCTTTAGGCTTGTTAATTTGCTAGGCAAGGAGAAGCCTCGGTTTATAAACCCTGCCAGAATTGAGACGGCATAAAATCCTCGGATGTAGATACCCTTCACGATTTTGGTTGTGAGGGCTCCGATTTGGATTCCGATAAGGGACCCAAGAAGCATACCCATGGCCAATGTGTAGAACACGAAGCCATAAATAGCGTATTGGCTTATGGAGGCGTATCCAGCGGTAAAGATAATTTGAAGTATATCGGTTCCTACTGTTGTAAAGGAAGATACGCCTAAGACGTAAATGAATATGGGAAAGGTTAAAAATCCACCACCAACACCCATTATGGCCGCTGCCAAACCGACCAAGACACCAGCTATGGCTACATAAAGGGCTGGAATAGTCTTACCGCCAGGCACAAGATCTTCGTCGAAACGGATAAGAGGTGGAATCTTGGAGGCCTGAAGTTTTGCTGGAAGCCCTACATTACCTGAAGCTATCTGAGCCCCCTTTGGGCTTTCTCCGTGATGGGCACCAACATCGCCAGGAGATTTTCTAAGTTTCAAGAAGTCCATAAGACTATAAATTCCCAAAAAACCAAGTAGGACAGTATAGACCCTGTCTCT
>JAOACS010000002.1 GCA_026417655.1 Syntrophobacterales bacterium
CAATAGTTGTGAGCGGAGGACCAATGTTAGCAGGAAGGGTCCATAATAATCCTGTGGACTTGATTTCAGTCTTTGAAGCCGTTGGAAGTTTCAAGGCAGGTAAAATTACCGAAGAGGAACTGAAACTTCTTGAAGACGAAGCCTGTCCAGGCTGTGGCTCCTGTGCAGGTATGTTTACTGCCAATTCCATGAATTGTCTCACGGAGGCTCTTGGGTTGGGACTTCCTGGAAACGGCACCATACCTGCAGTCCATGCGGCTAGAGTTCGACTGGCTAAATGGGCTGGAAAGCGTATTGTTGAGATGGTTCATGAGAGACTTTGTCCGAGAGACATAGCCACTATGGAAGCCTTTGAAAATGCAATAGCTGTCGATATGGCTTTAGGATGTTCAACAAATACAGTTTTGCACGTGCCGGCTATTGCTCACGAAGCCGGAATAAAGCTAGATCTTGATCTTTTCAATACCATAAGTAAGAGGACTCCCCATCTGTGTTCTCTTCGACCTGGGGGCCCCCATTTTCTAGAGGATCTCCATCGAGCAGGAGGTATTCCAGCAGTCATGAAGGAACTTGCAAGGGAAGGTCTTATTCATGATCAGCTTAAGACCGTAAGCGGTATGAAGATTTCGGAAATCCTCGATAACGTAAGGTATATTGATCATTCGATAATAAGACCTATTGATAACCCCTACCATAGGGAAGGTGGTATCGCCATACTGTACGGAAACCTCGCTCCTGAGGGAGCCGTGGTGAAACAATCGGCCGTAGCGCCAGAAATGTTAAGAAGGGTGGGAAAGGCAAAGGTTTTTAATAGTGAACCTGAGGCTGCCTCTGCAATTTTAGAGGGTTTTATAAAACCGGGAGATGTTATTATAATACGCTATGAGGGACCAAAGGGTGGCCCCGGTATGCAGGAAATGCTTACCCCTACAGCAGCCATCGTAGGTAGAGGTCTCGACAGAGATGTGGCCCTTATAACCGATGGAAGATTCAGTGGGGGAACAAGAGGAGCAGCCATTGGACACGTATCCCCAGAGGCTGCAGCGGGAGGGCCTATAGCCCTCGTGGAAGACGGCGACGAGATTCTCATAGATATCCCAGCCAAAAAGCTTGAACTTCTCGTAGACGAGGAAACTCTTACAAGAAGGCTGGCCCATTGGATCCCCCCAGAGCCGAAGATAAAAACGGGTTATTTGGCTCGATATGCTCAGATGGTAACATCTGGGAGTCAGGGGGCCATTCTCAAGATGTAATTTCGGAAGGCTTTTATGCTGAAAAGACTTAAGGAGATACTTTATTTGAGTAACCCCCGAAGAGCTAGTCCTTTCCAATCGAACGAATTTTGGCAAGCCATTTTTCGGGCGGTTGACAGGCTGTGGTCTCCGCCCTTACCACAAAAGGTTCTTGCGATAAGTTGTAGATCAATTCTCTTCCTTCTTTGGTTGGATAAGAGGGGACACTTGCCTCACGGGGTTGATCCATCGGGAGACCTGTTTCTAATGGCTCGGTCTAGACTTCCTGGGAGGATCCCTCTGTGGCACGCAAAACCTGAAAAACTGCCCTTCGATTCAAGTAGCTTCGATGTGGTATTCTTGGCTCTAAGCCTAGAATACGCATCCGATCCTGAAAAAGCTCTTAGAGAAGCCTTTCGAGTTGCAAAATCATCGGTTATCATCGTTTCATTAAATGCCTTCTCTCCTTACCTATGGTTTATGAAACTTTCCGGATGGGCAATAAAAAATCCCTTTGCTAACTGCCGGATTATAGCCCCTGGCCTTCTCACAAACATGAGTCGTTTAATAGCTGGAGTCCCAATAAGGATCTCCTACGAAGCTGTGCAATGGAAAAATATGGGAACCACTCTTTTCTCTCCTATAGTTGTAACAAGATTCGATTTCGCCCATCAGGTAAAAGGAATTTTTGAAATTCCGTTGACATCATCGCGGTCACAACAGTTTATTCCCTCACCTTCCTCTTACGAAAAATTCCGCCTAATAAAGTAAATGAAAGGGATGGTATTGAATTATTGAAAAAACCCCAATTATTTGGGAACATACAAGATGTTCGAACATTTCTGAACAAACTCTAGAGGAGTTTGATTATGAAAGAAGTGCTCCTTTATGAAGCACTGGAAGATAGCAAAACAAGGTGTAAAACCTGCGCCCACAATTGTCTAATAGTACCTGGTAAAAGGGGCATCTGTGGGGTAAGGGAAAACCGAAATGGAAAACTCTACGCCCTAAATTACGGTAAGATTGTGGCAGAAAATGTCGATCCCATAGAGAAAAAACCCCTATTCCACTTCCTCCCAGGTTCCACAAGCTATTCCATAGCAACGGTCGGCTGTAATTTTCGCTGCCTCTTTTGCCAAAATGCAGATATTTCTCAAATGCCTAGAGAGACCAACATCATATACGGAAAAGAAAAACTCCCAGAAGAAATTTTAAAAGAGGCCGTGATTCACAAATGTGCCTCTATATCGTATACCTACACAGAACCGACAATTTTTCTAGAATACGCCCTAGACATAATGAAACCTGCTAAAATTAAAAGGATTGCAAATGTATTCGTATCTAATGGATTCATGAGTCCTGAGGCCTGCGATGAACTCATTCCAGTTCTCGATGCAGCCAACATCGACCTAAAATCCTTCCGAGAGGAATTTTACCGAGATCTTTGTGGAGCTAGACTTTCTCCTGTCCTAGATGCCATAGCAAAACTCAAAAAAGCTGGTGTATGGATAGAGATTACAACCCTCATTATCCCAGGTCAAAACGATGATCCCGCCGAACTGAGGGATATCGCAAGATTTATAGTATCCATAGGAAAAGAAACTCCATGGCACGTTACCCGCTTTCATCCTGCCTACCGCATGTTAAGCGCTCCCATTACACCGGTTGCCACTCTTGTCCAGGCTAGAGAAATAGGTTTAAAGGAAGGGCTAGAGTTCGTCTACACCGGTAATGTGCCAGGAGAAAAGGGTGAATCTACCTATTGCCCTTCATGTAAAGCCCTTCTTATAGAGAGATTTGGCTTCAGGAGTAATATTATAAATCTAGATCATGGTCATTGCGGAAAATGTGGTAAACCAATTGCAGGTGTGTGGAAATTTTAGTTCCTATTGTTCCTATGAAAATAACACTATTTCGTCCAGTAAGATATATTAGGATGTTGATTAAACTTAGTCGATATCTACTTCCAACGAGAAAAAGGGAGAGACCTTCAGCCTTTTCCTTCATACCAAAGGTATGGCAAGAAAATTGGGATAATGTCAGAGAAGAGGATGAAAAGCTTCTTTGGAGTAGCTTAGCCTTTTCTGGCAACTTGCCTTCTCTTGAGCCTTATGTAGAAGGCTGGTTGATAGTATCCAATCGAGGGGTTTACTTCGCCTGTAAGTTAACCCATAGGACAAAACTCTTGTTTCGCAGAGGAAACCCTCCTATATGGAGATGGAACAATGGTAAGGTGACAGCCCTTGTTAGCTTTCTTTTTGAAGAGGAAGAATGGCAGGTTTTTCTTCCCAGGAGAGAAGAGCTTTTTCGGTCAAGGCTC
The DNA here is from genome assembly GCA_026417655.1 of Syntrophobacterales bacterium. GTDB lineage: Bacteria > Desulfobacterota > Syntrophobacteria > Syntrophobacterales > Thermodesulforhabdaceae > JAOACS01. The sequence continues at coordinate 3,553 of JAOACS010000002.1, forward strand.
TTCCTCTTTGAAGCCAGAGAGAATAGATCATGATAGAGGAGATGCTAAAAAGGACTCAATGGAGCGGGTTCACATTACCTTTAAACGCCTTCAAATCCCTCTACGAAAAATTTTCTTTCTGCCTGGCGGTTGAAAATGATCGAAGAGAAATCCCTTTTTTCTGGATAGCTGTAATAGGAGGGACGGGAACGGGAAAGTCAACCATATTCAATTCCCTTGCCGGAACCTATATTAGCACCGCCGGCGTTGAACGTCCAAAAACTAAAGGTCCTATCGCAGCCTTTCCCAAAGGTAAAGGGAAAATAAAGCTTAGGTGCTTTACTACAATCGATACCCCCTCCTCGACCTCCTATCCCCTGGAAGGATCTCCAGGCGTTCTAACTATAACAGAACATTTAAGGGACCTCCCCTGGGTATTCGTAGATAGCCCGGATATAGATAGCTTGGCCCGAGATCACCACAGGATGGCAGAGGATATTTTCTCTCTTAGCGATTTTATTCTTTTTATCTTAAGTCAGGAAAAGTACGCCGATGAACGCCTCAACCGCTTTCTTCGCCGTGTAATAGAAGAAAATAAAAGTTTTTTTGTGATCGTAAATAAAGTATCCGAGGAGCTTCAACCCCATGAGGTTCTCCATATATTTAGACTTCAGGGATTCCACGTGGATAGAAACTCCCTTATTATGATCCCTTTTGCTCGCCCCGAAAAGGGTCAATTGAGACATCTAGAGGCTTGGAATGAAGTGGAAAGACGTCTGAATGCATTGGTGAGAGAAGATTGTTGGAAGGAGATTAGAAATAGGGAAAATGAACGATCAAAGCTTAGAATGGCTGCCATCTCCAGAGAAATGGCCCTGGCATTAAAAAGAGAAAAGGAAGCCCTCACGAATCTTGTAAGAGACATAAAAGTTTTGGCAGAAAGGTCAGTCTATGAAGTGCTAGAAAATCACATAGCCACCGTAAGAGATCATACAAAAACCCATCTGCAACCTCAAATAAAGGCCCTTTACAGCCGTTATGACATCTTTGTAAAACCTCGAAAAACCATAGGACAAGCTATATCTAAGGTTTTAGAACTCCTTGGGATAGAACTCTCTGAAGGTGAAAGGAATTCTAAAGAAGAGACCCTTAAACTTATTGAGAAGCAAATTGATCACTCTCCGGTATTTTACGCAATGGATTTTTTGGTTAACGAGGTCTTAAAACGAGTTCCTACCGACCGAAAGCCCCTTAGTGAAGTTTTAAGGAGTCGTCAGACGGTGCTTTCCCGGGAGGATATTCAGAATCTTATGTTTAGAAACTCTCAGGACATATTTGACTGGCTCGAAAATAAATTCCAGACTCTTATGGAGGGAATCCCCAAAACTAAAGAGCTCGGAATATATTCGTCCTTTGCCCTTTGGGGAATTTTTATCCTCGGAATTGAAGCCGCTATTGGTGGAGGTTTATCTTTGGTTAAGGCGACAATAGATGCCATCATAGCTCCTTTTATCACTAAGGCCACCGTGGAATTTTTTGCAAGTCGAGAGATGCATAGTATAGTTGAAGAACTATCGAATCGTTACAAGAGAGGTCTTCAGTCCATAATTTTTCTACAAAGGGACCGTTTTATAGACGCTATAACCCCCTTTATTCCAGAGGAAGGCCTTATTAAAGCTCTTGAGAATGTTGAACTTCGAAATGATTAGGGGAACCGATCAATGGCTGATAATCCTTCGGAAAAAATAGAAAAGAGATTGGAAGAAATTCTTAAACTTATCGATGAATTACCGGAATGGGTCTGGTCATTAAAGAAAAAAGAGTCTCTTAAGGAGCGAGCAAATCGCATAAAATCCGAGATTTTTAAGCTTACCGGTAACGTTTTAACCATCGGACTTATTGGCGGAACAGGGGTTGGAAAATCAACCCTAATTAATGCCCTATCCGGCGAGGAGGTCTCCACTGTAAGCCATCGAAGACCCCACACTAATGAAATTATTCTTTACGCCCATGAGGAAACAATAATTCCGAAAGAAGTATTCGATATGGAGCTTCCAATTGTTACCTACCGACATAGAGCTGAAAGGGCTAAACAGATCCTAATCTGTGACATGCCTGATTTCGACAGTATCAAGGAAGAACATCACCAATTGGTTAGAAATTTTCTCTATAATCTTGACCTCTTGATCTGGGTAACCTCCCCCGAGAAATATGCCGATGAAGCCTTTTACGAATTCTTACAACAAACGGTTAGAGAGAAGAATCCATCAAATTTTTACTTTGTTATAAATAAAATTGACCTTATTGCCGATGAGATCGAAAAACTAGAGACTTTGACATCCAGCTTTATTCACTACCTTAACCAAAATGGCCTTGAACAACCTAAGCTATTTCTTATTTCAGCAAAGGATGCTCTGGAAGAGAAGGCGATAAGAATATGGAATCAATGGCATCTTTTTAAACTGGAGATCTTCCGGGAACGAGAACTTAAAGAAATTCGGGAGATTAAAAGCTCTAATCTTTTATGGGAACTAGAACAGCTAGAACGGTCTCTTAAAGAGGTAACCTATCTTTGTGCTAGTGCGGCGGAGCACATTAGGGTGTTAATACAAGAACTTTCCGACTTCCTTCCCACATGGGAATTGGAGGGGAAAAGAATTTCCGAGGGTCTTATTACTAAAAATAAGACCATTAAACAAATCCTTGCTCGTTCCCATGACGCTGGAGGTCAGCTAAAAGGAACGGCTCTTATTATATTTAACATTTCGAAAATGGCCCCCAAGCCCTCCGAAGAAGAATCGCTACTAACAATCAATGAGGTAACAAAGAAACCCTTTCTCAGGCTTTCGGAGAGGCTAAACCGATTGCTCCTCGTAAGATCTTCGCCTGAGTCGCTTATCCATGAGCTCTCTAAGTTCTACGATCCAGAAGAGTTATGGATCGATTGGAAAGAACGACAGAGTCTTCTCTTTGAGGAAGAAGTGGAAAGGGGAGAGGGTATAAGATCTGGCATTTTCGGCACCATTCAGACCATCTCCTACTGGGGACTTGTTGTAATCTTTGTGCTTTCTGTTGGAGAGTTTAGGTATACAGAAAGGAAGTCTTTCTTCGGATGGTTTGGAGAAGGATTTCTTAATTTCTTCGAAAAGATCTTTGCTATCGAAGGCCTCGGAGCCCTTCTCTCGCTTATTACACTCGAGTTTATCGTAGGCTATCTGTTTTTTAGGTTTCACAGGAAGAGCTTGCAGGAAAGAGCACAAAAGGTTATAGAGAGGCTCGGTAAAAGAACAACTGAACTATGGAGCGAAGTTTTACTTGAAATTATCGATCGGTTGAAATCTCAGGAGGAAATTTACATCTCCTGGGCAAAGAAGATATCAGAAAAAAAAGAGGTGATAACATGACAGTCCTCAGTGTAATACTTACCCTTTTATTGCTCTTTGTCCCACTTATCCCCACCTTTTGGGCTATTCAGGATATTCCTAAAAGGAAATTTATATCGCCTAAAAGAAAGATTATATGGTTTTTCACCGTATCAACAATCCCATTTTTTGGAGCCTTGGTATATTTGATCTTCGAGCGGAAGAAGACTGAACCCATAGTTTATATGACGGGGAATAATGCATAGTCGGAGGAAATGCTCAGTATGCTAACGACACTCAGAAAGAATGCTTCGTCATGGCTCATCAAAACTATTCTCATGTTGATCGTTGTGGTTTTCATCCTATGGGGAGGATATTCCTATCAGGAAAAGCAAAGAAGCTACCTTGTCAGAGTTGATGATACCTATATTACAGTCCAACAGTATGGGAAGGCCTATGATCAGCTTAGAGATCTTTACAGACAGAAGCTTGGACAGAATTTTTCGGAAGAGATGCTCAAAAAAATTAATATTAAACAGCAGGTTCTTGATCTTTTGATTGATCAGACGCTCCTTCTCAAGAAGGCTTCTGAATTAGGCGTTAGAGTATCCACCGCTGAACTTCAGGATACAATCCGATCGATTCCTGCCTTTCAAGTAAATGGAGAATTTAACATAAAAAGATACAGAACAATTCTTCAACAGAATCGTATTAGTCCAGAGTCCTTTGAATACGAACTCCTTCAATCCTTAACGGTAAAAAAACTTGAAGATCTCGTAATGCGACAGGTTACAATCTCCGATAAAGAAGTGCTAGACTATGTCAGGATGTTAAAAACAGATAAACAATTTCTATGCACTAGCTTCCCATGGGATAAATATGAAAGTAGGATTGTAGTTACGGAAGAGTCCCTCAAAGCTTACTACGAGGCCCATCAGAAATCTTACGAAGAACCTGAAAAACGTCGAATCGCCTATGTTTTATTTAACCCCTCCGATTTTACTAAAAACATTTCCGTAAGCGAGAGCGAAGTAAAGGATTATTATGAAGCTCACCAAAGGGATTATCGTCAGGAAAAGGAGGTTCGGGCAAGGCATATTCTTTTTCGTTTAAACCCTAAGGTCTCCCAAGAAGAAGTAGAAAACGTAAGAAGAAAGGCAATGGAGGTGCTATCTCTTGCTAAAAGCGGACATGACTTTGCTACTCTTGCCAAAAAGTACTCTGAGGATTTAGCAACAAAAGCAAAGGGAGGAGATTTAGGATATTTTACCAGATCGCAAATGGTTAAAGAATTCGCCGATAGGGCTTTCAACATGAGAGTTGGTGAAATAAGCGATCTTGTGAAAAGCTCCTTTGGATTTCACATCATCAAGGTTGAGGATATTAGGCCCGAGAGGGAGTTGTCCTTTGAAGAGGTGAAGGACCGCATCAAGCAAAAGTTACTAGAAGAAAAGGCAAAGGAGGTTGCCTACTCAAAGGCAAGGGAATTTGCTGATGCTACCTTTGCATCGCAGGACATTACTCAAGCCGCGACGAAATATGGCTATCCCCTTATTGACCTACCCCAATGGCTATCGGCCTCCCAAAACCTACCCCCCTTTTCTGAAAACCCGAATATAACAAAAACCCTTTTCGAACTCCCGGAAAAGGGTGTGTCAGAGGTTCTTGAAGCCAAAAGCGGATTTATTGTAGCTCAAGTCAAGGAGATTAAAGCTCCAAGAATTATTCCCTTTGAGGAAGTGAAAACAAGAGTGGAAAAGGATTTTAGAAGAGAAAAGTCGGAAGAGGAGGCTCTCAGGGATGCTGAAAAACTTCTAACTCAGGCCATATCCCTTGGTTCCCTTGAGAAGGCTTCAAAAGGTGCAAGGCTTAGCGCTACCAGGTCACCCTTTCTAAACCGTCTGAGACCTGATGCTAACTTCGGAATATGGGGTGAAGAACTTGAGCGCCTAATGGACCTTACTGAATTTGTTCCCTTCCCCGAAAAACCTATAAAGGGAATGACCGCCTACATGGTTTGCCAATGGGTTGAAAGCAAACTTCCTGATGAAAAAGTAGTGGAAGAGGAAGCTAAGCGCTTCAAGCCTATACTTATAGAACAGATCAGCAAGTCCTACTGGGAGGGCTGGAAGAAAAGTCTGAGAAACCAAGTAAAGATCGAGATTCTTCAGGAGATTTAGAAAAATTATGCCACAAATCCACTAACTTATTCCAAAGGAGATCTACCTGATGGGCAGTTTCTTCCATACTCCCATCATTCACGATAAGAGCTGAAGCATGGGCTTTTTTAAACTCGATATCCTTTTGAATATCTATAAGCTTTTCGGCCTCATCGGGAGAGATACCGTCTCGGGTGGCGAGTCTTTCCCGCTGAATAGATCGGGGAACATAAACTACTATAACAAAATCGAAACGATGTTGTAGGTTGACTTCAAAGAGCAGAGGTATATCGAAGATCACAATACGCTCCGGATTCTCTGCTATGGCTCTTTCCCACCTAACCTTCATTTCAGAAATAACGGCAGGATGGATTATGCCTTCAATGCATTTCTTTATCTCGGAGTTTTTAACAATAGCTTCTCGAAGTTTTCGACGGTTAATAAGGCCTGATTCCTCAAAAAAGCCTGGTGAAAGAACGGATCGAAGAGCTTTCCAACAATCCGTTCCCGGCTCAACCACTTCTCTTGCTATAGAGTCGGCATCTATAATAAGGGCTCCTTTTCTCATGAGCATTGATGCAACCGTCGATTTGCCACTCGCTATACCACCAGTTAGGGCAATACGAGGGTAGCGACGCATGACCTCAAATCCTCCTTCCCTTGAAAAAGGAATCGCCATATCCATTGTCCTCTATCATCCCAATATACACAAGCTGTCTCGGACGCTTTTTCACCTAAAGGAGGCCCTTCGTTCAAGTGAAAAGAAAACCATCCTTGAGAACTCATCCCTTTTTTTAATAGATAACTCTATACCGCCTCTCGATGTTTCAATCCTAGAAACACTTATTAAAGAATGCTATTTTGGCTCTAACCATCCAATCCATAGAACCTTTCTAAAAACCTTGAAGAAAAACGTAGGTTATGGAGCTGCCCACAATCGTGCTATATGGAGTCATAGCTATCCCTATCATCTTATCCTAAACCCCGATGTTTACCTTTTTCCGGAAACACTAACGGCATTTCGAGAGTATGCTGAAAGAAACAGCGATGTTGTGTTGATAACCCCTATGGTATTTTCACACGACGGAACACTACAGTACCTTCTAAGAAGAGATCCTTCTTTATTAGATGTTACTTTGCGGTTTCTGGCCCTATTCTTTTCCCCTATTACTAAACTCAAGCGTTATCGGATATACGAATGTAGAGATGTTGATCTCCATAAGGTGCAGGATTCCTACCTCATGAGCGGGTGTTGTATGTGGTGTAGAACTGAAGCCCTACAAAACATAGGAGGTTTTGACGAAAGATTTTTTCTCTACTGTGAGGATTACGACCTCTCCAGAAGACTTAGAACCATTGGAAGAACAGTTTATTTACCCCATGCTAAGGTAATACACGATTGGGAAAGAGAAATGGCGAGAAGTCCTCGTCTTATGTTTACTAATATTCGTTCAACAATTACTTTTTTTAATAAATGGGGCTGGAAAATACTTTGAAGTATCTATTACAGAAAGGCTTCGATAAGAGCTCGCCTTTTTGGATGCTGAAGCTTTTTAAGAGCTTTTTTCTCTATTTGGCGAATCCTCTCTTTAGAAACGTTGAAACTCTTTCCTATTTTTTCGAGAGTCTCTTCCGGTTTTCCGCCTATACCGAAGCGAAGTCTCAGGATCTTCTCCTCCCGAGGTTGTAGGGTGGCAAGGAGTTTCTCCAAAATACCCTTTAGCTCTTTGTGGCTAAGTTCCCTAAGAGGATGCTCGGTGGAAGTATCTTCAATGAAGTCTCCCAGCCTCTGCTCATCATCCCCTATGGGGGTTTCGAGGGAAAGGGGTTGGTTAGCAAGGGACATCATATACTCGATCCTGTCTAGATCTACCTCCGCCCGTTCAGAAATCTCTTCTATAGTCGGTTCACGACCAAGCTCGATTAGTAGCTCATTGTAAATCTTGTTGGAAAGATTTTTTAGTTCGATACAGTGAACCGGCAGTCTAATAGTTCTCGTTTTATCGTAGATGCCTCTTATGATACTTTGCCTTACCCACCATGTGGCATATGTACTGAAACGATTTCCCTTAGTGTGATCATAGCGAACAACTGCTTTAAGAAGACCAAGGTTTCCTTCTTGAATCAGATCGTCGAAACTCATACCCCGACCTCGATATTTCTTGGCAATACTTAAAACAAGTCTGAGATTCGCTTCAACCATCTCCTCCTTGGCACGGTGAATCCTTTCAGCGATCTCATTGCACTGGCTCTTTAGGACCTGTAGCAGGGAATGATCGGGATGTTTTTGAGCAAGCTGGTTAATAGTTTTATTTATTAACCTAACAGCTTTGTCTCTCAGACCAGGAAAGATCTTTTCTTGGGCCTGAATCTTTTTGATCTTTTCACTAAGTTTCTTTAGGTTTTCATGGACCTCAGCATAAGTTACCAAAAGATTTATCAATTCATCCTGCCCCTGACGTATTATTTCCGCAAGCTCCATCTCCCGCTCAGGGCTAATAAGTGGATGGTGGGCGACTTCACGAAGATATGCCGAGATATGATCCGCTTCGTAGGCTATCTCCTCAGACTCATTAGCGATTCCGTAATTAAATTCTTCGGTAGATATTTGTTCCACAAATTCTTCATCAACTTCCTCTTCCCCTGACATACTAGATAATCTTCTAATAGGTAAAAATTGGAGGGTCTTGAATTCCTCTAGCTCACTACAGTAGTTTAGAGGGGACAAACTAGACCTATCTGAGCTATAATGACTGAGTCTAGTCTTTTTCATACTTCCCCTCCTATCCTTAAAAGACATCATTACCAAAACCCCTCGTCTAAGTATTTTTTCGCTACTTTTAAAAGTTAAGAATACTATTTTTCTTAGTCAATTAGCGAGGGGTCATCTGGAAATTGAAACAAGGGAAGATAGAACTAAAGAAAAAAGCCTGTTCCCATGGAATTCTAAGTTATTTATATTTACGGTGTTACGATTACAACCAATAAAGAAAGAGGCCTTTTCTGTTCGTAATTGCTCTTAGCTTAAGATGTAGTGAATGGTCCATATTAGCAGTCGCTTGGGATTATGGTCCTAGAAGATACCTTCGGATCCAGTCCCAAGTTTTGGGTCATTTGTCTCAATGGAAATATGGGGAAGGTTAGCATAGCCTAATCATTAAAGCCTATCTCTTCCCCTCATTTGCTATTAATTCCCTGATAAATAACGGGTGTGAAAAACTATGGAAAGGATCTATGCAGCCGTCGACATTGGTTCTCATACAATAAGATCTCTTATAGCTTCGGTAAACGAAGAAGCAGGAAGTGTAAGACCTATTGACCATAAAAGAGATTTCAGTCGCTTCGCTCTTACAACGGACTACAGAAATGGTGCCTTAAGGTTAGATGAAAATTCCCTAAACAGAACCCTTTCAATAATTGAAGACTATGGGAAATATTTTAAGGTCCTAAAGGTCAAGAAGGTGTTATGCGGTGCTACAGGCGTTGTTAGGAAGGCGCAAAATGGAGATGTTCTTCTTGATAAGATTAGAACTAGGTTTGGATTTCCCTGTTTCATTGCATCAGAAGAAGAGGAAGCCCTTTGGTCGACCATCGGAGCCCTTCAGCTTCTTAACACTACAGGTAAAGTAGGAAAAGATAGAAGTATCTTTTCCTCTCGAGTGCTCTTCTTCGACCTAGGAGGAAGTTCCACGGAAACAGTGTTTCTGGATAGGGGAACCATAAAATGGTGGAAAAGTTTTTTCATTGGAGCAGGAAGCCTTACTAGAGACTATATCCCTTCCGCTCCGGCACATCCCGCATGGATTAAGGAAGCCCATAATCACGCAAAGCGCTTTTTTACAGGACTTTGGGATCCTTTCGCTTTTTTTTCTCCAGAGTTCGTAGTTGGTGCCGGAGGAACAATGGCAACCCTCGGGGCAATTAGGATTGGAATGAAGGAATACAAGCCATACAGGGTTTGTGGAGTTGAACTCACTAGCTCCTGGATTGATGAGCTTATTTCTCACCTAGCCTCACTTTCCCTGGATGAGCGTAGAGCGATCCCAGGTTTAGAGGAAGGCAGAGAAGATGTTATAATAGGTGGAGCTATCATTGTCTCTGCTCTTTCGGCTCTAGCTCGAAAAAACCAACTTATTGTTACGGATGGAGGATTTTTGGAAGGTCTCCTAATAAAGGCAATCCTTCAGGAAAGGTACAGTGATACCTTGGACAAGCCCGACCTTAAGGGAGTTTTTCTTCACTCCTTGACATGGGATATAGAAAAGCGCTAAAGGGCGTAGTCGCTAATTAGAGACGAATAAAAATGTAAAGACTCAGGAAAAAGGAGAAACTATGGTAAATGGTTATGATGAGCATCCAGGACATACTTCAATCCCGGAAGCTCTTACCTTCGACGACATTCTTCTCATTCCTGCCTATTCCGAAGTGCTTCCCACAACGGTCAGCACAGAGACTTGGCTTACAAAGGAAATAAAACTAAATATTCCTCTTTTGAGCGCCGCCATGGATACGGTCACAGAAGCTGACACAGCTATAAGTATAGCGCGAGAAGGTGGAATAGGCATTATCCATCGCAATATGAGCATCAAGGCCCAGGCATTAGAGGTAAGCAAAGTAAAGAAGTCTGAAAGCGGAATGATTCTTGATCCCATTACCGTAGAACCCGAAACCAGAATTGCTGAAGTCTTAGAAATAATGCGCCATTACAGAATTTCTGGTGTTCCAGTTGTAAAAGAGGGAAAACTCGTAGGCATCGTAACCAACCGAGATCTTCGTTTTGAAGAAGACCTTGATACACCCGTGTCTGAGGTGATGACAAAAGATAATCTTGTAACAGCCCCTGCAGGTATTACCCTTGAAGAATCGAAAAAACTTCTTCAAAAAAAGCGAATAGAAAAACTTCTCGTTGTAGATGATGAAGGGAATTTAAAGGGTCTTATCACAATTAAGGACATTATGAAGATTAAAAAATATCCAAACTCCTGTAAGGATCAGTATGGAAGACTTCGGGTAGGAGCAGCGGTAGGGGTTGGTTCCGATATGCTTGAGCGAACAGAGGCCCTTGTAAATGCCGACGTTGACGTTATTGTCCTCGATAGTGCCCATGGTCATTCAAAAAATATCATAGATGCTATTAAAGTAATAAAATCCCATTTTCCTAATCTCCAGCTCATAGCAGGTAATGTTGCTACAGCTGAAGGAACCGAGGCACTTATTAAGGCCGGAGCCGATGCAGTAAAAGTGGGAGTAGGTCCCGGCTCAATATGTACTACCAGAATTATTGCTGGTGTAGGAGTTCCTCAGGCTACCGCAATAATGGAATGTGCCAGAGCAGCAGCCAAATATGGGATTCCCATCATAGCCGATGGCGGTATCAAATATAGTGGCGATATTACAAAGGCTATTGCCTGTGGAGCCCATTCAGTAATGATCGGGAGTCTTTTTGCTGGGACAGATGAAAGCCCAGGGGAGACAATCCTTTATCAGGGAAGAAGTTACAAGGCCTACAGAGGTATGGGATCCCTTGGCGCTATGAGAGAAGGTGCTCGAGATCGCTATGCTCAGCACGAAGTCCAAGAGTTATCCAAACTCGTTCCGGAAGGGATCGAGGGTATGGTGCCCTATCGGGGACCACTTGCTGCTGTTATCCATCAACTTGTTGGTGGACTTAGATCCGGAATGGGTTATGTTGGATGTGGTACAATAGAAGAATTAAGAACAAAAGCTAAATTCGTAAAGATTACATCAGCTGGATTAAGAGAAAGTCATGTCCACGATGTAATCATTACCAAAGAGGCACCCAATTATCAGGTGGATTTAAAGTAGGAATGGCCTTATGAGACCTCAACATATGCCACAGGATCGCATACTTATACTCGATTTCGGTTCCCAATACACGCAGCTTATAGCCCGTCGAATAAGGGAAAGCCACGTGTATTGTGAGATTCATCCATTCAATATGGACCTCTTAAAAATTCTTGAATTCGATCCTAAGGGAATTATTTTTTCCGGTGGTCCTGCGAGTGTCTATGCCCAGGATGCTCCAAAGGTGTCCCCGGAGATTTACCAAATCGGAATCCCCATTCTTGGAATCTGTTACGGTTTGCAACTTATGTGCTTTCAACTTGGGGGTGAAGTGGAGCCCGCAGATGAACGAGAATATGGCCATGCCGTTATAAGCCTAAAGGATTCTGATGAGCTCTTTCATGGTATGGAATCACCCGACATAAAGGTCTGGATGAGCCATGGTGACAGAGTGAAGAGACTTCCCCCCGGTTTCAAAATTATCGCCTATTCAGATAACTCTCCTGTAGCAGCCGTAGTCGATCCTCAGAAAAGATTTTACGGGGTTCAATTTCATCCCGAGGTAGCCCATACCCCCCAGGGTAGAACCATCATCGAAAACTTTCTCTTCCGCATATGTCGCTGTAACCCTACCTGGACAATGCAGTCCTTTATTGATGAAACGATAAAATCAATTCGTGAGGAGGTTGGAAATAATCATGTGATCTGCGCCCTAAGTGGGGGTGTTGACTCCTCTGTTGTCGCAGTACTCCTTCACAAAGCTATCGGAAATCAGCTTCACTGTGTTTTTGTAAACAATGGGCTTCTTAGATTGGGAGAAGCTGAAAGCGTTCGTCGGCTATTTGAAACCTATTTTGATATCCCTCTAATCTATGTAGACGCTTCCAAAGAGTTTCTTACGCGCCTTAGAGGTGTAACCGATCCTGAAAAAAAACGGAAAATCATAGGAAATCTCTTCGTAGAAATCTTCGAAGGGGAGGCAAAAAGACTTCCCCAGGTAACCTATCTAGCCCAGGGAACCCTTTACCCCGATGTGATAGAATCGGTCTCCTTCAAAGGTCCTTCAGCCACTATCAAAACCCATCACAATGTAGGAGGTCTTCCAGAACGGATGAACCTACGCCTTATCGAGCCCCTTAGGGAGCTTTTTAAAGACGAGGTAAGACTCCTTGGAAGAGAACTCGGTCTTCCAGAACGTATCATTATGCGCCACCCCTTTCCAGGACCTGGCCTTGCAATAAGAATTATTGGGGAAGTTACCGAAGATCGCCTAAGGATTGTGAGAGAAGCCGACACAATAGTCTTAGAAGAAATGGAAGCCTCCGGATGGTATGATAAAGTCTGGCAAGCCTTCGCCGTCCTCCTTCCCATAAAATCCGTTGGTGTCATGGGAGACGAAAGAACCTATGAACAAGTTATAGCCTTAAGAATTGTCGAAAGTGTTGACGCCATGACAGCCGATTGGGCTCGAATCCCCTACGAACTCCTCTCAAAGATGGCAAATAGAATCATCAACGAGGTAAGAGGCGTAAATCGTGTGGTTTACGATATATCCTCAAAACCTCCCAGCACAATCGAATGGGAATAAAAAAAGCTAACCGGTGGGGCTAGGCCGGTTAGCTAACACGAGGAGGAAAGGGTTGTTTCTTCTTTATTACTAGCATTAGGTTTAAGCAAACGTAATGCCAATCTCTCCTAGATCTTTATGATTTGTTAACACCAGTCACGGCAATGCATCCCTTTTAACAGATAGGGGGTTTTTTAGAGAAAATCACGCCATAATTAGGTCATATTCGGACATTACAAGACATTATCAGCCAACAAAAGTTCTATTCTCTGTTCCCTCACCCCTTATCCTTTATTTTTCCCCTTTGGAAGGGACAAGTAACCTGTCATCCTTATAAAAACGTTCCTTCTCGCTGTAAATGCAACCACAATACTTCTGCCGATAAATACCCATTTTTACGGCCTCCTCTTGCCCCAGTCTCCATCCCATCCGAAAATCTTCGTAATAAAAACCGATTGAAAATCTTCTTCCGGCGTTTTCGGCAATTCCTCTAATAAGATCATGTTTTTGCCTTTTGCTATACAGAAGAGTTGTAGTAAAGGCATCAAATCTACTTTTTTTAGCTAACCTCGCGGTAGCCTCCAACCTAAGGGTGTAACAATAGATGCAACGATTTTCTTCACGAAAGACCACATTCCTTAAGAACTCTTCCAAAGGATACTCTTCTCCCACAATTAAAGGCATAGGTCCTCTATCATCAACTAGATTAGCAACCTGTCTAAGAGCTTCAAGTCTCCGTTCCCATTCCTGGTACGGATGAATGTTTGGATTATAGTAGAACCCGAAGACCTCAAACCCCTTTTCTCTAAGACTTTTTAGAGGGAATATAGTGCAGGGGCCACAACAGGTGTGAAGAAGTATTCTCACCGCAAAACTCCTAGGAATAACATCTATCGAGCCATTCCTTTACTCGCCAAGGCACCTTGTCCATAGCCCCATTGCTCATGAAAACCACCACATCCCCCTCTCTTATTGTCTTTAGGATATAATGAATCAGTTCTTCTGACTCGAAAAAAGCCAAAGCTTCCTTCGATGGATCGTTACGTCTTATAGCCTCCGAAATAGCCTCAATATCTATTCTTTCGTGCATTGGAATCGCTTCGTAATCTGGCGGAGCCTTCAAAAATACAACATCGGCTCGCATAAAGGACTGATCGTAAATTCCTTGAAAGAACTTACGCTTGCTAGTGTTCGATCTAGGTTCAAAAACGGCTATTAACCGACGTCTAGGGTAATGGGTTATCACGGCCTGCAAGGTTTCCCATACCGCCGTTGGATGATGGGCAAAATCGTCAATTAGGATTATCTCATCCATCCCCTTTCCCCATCTTCCTATAATCTCCTGCCGCCTTACCACACCGGGAAAGTTCTCAACAAGTCGTGAAAACTCCCTGTGGGAAATACCTAGCTCTTCCAAAACTCCCAATACCGCCAAGGCGTTCAAAGCGTTATGTTTTCCAATTAGAGGAATGCAAAATTCTGTAGGGCGCTCCCCCCTTCTACGATAAATTACTAAGGTTTTTTCTTCCCTCGGTAGAATAGAAATAAGCTTTAGATCAGCGCTATCTTCTACTCCATAGCTAATAACTTTTCCCTTGCACACCTTTACGAGCTCTTCCCTATAGGGGTCTTCATATCTTAACACAAGAAAACCCTCCCGGGGGATAAGAGACACAAACCTCTTAAAAGCTTCCCTTATAGCCTCTATACTAGAATAGATATCACCATGATCAAACTCTACACTAGTTACAATCGCACCGTATGGGCGATAGTGCCAGAATTTGGGGGTCTTATCGAAAAAGGCGGTATCGTATTCGTCACCTTCTATAACAACCCATTCACCTTTTCCAATTCTATACCCACATCCCCATTTTCTAACAAATCCTCCAACAAGTGATGATGGATCAAAGCCAGCTTCGTAAAGAGCCCAGGAAAGAAGCGCCGTGGTAGTTGTTTTTCCATGGGTCCCTGCCACAACAAGACTTTTATGTCGAGAGAGAAAAACTTCCTCAATAAGATCAGTTATGCTCAAGTATGGAACACGATTCCCAAGAACCCATCTCGCCTCAGGATTTGTCGCTCGAATCACGTTCCCGATAACCACCCTGTCTGGCATAACCTTCTTAATATTCTCTTCACTATAGGGGGTAAAAACCTGAATACCCAACTTCTCTATAAGATTACTCATTGGAGGATAGAGACCGGCGTCTGATCCCATCACATTATAGCCTAGTTCCTTACAGACTCCAGCCATGTTACCCATTGCCACACCACCTATTCCCATAAAGTAAATCGTTTTGCCGTCCCCCATAGTCTACTCCCGTTAAGCAATCGATTTTTTGTGGATTGTGCAGCCCACGCCATAAATGGAAGAGTTGTCCACCAGAGCAAAACCTTAAGCTAAAATGAGCAAATTCGAGATAACCTTCGATCCCCAAAATAGCTCTTCTCCTATTATCTTCCTTAACAACTCCTTTTTACTGGGACCCAGCATGCCTTCAATTTCGGGACAAAGAAAGTGAACACAGTAGTAATGACGGGCCTTAAGAAGGCATCCCCTTTCTCCAAGGAACAAGCAATGATTAGGATAAAAGGGACGGGAAGGTAGGGTGCATCTCATAAGGATATTCACCATGAGGGTTTCAATATCATACCAAGAAGCCACCTCGGGAGCGCAACAGCTACCCTTTGGGGAACTTCCACACCGAGCACACTCGTCCCACACACCAAAGGCTTCCATAGCCTTGGCAGTCTCCTCTATGGCTAATTCGTATGATCTAAAGGTAAAAGCGAAATCTTTGTTAGAAAACAGCCCTTCTCTTTTTGATTCAAGCCTTTCTTCAGCTTCTTTCCATAGCTTCTTGACGTGACCTATTATGTATTCTTCCGTTACCATCCCGGTAAAATCTCCATATCTTCTGGAGCTTCTGCCTGAATTGAGAACCGAAAAATTTTCTTTTCCCTTGCATCTACGGAAACCTCCCAACACCATCTATCGGGAGGACATTCTTCAAGGGCTTTTAGGGCTGGAAGCTCAATGAATTTAATCTCAATACGTTCGTCCCTTAACTGTGGCCTCCTTTCCTCAAAGCTTAACGTAACAGGGAAGGAATGAGCATTTTCTATTTCGTAATACCACTTCCATAAAAAGGTCTGTTTTCCTCTTATAAACCCCCTTTTCCCTGTTTGCTTTTCCTCCATAACCAATTTCGACGAGACTTGAGGATCGGTCCCAAAATAAAAGATCCCAGAAAGCCCATGAAAGGAAACCGTTGATTTCGAAATAAAGGTCCCATCAAGGAAGAAAAGACCTTCTCCCTGAGGAGCTTGAAATGGCCTATCGAAATTTACCTTAGCCTGAATGAATGCCCAAGGTGATACAAATGGTCGTACAAGATAACGAACCTGGACATTCCAGTCTTCCTTCATAAGCCGAAGCCTTATAGGCCTTCCCGATGGTATAGTGTGCTGACCTAGATGATAAATACTAAAGGTGCCTTTTTCTTCTTCATATAACTGAGGTTGTTGAACTTCTCCCTCGACCGCCTCTCTCGAAGCCAATGGAGCCATACCCAGTGTTTTCTTTAGAGGACGATGGAGGGGCTCAATAATCCAGGGAGGAAGTTCGGGAGGTTCTAGAAACTTTACAGGTTCCGATGTCGCAAGGGTAAGATCAACATTAGACCACTCAAATCCAGAGCGTTGGTTGATTTCTGCTTCCCAGATGAAGGAAAGACGTTTTTCAAGGGGAAATAGTTCCAAACGATACACCGGACGCCACTCTGCTTCCTTCATTGCAAATCCATATCTAACGGTAATTTCTTTAGAGATGTCCTGCAAAGATCCGAAGAGTTTGCAGTATACTTTTCTGGTCTTCTTTTTATCACCGGTCATTTCCTTAAGGCGATGGTTGAGTTGGTCTAACTGTTCATTTTTGGCCTTAAGATTGTAATCTATCTCCAAAGATTTCCTATAGAGTTCCTCAAGGCGCTTTCTAGCTTCTTCGATGATACTAAGAACATCGTGAAATTGATTGTACCTCTTCCGGCTTTGCTCCTTCCAGGCCTCTATCTCGGATTTTACAATCTCCTGAGAAGCCCTTATGGTATCTCTTTCTCTTTCAAGGAGTTTAATCCTCTCGATGAGTTCTTGAAGTTCCTTCTCGTGTCTTTCCTCAAGCCATTCCTCTGAGACTGCACTAACCAACACATTCTGAGATTCCAACACCTTAATATTAAGGGTTTCTATTATAGCCTGAGGAGGTAGATCAAAACTTATAACACCATTTTCTGCAGTGACAATTTCCCTTATCCAAAGAGTGGTCGACTTTGGTGTAAGTAACGCACTCTCAACAACCTTTGTTGCCTCAGCCGATCCAAGCATGACGGAGATCCCCCATAGGATAGTAATAAATAATAAGGATCGTTTCATGGCTTATCCCTTATTTTTTCCCAGAATTTAGCTCCATTTTCGAATTTCTTCTAGCGCTACCACAACTAAATATCAATAAACTTCTTGGCTCCATTGAATTTAGTGTAAATAAATTTTTTTGACTTTTCCTTAAAATTCTGGATAGATAACTTCTGCATTAAACAACGGAAATTTAAAAGGCTTCAATCAGAGAGGGAGGTTCCTAAGATGTCTCACCATGACGTAAGCTATCGGGTTTCCGGAATTAATCGTGAGTTACTAAAAAAATTAGGTATCCTTGGTAGCATTGTTGTGATTGTAGCGGTGGTAGTCTTCCTTGCTATACCCACGAGGTATTATTTCTGTCTAAAAAACGGATATCTTGGACTTTATGTGGGACGTATAGGTTGGTTTGACGCTTTGAAGGACAAAGGCTTTAAACCGGTTTACTTTGGCAAAGAAAAGGATCCGCAACTTCAAGAATTGCTCTCCCAAAGATTCAAAACCCGAGAAGAGGCTCTACAGGCTCTTGTTCCCATAGCGCTCCATAGAATTCACCGACACATTGGAGCTCTTTACGAAGTGGAAAAGTCACTTTACGAACAATATCAGATCCTCCTAGGAGAATATCTGGCTGCCCATCAGGCGGGGATTAAAGGCTTTGAACTTCCCATTGAGGCCCTTCAGAGCTGGCTTGATATGTACAAAGAGCGAGATAACTTCCGAAAGCTATGCGAACAGGGCGGGGTAAAGGTGGGCACACCCAAGTCTTCTAATTAGTATAATTCCCTAGGTAAACCCGGGCTTAAGACGCCTTCCATAGGGGACGAGGGCGATAAGTCCGGGTCCTAAAGTCTCACTTTAGTCCACCTAGTAAAAGCCTCAAGTATAATTTCATCGTCACCCTTTTGAAGGGTTCTTACATCAAGTAGTAGCCTATCTTCTTCTATTCTCGCAATAATTGGGGGATTAAATTTTCGCAAAAACTCCTCTATCATCTGGGGAGCCACTTTCTGATGTTTTACAGAAACAGCCCAGGAAGGTATGTCCACTTCAGGAAGAGATCCTCCACCAGTTCTCGCTTTACTTGGGATAACCGATATCTCTAAAGACCGGTCCTCTACAAGAACCTTGAGCTTTTCTTTCAAACCCTCTGCCCGCTTTTTTAGCTCATCAAGTGGCATGGCAATCATTTTCAATGTAGGCACATACTCTAAAGCTCTATCCTCATCGTAGTAGAGTCTAAGGGTGGCTTCAAGGGCGGAAAGGGTTAACTTGTCGACTCGAAGGGCCCTTGTTAAGGGATTTCTTTTAAGTTTCTCTATGAGTTCTTTACGTCCTACTATGATACCTGCTTGAGGTCCACCTAGAAGCTTATCGCCGCTAAAGGTTACAATATCCATACCTTCTTCTAACTCGCCCTTTACAGTAGGTTCTCCATGAAGTCCAAAACGGGAAAGATCTACAAAACACCCACTTCCCATATCTTCTAAAGCAAGAATACCACGCCGATGAGCAAGCTCTACAAGCTCTCTTGCACCAACTTCATGAGTGAACCCAATAATTCTATAATTGCTTTTATGCACCTTCATTAAAGCCACCGTTGAGTCTCCAATAGCCTGCTCATAGTCTATGAGATGGGTCCTGTTGGTACAACCAACTTCTCGAAGAACTGCTCCACTCATCGCCATCACTTCCGGCATCCTAAAGGATCCACCAATTTCCACTAGCTCACCTCGAGAAATAATTACCTCTTTTCCTCTCGCTAGGGTATTTAAGACAAGAAAAACGGCGGCAGCGTTATTATTTACCACAAGAGCACCTTCAGCCCCTGTAACTTCTCTAAGAAGCCTTTCTGTATGCACATACCTTGAGCCCCTCTTTCCTGTTTCAAGATCATACTCAAGACTAGAATAGGATCTGGCAACCTGAACCATCGATTCTATGGCTTCCTCTGGCAAGATGGAACGACCAAGATTTGTATGAACTATAATACCCGTTGCATTGACAACAGGCCTAAGAGTGGAGGTTAGAGCCTTTTGGATAGTATCAACTATTTCCCCTAGAATATCTTTCTCATCAATTGATTCCTCAACGATTCCTTCTAAAATTATCCTTCGTTTTCGGTCTAATACCTTTCGAACCGATTCGATCACAACTTTTCTTGGATACCTGGGGCCTAAGGAAGCTATCATCGGATGTTCCAAGATAGCATGAACACTTGGAAGTTCCCTCAGTCTTTTCTGGATATTACTCTCTATTTTGCCCATCCTGTTCAGAACCCATAACAAAAAGCCCGGAACTTAATTCCGGGCTTTCCTTTTTCTAGTCAGTGATCTTTAGAGCAGGTTATTTGTTGCCGTTTAGACGTCTTACACGAACGGCTTGAGGTCCCTTAGAACTCTGCTCAATTTCAAAACTTACTCGGTCTCCATCGTGGAGAGTCCTGAAACCTTTACCTTCAATTGCAGTGTAATGCACAAACACATCACCCTGGGTCTCGGTTTCAATAAACCCATAACCTTTTTTCTCATTGAACCACTTAACTCTTCCTTCTGCCATGTTACTCCTACCTCCTTAGGAAACTAAAACCATCTTACTTCGTTGGAAGGATAGCCTTCCGGGAACTACACTGCTCAACCGGACCCAGGCCTTAACTATCCCTTCTGGATTTCCTCCTTCCAACCATCCACGCACAAAAAAAGCGATCCTACCTATCGTAGGTTCGCTTTCTTTCTCTGTTATCTTCCATTACTTAAAAACATCTAACTTCCTTTACTTAAAAATTCCAAAGCTCACCGAGGACTATACACTTTCTAACAAGTTGTGCAAGCTTTTTTTCTCTCCTAAAGACATTTTTTACCACACCGACACTATCCTTTCAGCCAAATCCATGGAAGCGGTAAAAGCGGGAGAAATAGGGTTTAACACATGAATAGATGTTCCATCTTGAATCACCATGAAATCCATCTCAAGCTTTTTCTTACGAATATTTACTAACTGAGGTCTTATCCCAACCTTATGTGATGGTTCTAAAGCTTCGGGCTGAAGATCCTTCACAAGTCGCTTAGCATCCCTATAAAAAAATGGTCGAAAATATTTGAGGAGTTCCTTAAAACCCATCTCTCTAAAAGACTTGTTCGATACAAGTAACGCGGCATTCCTTGCTAGGATTAGGGGGGCTTCCCCGTCAATCCCGCGAATCTTTCCGTAATGTTCTCTTCCAAAGGCAGGAATTGCCGTAGGACCTACGAAAACCTCTCCATGGACGTTTCTAGAAAAGTGAACCCCAAGAAAAGGATATCGCAAATCGGGCGCAGGATATATATGTCCTCGAATAGACAATGTAAGAGGATGATCATTTCTCAACTTCCAGTAAATACCCTTGAAGGGTAATAGGCGATACTCCCCTGCTAAGCCAAAGGCATGGGCAACTTTATCCGAAAAGGCACCGGCTGCATTAATAAAACGCTCAAAGCGAATTTCCCCTTGGGATGTCACAGCCACAGATGATCCCTTAAGTCCTCTGAAAGTGCAGTCTAGCAAGACCCTGGCCTTCATGGAATTTTCGACATCCCGACCCAGGGCCTCTAGCACCAATTTTGGATCCACAGAGGCAGTCTCTCTAACATATATTGCCTTTTCAACAGTTTTTGCCGAAGGCTCTATTTTGGAAAGTTCCTTTTCATCTACCCATTCAACCGTCGCTCCATTCGCCTGAGCCCGTTTAAAGAGCTCTTCCAGGCAAGGTAACTCATTTCCACTAGATGCTACAATGACCTTACCTGTTTCTAAAATAGGAATACCCCTTTCTTTGCAATAATCCTTAAGAAGACGGTTACCCCTTAGGCAAGATTTTGCTTTAAGGCTTTCTGGGGTATAGTAGACTCCCGCATGAAGTACTCCACTATTTCTTCCCGAAGCATGAGCTCCTAGCTTCCTTTCCTTCTCTATTACAATGATCTCCTCATAGCCACGCCTTATTAGTTCTCTCGCCACCGTAAGTCCTACTATGCCCCCACCTACAATAAGCACTTCTGCTCTTCTCATGGACCACCCTTTCCTTGCTGTAACGTTTCGGTTTCCCCGAGAAGGGAAAAGGCGAGCCATTTTAAACCAAAATCAAGTAACCTCTCATCGTCTTCTTCACCTATCCCATCGTTTATCCCAAAGGCATTACGGAATTTAGGTGACGAAACCAACTTTCTGAACATCCCTAATTCGTAAGTCGCCATGTAAAATAGTTCCTGCTGATGAGCTGTAAGCCCCCCCTTTAATTTCGGGCTCATCACAATACGTGTCCACTCATCATTTAGACGATGATATTTCTCAAGTCCCTGATCACTAAACCATTCAAAGATATTCCACTCCCTACTCTCTTCAAAACCTCGGCAGTGGGGCTCCTTTACTAAAAAGAAGGATTCCATCAAAACACCATGAACACTATGATAACGGGTAGCTCGAGCAACAGGATAAATCCGACACGCAGAGGGGCGATGGCTATAGACCGAACAGCCCTCTTTAGAAAGAAAAGGACAAGTTTGGTCACCCCCTTCTTCCATTTTCAGAAACAAAACGGGAACATAGGATGGCGGTCGAAATTCCATAATGGTAAATCGCTCAATAAATTCCCGGGACGGAAGTTTAAGTCCCTCACGAAGTCTTACTACATCGTAAGGAGTAAGCATAAGTCGTAGTCTTCGACAACACTCTCCAAAGCATGCGATTGCCGGGTGACAGAGGAAGGAAAATCTTTCCCTTTCCCCAATCGGTTCTAGATGTTCAGGCAAGGCGTTACCATCTCTCATAGATTTTTGATTTCACATTAGGGTAAAGAGTTCTTCTAATTGATTTTTAATATAGAAGAAGGCAAGCTTTAGAAGCTCTTCTTCATCCTCCATAGCCCGCATATAACCTTCTTCATCTAAGTCGTGGAGTTTTCTAAATGCAGGATGCTGTATCATTTCCCTAAAGACGTCTAGGTCGTAGGCTAAAAAAAGAAGCTTACCGAGACCAGCATCCATTTTGGCTCTAGGAGAAAATTGGGGTGGCATGACTCGTTGGTAAAGCTCTTCCATTTCCCTGTATGGAGCTATGCCTTGAGAAACCAACCAATCCTCTATTCTCCACTCAATCCCTTCCCTAAGACCAAAGCATTTGGACGATGTAGTAATAAATCGATAGCATCCAGGATGTTTCACATCGATATCTAGGGGATACATACGACATGCCCATGGACGATTGTTATAGACCCTGCATCCATCCTGTCTCTTATACACATCT
>JAOACS010000009.1 GCA_026417655.1 Syntrophobacterales bacterium
AAGATAACTTTTAATGATGTTGAAAGAGGTCGGCATTTCAATGTGCTAAGATTACAGGGAAGATCATATCTATTCTTGCTCTACATACTCCTTATAAAGAAAGGAGCCGACGACTGGGCCGGTATGCTTTTACATAGAAGAAGCATTAAGGAATTAGCCAAGCATCACATATTCCCAAAGGAATTTCTGGAGGAAAACTTAAACCCCAATGACCCGGATGCAAAAGAAACTGATATAAATAACCTTTCCAACATAACCTTCATCCATAAGGATATTAACGCGGAAATAGAAGGATCACCGGAAATATATCTTCCTAACTATGAAAGCAGTGCACAAAAGCATTTCATACCGTCTGATAAGAATCTGTGGAAGTTCGAGCAATATCCAACATTTTTAGAATATCGGATAAGACGAATCTATTTAGTAGCAAAGGAGGTATTCCCACTTATTTTTGAATGAGATCTAAAAAAAGTTCTATATCTAACAAAAAAGGTTCAGGATACCAATAAGGTATGAAATAGGTCTATAGAACTAAATAGATGTGTTTTAGATGCAAAGTATTATGTAAAGTATTGCTATACGCCTTAAGTCTTTGTCCTCATAAAATTAATCACTTTTAAAACCCTACCTTACTTTAAGCGTCCTCTCCGTTCTTGCATTGTTTTCCGGTTAATGGCATTAGCTTAACTTTTGGTTTATTAGATGTTTTTTGACTAATCATAGTACATCCGCTAATTATGAACAACGCCTCTATAACACGTTCTCCAATTTCTTCATCAAGAAGCTTGCTCGTCCAAAACCATATCTCCTCAGGCATAGCGTTCTGAATATAACGCACGGATTTTTGCATTTGCTCTGGTGTTTTGGCTTTACTTAATAGTGCTACAGCCAAGCCTATACGGTATGCGCTCTCATATGCTTCCTCGTTACTTTCGTTCAAAATAATGTGCAGTGTTTTTCTGTATTTTCTGGTGGGGAACTTTTGAGATGCTTTTTCAAGCATATGGCGTATTGCCAATACGGCAGAACCTTCGGCTCTTCCTATCACGAAGGTAGGTTTTCGCTTCTCTTCTTCAGTTTGAGGGTATTTGTGATAAGCTTCAACGCTAATCCTTTCCGGTTGGGAACGGTGCCACTTAATTATGTATTTAAAGGGCATCATCTCTCCCGCTTATGTGATATTTCCAAGCCAAGTTTTATGTCTGGATTGTCTGCTCCTATAGTATTTTTCAGCAACTGTCTTAACTCGTTAATCGGAAGACCCTCTGCTTTAAGTTGGATTATGCCCTCAAAATCTGGTAGAGACCACCTTGCAATGTCCTCTAGGATCTTAGCTGCGGGCGCATCTAGTCCGACATCGTCAGCACTGAAGCTTACATCAAGGATCATGTTCGTTTGGTAAGTTCTGGATTTAATCTGCACCGAGGTTTGCACTTTCCTGCCAGCCCTAGCGAGTCTTACCAAGTTTTTAAACTGGAGGGCAACATCGGTTGTGCCTATAACTCTGACTTTCGCCTCAGTTATTTCGTTTACTCCTTCCCGTTTGATCCACCTGTCTAGGTCTTCAAATTGGATTTTTGGAGGCGCAGGCTCGAAGATCTCTTTTATAATCCCAGTCGTTGGTTGAGGTGGTTGAGGTGGTTGAGGTGGCAGAGGTGGTTTTATACATTGGCATGGCCACTTAAGGCACTTGGAGCAGACATGACCGCGGGGGTCTGTTATGCCGCGTCTACCTGCCTCCTCAGGCAATAGTAGAACAGAGTCTGAGCTGATTATAACGCGGTTAGGTGGTTTCTCGGGGGCATAAACTTCTCCTTGCTGGATTAAGACCCATGTGCCCCTTTTGACCCCTTCGAGCACAGTTTTTTCGAATAGTGCCTGATTTTCTGGCAGAACCACGCCCGATTTCTTATGAATGCCCTCAAAAAGAGCACGAGTCGTCGTTTCTGGTGTTTGGATCGACCACACCTCTGTTTTAACATATTCTGGGTCCAAAGCCTCTTCGGTTACCCTGTTAAGAATTTTGGACAATATCTGCCAGAGTATCTCCTGCCCTGGCTGAGCAGTCCCATAACCGCTCGGACGGAAGGACTTCGCCTCAACCCTGCCGCCCCTTGTGGTATATACGATGTACGTAAATGAGGCACGTATCGCCTCGGTTGCGGCAGTTTCGTATTGGGCTACTTTTTGTTGTAGGCTCTTCTTCTTGTCGTGAGGTATTCCATACCTTTCTGGATCCTCGGCCAGCGCTTTTGCTACTTCGAGTCTTGCCACTGTGTCACGAAGGCTCTCCCAAGCACCTTCCCTAGAAACCAGTAGGAAGGTGTTGTTTCTATAGGTGCGCAAATTCCCCCTAGAGTCTCTGTTTAGTATAAACTGAGCGATTCTATCTGACACCTCCCCTTCTGTTGTTATGGTGTAACCGAGTATGGGGTTAAGGATCGCTACCTTCAGGTTAGTATCGTCATCGACCTTGCTTGGATCTTCTGGGAATATTTCTATGAAGAAGTGCCCCTTCCCCTTCGCCGTAAATATCTCTTGTATTATCCCTTTTACAGTAGAAACAATCCTCGATGTAGGTATGTTTTGCGACTCTTGGTCGATAATCCTATTCTCAGTCGGCTCCCTTCTGAAGACATATCTGTTGCCCACGGGCTCAATGTACCAGAAGGTATCCGATATTGTTGGTATCACTCTGTCCCTATAATACTGCACATGATCCTCTTTTGTGGGCACGGCTAATGTTGCAATTAGATCTTCAAGGTCTATGCCCCTTGCCTCTTCCTTAGCCCCTGTTAAGCTGTAAAGGTATATCGTATTACATACTCTTCGGAAGAGGGGCGCTTTAAAGTGAACAGAATAATCCTCGTCCTTCTCTTGGGCTTTGGCTTTCTTGCCCCCCTGCGAGTAAACATCGGAGTAAATTGCATTGCGGTATTTTTCTTCCTTTATTCGGGTAGTCAACTCCTCAACTATCTCTGAAACCGATAAATCCACATGGTGAGGATGAATCAGAAACGCGTCCTCCTCGTGATCCTTCCAGATCTTTTGAATTACATGTGCCAATAATCTAAGAGCTCCGCGTGTACGTTGAAATTCGGGAAGGGTCGAAAGCCGCTCATATAAAACATCAATCAGTTCGGGATGAAACGGATATGAGGATACTATGCGGTTCTGATACTCCGCCGTTCGGTATCGGTCTGGAGCGTTTATTTGTTCATAGAGCTGAATGTATGCTTTTGCTGTCGTTTCTGCCATCTTTGAGTTTATAAAATCAAATAGTCGTTTTTTCAGGATTTGTGGAACATCCTCTGATTTCACGGGCTCTATCGACTGCATTTTGCGGTTAAGGATTTTCATGGCTTCGGTTAGCTCCCTTCGGACGGCATCCGCCGCGTCTATGTAGACATCTCCCGCCACGCTCAAAATCAGCATACATCTCTCTGCCTCACAGACAGAGAGAGAAAGAGTATGGATAAAGTGCTTTACTTTGTTGAGGAGATCGGGTTGATCCTTCACCAGATCAAGATATTTTGGCAGTTCGTCAATTAAGATTAATGTCGGTCCTTTTTTGAGGAGTTGAGTTATTGTTTGACGATCGGGCAACCTGTCGGGCGCATCTGAATCCTCTGCGAGTTTTGTTTCTCCCAACTGATGAAGGAAGTCTGCCCATATAGTTCTGTAGAATCGCTCACCCCGCCTCACGCCCCTGCCACCGTACGCGCTTCCATCTATGACAACGATCCTACAGTTTATCGGTGTTAGTATTTTGCCCGTAATCTCCCTTATCTCGGGGATGGTTGGATTCTTGGCTGCATAGTATATTGCAGCCATAGTGTGGGTCTTACCGCCCCCGAAACCAGCGTCGAGCAAAAGGATCGGGTTTACTACCTTCACTCCTGCAAGATATTCTAATGTGTCCATAAGCACCTGCTTAAGAGTTGCTGTTGGGTGAGTGGAACGAAAAAAAGACTCTGCTTTATCATAGGGAGGTTTGGCTGTCCCCTCTGCTATTGTATATAGATCTAAGGCAAGTTCTGCCTGCAGGTATTTTCCTTCCAATATGTCTTGTTTAGGTAAACATGCTTGGGGATTCCATACAGTCACGAGGGGTGTACTGGGCATAACAACCACTTTAATCGAGATAGTTACTGTTTTAAATTGTGGTGGTTTAAATAAAAGTGTTTAGTTGTGGAAAAAATTGTAAAAGTGGTACTTATGACTGATGATGAAGGACATGAGTTGCTTATCAGCAAATGGTTTCCGATAACAGAGGTTAGCGTAGAAAGTGTTAGGGAGCG
>JAOACS010000012.1 GCA_026417655.1 Syntrophobacterales bacterium
GGCTACTATGGTGACAGAGGGGAAGATATGCTTAAGGAATCTGATAGGGCAGGTACCGATTTCCTCGCTAGGGTTTGCGTAGATTGGGAAGAAACTGCACTGGAGGCTACCAGAAAGGGGGTCCGGACAGTAATTATGCGATTTGGAATTATTTTGGGAAAGACGGGAGGAGCCTTAGGTCAAATGCTTAAGGCCTTTCGGCTCGGTTTTGGAGGTCCCCTTGGAAGTGGTGAGCAATGGTTTTCTTGGATCCACATGGCGGATCTCTTAAGGGCTATGGAGTTTACAATTGAGAATTCATCTCTCAAGGGTACCTTTAACTTTTGTGCTCCTAATCCAGTAAGGAATAAGGAGTTGGCTTATACCCTCGGGAAGCTTCTCAGTAAGCCCGCTTTTCTAAAAACTCCAGCTATTATATTAAAGCTGGTTTTGGGAGAATTTGGTAACGTTCTTCTCATGAGTCAGCGGGTAGTGCCTGAGAGGTTGATCCAAAGTGGATTTGAATTTGTATATCCCCATATTCAGGAGGCCTTGAAATCAATCCTTTCTGAGAAAGAGTCTCAATCTTTGAGCTAGGATTAAGGTCGAGTTAGGCGTGATCTTTCCTTTTTTGTGGTATTATAATATCTTTTCTCTTTATTGATATGGTGTAGGCCTGTAGATCCTCTTTCCAAAGGATATACTTTGCTAACTCGTAATAGGCGATTTTTCCGAAGCGGGCTCTCAGGTTTTTGCGACTAGCTAGGCAATAGATTCCTGTTTCTCCCTCGATCCATAGTGTCTCTGGACGGAGGAGCTCTTTTCTTCCGTCTGTAAGTTCTATTTCTATGGACTCTATATCCCCCTCCTCTAGGCCGGGATTGATGTGAACGTATTTCACCCAAAGGGGCGCATCTTGAACCTCTACAGGATGTATCTCCCCTTCACATCGTATGTAGTAACGACCTTCCATTTCGAAGATGGAAGAACTCAGAATCTTCAAAAGCTCTCGATCTGTTACTCGATTTCCTTCACAAAACCAATTGCCATTTCCATCAATAAAGTAATGGTATACATGTTTTTGGTGGCGGGGTATCAAATCACTTTTACTCATGTCTAAAATACTCCGTGGAGTCTAGAGTCTTTACCATCTCATGTAGGGCCTGCGACCTACCCAACTAAAGGGATTAGAAATTTTAAAGCTCTTCTGGGGTGAAGGCAACCACCCATTCGATAGAGGGAGCGTTAGAAAGGATCATAACGAGTCGATCTACTCCCATGGCTATACCGGCGGAGGGAGGCATTTTATTAAAAAATTTTATGAAGCCATCGGGGATTGGAAGGTGAACATTAAGGGAGCTTTTAAAGGCTAGAACCTTTTGGAATCTTTCTTTTAGAGTTTCTTCATCGGTAATTTCTGAGTTTCCATTGGCAAGTTCTATTCCACCCCAGTAGACCTCGAATCTTTCGCATATTTCTCCAAGACATTTTGAGAGAGCCGCTTCTGAAGGAGGGTAATCCTTGACAATACATGGCGTTGAAAAGGATGCCAGGTAGGGTTCTATCTTTTCCACGAGAGCGATTGAAAAGGACTCCGAGTCGGAAACAGTGAAAGGATCCCATCCAACGCATTTTTGAAAGAGTTCTCTAACTGTAAAGAGATGCCAGTTCTCAGAGTAACTCAGTCTATTTTCGCCGTAGGGGAATGGATCAGGGAGTCTTAACTGTTCACCTATAAACTTTATAAGATTTCGACAATCATCCATGAGTGTTTCGTAGGAACAATCTCTCCGGTACCACTCTAACATTGTAAACTCAGGAATATGATACTTTCCTCGCTCACCTTTTCGAAAAACCTTGGTTATTTGATAAATCCTTTCGTAACCCTGGGCTAAAAGCATTTTCATCTGTAGCTCTGGGCTTGTGATTAAAAACCACTCTTCTGAGCGGAAGGGTTCGATATGGTATTCGGGAGTAGGGGCGGGGATTCTTATAGGAGTTTCTACCTCTAGGAATCCTTTGCTGTCGAAGAATGCTCTAATAGAGCGGATTATGTCTCTTCGTCTCTCGAGGTAAAACCTTTTTTGGAGGGCACAGGGTGTTGTACCCCCCCAGTGCTTAAACTCGTTCGACATAACTTCCTGTTCTTGTATCTATTTTCAGTATATCGCCTTCTTCTACGAAAAGTGGCACCTGAAGTTCATAACCGGTTTCGAGAACAACAGGTTTTGTTGCTCCCGAGGCGGTATCACCCTTTACTCCTGGTTCAGCATGGATTACTCTAAGATTCACGAAATTTGGTAAAGTTATCCCTATTGGTCTATCTTTAAAAAAAAGCATACTCACCTTAAGATTTTCCGTAAGGTAGTTTACGGCGTCACCTAGCTGGTCAGTAGACATCTCAACCTGTTCATAGGTTGATGTAACCATGAAGTGATATTGTTTTCCTTCCTTGTAGAGATACTCTGCCTCCTTTTCTTCAATGTCGGCTTCTACAAAACGATCACCTGAGCGGTATGTTCGATCGAATTGAATACCGGTTATAAGATTTTTTAGGCGACACCGATATAGGGCCTGCCCTTTCCCTGGTTTGGTGAATTCGAAGTCCACTATAAGATAAGGTTCGCCGTCAATTTCCAGCTTAAGCCCCTTTCTTAGATCACCAGCATTAATCACAGCTCCCATTTTAAACCCTCACTTTTTGCGGTTATTGCAAGTTACAGATAGACACGGGGTATGATAGATAAGCAGTTGAAGAAGGGTCAAGTTTATTCTGTCATGCCAACTCCATTAAAGAGCGGCATGGTTATTTTTTGAATTGTTTGAATATCTTGTATCATCCGAGAGAACGCGAAATCTTTGTAAAGCTTGCCATTGAAGAGGAAGATGAACCCTTCATATATCTTTCATACCCCACATGGTTCAGATGGATTCGACAGGAGGCGCATAATGTGCGCGTTAGTTCTAGGGTTACTGGGTGGTAATGCGTATAATCGCGTTACGTTATCGGAAGGCGAATCACCTTCCTATGGACCCTTTATATTGGTACGGGCCATTCCTACCGACCCCTTTCCGATTTCTCCAGTCAGACCCTAAGAATTATACACATAAATAAAATCTGTTTTTCATTATAGACTTTTATTATCTCATTATAGAACATCTCTTTGGATATTTTCTTATAGATGTATATGCCTTCTTTAGGAATTATCGAACTTTTAAATATCCTTACCATATTACTCCTCGTTTTTCTGATGTTGTATACGTCTATCTTTTTCATTCTACTTTGTGCGAATATTTTCTACCCCAGCATCCTTATCGGTACTGTTGGCTATGTGGGCATTATTTTTTGCCCACTCTTTTAGTGCGTCAATATTAGGATTATTCTTATATATATACTCCCCATGGTTAAGATGAAACAATGGCCTGAGCTTGAAAGTATTCTAAATAATTTTTATTACCGATGAAAAGGAGCTTGACGAAAAACTTTATAAAGTTTTTTTCAGAAAGAAGCTTTAAAGAAATCTTGGGTATGAGACGAACTAACCCATTCCAAAAGGCATTTTCACTTGGAAACCTACTGATATTTTCTGATTGATGGGTAAAGAAAAACTTGATATTTTAATGCTTGATAAGGGTTCCTAGTCGGTTTGAGCTTTTAGCCAAGATACTTAAAGACCAGCAGGAAACCCTTTTGGATACAAGTCTTTTTGTGGGGGATTAAAGAAGGTTATTGCAAGCTGCAGAGACAAAATACCTACTGTCACAGTTAGACTGTCTGCCTGAAGGAAAAAACTAATTAATAATAGGTGGAGGGGGACTATGGATGACCATATCAGAAGTCTAACTATGCCAGCAATTATAGCACAAAGTTAATGTGGAACAGTTAATAGAACTTCTTAATAGGGAAGAAGCTATTTTATTAGATATAAGGTATCCTTTTGAACTTGATGTATGGATATTTAAGCCTGCTAAATTTATTCCTCTAACCTCGTTAATAGGTTCTATAATTAATACTTTTGCTAAAACTTTACTTTAGTTTAAAACATCTAAGAAATAGATTTAAGAGTTAAGCATAAAAACAGGGCTCACGCGGTATGTATATTTATAGACAGGCTTTGAAGGAGATGATAAAAAGGTTTTGTGGATTAAAACTTCTTGGTAAGCTTTGACATACGAAACATAACAAATAAACCATAGGGAGATAAGGAAATGGGAGAGATAGTATCCATTAGAGCGCGTGAAATACTAGATTCCAGAGGCAATCCCACCATTGAAGTGGATGTTTGGCTTGATACAGGCTTTATGGGTAGGGCAGCAGTGCCTTCCGGTGCTTCGACAGGTTCAAGGGAAGCTTTAGAGTTAAGAGATGGAGATCCAAAACGCTACATGGGAAAGGGTGTAACTAGGGCAGTGAGAAATGTTAATGAAGAAATAGCACCTCAATTGGTAGGGCTTAATGCTCAGGATCAAACAACTATCGATAGAATCCTTGTAACCATAGATGGAACGGAAAATAAAAGCCGGCTTGGAGCAAATGCTATTTTAGGAGTAAGCATGGCTGTAGCAAAGGCCGCAGCTGAAGAGGCCTCTCTCCCATTATATCGCTACCTGGGAGGGGTAGCGGCAAATCTTTTGCCCGTTCCATTTATGAATGTCTTAAATGGTGGAAGGCATGCGGACAATAATCTTGATGTTCAGGAGTTTATGATAGTTCCACTGAAGGCTCCCTCTTTCCAAGAGGCTCTTAGGATGGGAGCTGAAGTTTTTCACTGTCTAAAAAAGATCTTGAAAGATCATGGTCTCAACACCGCCGTCGGTGATGAAGGTGGTTTCGCTCCAAACCTCTCCTCCAATGAAGAGGCCTTAAAGGTTCTTACAGAGGCGATACTACAGGCTGGCTACGAGCCTGGAAAGGATATATTCCTAGCCATGGATATTGCCGCCAGTGAGTTTTACAAGGATGGTCTATATATTATGTCAGCAGAGAAGGAGCCAAAAAAGAGTTCTGAGGATCTTGTGGGATACTACGAAGATCTAGTAAAGCGTTATCCTATAATCAGTATAGAAGATGGAATGGCTGAAGATGATTGGGAAGGTTGGAAGCTTCTTACAAAGGCTTTAGGTGATTCTATCCAGCTGGTTGGCGACGACGTGTTTGTGACAAATACTAAATTGATAGAAAGAGGGATCAAAGAAGGGATTGGAAATTCGGTTTTAATCAAATTAAATCAGATTGGAACCGTAACTGAAACCTTTGAAGCAATAGATATGGCACACAAAGGGGGATATAAAACTATCATTTCGCACCGCTCAGGTGAGACCGAAGATACGATTATCTCGGACCTTGCTGTTGCGGCAAGAACTGGCCAAATTAAGACCGGTTCCCTTTCTAGATCCGATAGAATAGCCAAATATAACCGTCTCTTAAGAATTGAAGAGGAACTTGACAGAAGTGGAAAGTATGCTGGGCTGACTAGTTGATTGTTAGAATGTCTGAAGCGAGAGGAGAAGGGATTGGAACTTAGCACTCTAGCCAGGATCGTTATAGACACTTTAATTACTACAGAGACCTTCCCTTATATGTGGCGAGATCCATTGATGGCCTGTGCCCGAGCCGATGATCCGCTTTTTCTTCGTCTAAAAGAGGTTGTTACCCCTGATCACTTGATGCCAGATGATTTATTAAAGGGGGCAAAATCGGTAATTGTCTATTTTATCCCCTTTAGACGTGAGATTGGGATAGATAACTCATCAAATTATCCCTTTGCTTCCGAACTTTGGGCAAGAGCCTACATAGAAACTAATACTCTGATTTCCACAATAAATGAAAGGCTTTCGGGTTTCCTCTCGCTTCATGGTTACCGATCAGCCATCACGCCTCCTACTCACAACTTTGATCCAGAGCTTCTAGTAAGCCGTTGGTCCCATAAGCATATAGGCTTCATCGCAGGACTTGGAACCTTTGGTCTTCACAGGCTTCTTATAACCCCTCTAGGGTGCTGTGGAAGACTAGGAAGTATTGTTACAGACGCTTATATAGAACCTTCAAAATACCAGAAAGAGGAGATTTGTCTTGAAAGGAGAGGCACAAAATGTAGTAAATGTGCCTCTCGATGCCCCGTTCAGGCTATAGGATCTAACGGGGAGTTTAACCGAAAAGAATGCTACAGGATGCTACTTGAAAACGATCGTCGCTACGGACACCTTCCCCTAACCGATGTGTGTGGCCATTGTTCCTGCGAGGTTCCCTGTAGCTATGGAGTGCCTACCTATCAAGCTTCTCAAGAACTTCCTTAAGGTGATCCAACCAAATGTTTACAATTTCCGGATTCTCCGCCATGCCCTTCAAAATCGGTTCACAAGAAAATCCTTTGGCGGTGAGGATTGACTTCCAGCTATCAGGTGAATCCCCAGCCATATCCTTTCTCGCATGATCACCGGCAACAGCCATAAAAGGCACGAGAAAAACCTTCTTGACTTTTTTCGCTATAAGTTCAGGGATTATATCATCGAGAGTTGGGTGCCCATCAACGGTGGCGAGGAAGGCATAGGGATCTTTTTTGTTGAGGATAGCGTTCATTGCCATGTAGATACTATCGGCTGGATGTTTCTCGCTGCCGTGTCCCATGAAAATTACGGCCTCCTGAGGCTTTCTCGAAGGGGGAAGACTTTTTAACATAATGTCGGCCGTTCGCTGGAGATCATTGTAGGAAGATAAGAGAGGTTGAGCGACAAGAAGTCTACTAAACCCTCCTTCCATTTGTTCGAAGAAGGATGAATTTCGAAAGAGCCCATGAAACTCTTCCCCAGGGATGATGTGAAGGGATAATAGGGCTACATGTGTGTAGCCTTCTTCCATAAGTTTTGCCAGAGCGAGTTCAGGTGAATCGAGAATCTTTCCTTCTTTGGCTAACTTTGCTCTTATTGTTTTTGAAGTGTATGCCCATCGGATAGTTATTTCTGGAAAGGCTTTTTTTACCATGGAATCAACGTTTTCGAAGGCCTTCTGGGCTTCAGGAACGCTGGTTCCAAAGGCAACCAACAAAATAGCTCTTTTATGCTCTTTAGAAGATTTCCTCATAGCTTGAGCCTCCACTGTTGTAAAGGATGTTATCAAGACCAGGGCTAATGTAAGAAGCCAAAGAACCTTTCTCATGAGATCTACCTCCCTTTTAGTTTAAAATTACCCCGGAATGCTGGGGGACATTCCGGGGTTTAGGTGTTTTGTGAAATGGTGAGGAGGGACGGTGCCAATAAAAAACCCCCAAAGTCCACAAAGACTCTGGGGGATTGCACCCTGTTTCTTCATCCACCAGTAAGGCCCTTTCCGCATCGTCCGTGGGAAGGCCGCTTTAGATCATCAGGCAGGTCTTCTGGCTCCCTCCACCTTCTGCAGCCTTCCCATCTCGCCAGGAGACAGTGGCTTTTAGACAGCAGAAGGTTCCACTCTGACTATTCAGAATGGTAGAGGTTACAGCGGCGGGACCGCTCCCGATTTTCACGGGATTCCCTTTTAAGCCCTTCTAGGCACCTGATACCTCCAAAATCTACAATCCGACTCTACATGGAATTTGAAAACCCTGTCAAGGAAAAATCTAAAAAATGTTTTTAATGCCATAGAAGCCTAAGAGATACACATCCCCCATTGGTATGAAAACAGTGATTTTCGAGGCAAATGGTTACACCCTTCATAGAACAGTAATCAATTGTAGAAGTTTTTTCCCTTTTCAGAAGTTCATTCCAACTATAACTTCCGTTGGTGTAATAGAGCTCGGTTTCAGGATCAGTCTTAGCTTTAAAGCCAGAAAATTTCCACAGAGGAAAACAGTTAATTTCTACAATCTTTTCTGTAACAGAGTTTACAAAAGTCACGTGAACTTTGCTCCATATCCAGCCCCATAGGATTTTCTCTGTAACCCCATCTTTCATAACCACTATAGGTCTTACGAAGATAATTACTGAAGCTACTAGAAATAATGATATTAAAAGGTTTTCTTTAAGGGTTTGTCGTAAGACTTCTTTAAGGATTTCAATAACTTTCATCTTAATCTTAGAAAACTTTTTATTCTTAAGAGGGCGACTAATAGTTAGCCACCCCCAAACTTTATATTTATTTTACTACTCCGATCTCCTTAAAATACTTCATAGCTCCATCGTGAGTAGGAATGATGCCTTTGGTGAATTTTACCGTGTTTTGTATGGTTGTATCTTTGGCTGCTTTGACACCATCTTGAAGTTGTTTGAGATTTTCAAAGAGAGTTTTCGTCATCGTGTAGGCTGTTTGCTCAGGAAGGGATGCTGAGCAGAGAAAGAGATTCCAGAAAGCAAGAGTAGGAATATCCTTTTCTGTGCCATAGACATCCTTTGGAATTATGTTCGCCTCCATAACACCAGGAAAATCGTTTAAAAGTTTCTTAACTACAGGATCTTCCGGCGATAAAACCACAAATTCCATCTTTGCGCCTTTACGGCTAAGGGTAGTGCTGAGTTCGGTAATAGAAGATGTAGGAAGTCCCCCTGACCAGAAGTAGGCATCGATCGTTCCAGCGGCCAAAGCTTCAGCAGATTCGGCGGCCCCCAATCTTTCATGCTTTGAGAAATCCTTTGTGCTTATGCCTGCTGCTTCAATCACAAGGAGTGCCTCTACCTCAGTTCCCGAATTAGGAGCACCTGTAGAAACCCGTTTACCCTTAAGATCGGCAAGGGTTTTAATCCCCGAATCTGACTTAGTGACAATATGAAGAAAATTTGGATACATGGCCCACAACATTCTAAGCTCTTTAGCAGGAGTGTCCTTGAATTTCTCATGTTTTCCAGTAAAAGCTAGATAGGCAGAATCGGGAAGAACGGTGCCACAGTAGAAATTTCCGGCGGATGGATCACTTTTTTTCTGTATCAACAAGATATTGTCTATAGATGCGGCGGTCTGAATCGCTGTTGCCTTAATTCCAGCCTTCTGAGAAAGAATTTCAGAAACTGCTGTGCCG
This sequence comes from Syntrophobacterales bacterium, assembly GCA_026417655.1. Taxonomy (GTDB): domain Bacteria; phylum Desulfobacterota; class Syntrophobacteria; order Syntrophobacterales; family Thermodesulforhabdaceae; genus JAOACS01. Next base: position 8,967 of record JAOACS010000012.1, read on the forward strand.
TAATAGTAGTAGACGCCTCCAAGCCCTCCAGTCGCGATTATAAGATTTATATTCTTCTCCTCTGCCTTTGCATGCATAAGTGATGTGCCTAAAACCAAAAAAGCAGTAAAAATTGGGACTAAACTTCTCTTCATGATTTCACCTCCTCAAGATAAATCCTCTAATCCTTCAACCATCCCCTACCTTTTATGCTTTTGCCCTCTCTTGTATCACCCCCTTTTTAGAAAATTGCCCGGAGACTAGGAAAACTATTAAGGTTATTACAAAGGATATTACATTTATTATCCAATCAGGCCAAAAAAAGCCCAAGGAAATAATACCAATAACCCATCTGTGATGGATAGAAAGAGGTTTAATCAAATACCCTGCACCAGCGCCAGAGAGAAGAGCTGCTCCAATGAAAGCGCACAATAGCCTTGCTCCGATTAGAGCTGTTGAGTGCCACCAGGGCAATAGATTCCAAACCGGTACAATAAGAAGGGCGGTACCAGAGAAGGAGAGAATAAAGGAGAATCCAACAAGATATTTAGGGATTGCAACTCTTGCGGCGTAGATTCCAGTTCTTAGAGGATGAGTTCCAAATACACTTGCAGAAGCATAGGCCGATAGTCCAACAGGGGGTGTAACATCAGCAAGAATCGCATAATACATGAGAAACATATGGGTTGCAAGCAGGGCCGCTTCCGATGGGATCCCATTTGCTATAGCTATTTGGCATATAGCTGGGGCGGTAAGAGATGAGGCAATCACGTATGTTGCTGTAGGAGGAACTCCCATACCCAGTATAAGACTAAAGACGGCAGCAAAAGATGTGGCTATAAAAAGATTTTCCCCTGCTAGATGTCCAAGAAGTAGAGAGAATTTCGATGGAAGACCTGTAATAACCATAAGAGTCATTATGATATTTGCGGCAACAACCGCTGTCCCTATGGGAAGAAGGGCTCTAAAGCCTACGGCTAATCCATTAATTATAACCTTTGCTGATGGCCGTTCTATACGTTTGTCTATATAGGCAATTACTATAAATGTTACTGTGGCTATCACCACTCCCATATTTACCGGATATCCTAGGAATATGACAGCTATAATAAGAAGGATTGGAACAAAAATATGGGCATAACTAAGGAAGTATTTGTAATTTAGCGTTTCGGAGGTTTCTACAGGTCTTAAATTATAACGCATTGAATAAAAGCGGTTGTAGCTCCAAATGGCAACAAGATAGATCATCATAGGGGCTATGGCCATAATACATACCCAGGAGTAGGGTATGGATAAAACCTCCACCATAATGAAGGCCATAGAGCCCAATACAGGAGGGGTTATCATGGCAATCGTCCCTGCCGTTGCGGCGATGCCAGCGGCAATGAATCTGTCGTATCCAGATTTTTCATAAAGGGGCTTTGCTATGGTCGAGACGAATTGAGTGTCTGCAGCTCCAGAGCCACTGAACATTCCCATGAAGATACTTGCAACAATTGTGACTTTCCCGGCAGCATCCCGTCCCTTTCCTACCACGACCGAAGCAATGTTTGCTATAAGCCGGCCAATCTTCAACGCTCCAACAATCCCTCCAAGTATTGTAAAGTAGACAAGATACTTTGATGACACACCTGTTATTAGTCCAAAAAGACCTGCTTCAGTCTCGCTATATATTTTTCCTAAAAGGAGCTCCAGATCGAAGGGTGCGTGGGAAAGAACTCTTGGAAATGCTTCACCGTGGAGGTTATAAAATAGAAAAAATAACACAAGACATGGTAAAACCGGTCCCGTTAATCTATATACAAGTCCTAGTAGTCCCATGAACATGGAAAAAGACATAACAATATCCATGGGTTCTGGGAACATAGCTCGGACAATGATATCTTGGAACATGATAACTTCATAAATGTAGGGAATTATCATGATTAGAGCTACAGCAACGTCGGATAGCCTTCGAACTTTGGGTAGAAAAAGGGGAACTACAATGATGATCCAAACAAGAGAACATAGAAGTTTTACAAAAAGAGCTGTTTTTAACTTAAAGAGTGCGTGGATGGGAACAAGGGCAAATATGAGAAAGGTAAATGTTCCAATCGATGGAGGGGTAACGCTGGTATATAGTGATGACACTAGGAAACCGCAAAACAATAAAAGGAAGACATGGGTTGCTCTCTGAAGTTGGGTAATATCCAAAATAGAAATCTGGAGCTTGGCTAAAGGGGTATGAGGATGAATCACTACATAAATGCTGTATAGGCTAGCGAGAGTTAAGGCTACAGTAAGGAGCTTTGAAACAATCGCCGTGAATCCCTTGGGTTGTAGTTCTGAGCTTAGATCGAGTTCCATGCTATTTCCTCCCCATCGGTTCGCAAAAAGGAGTGTGTAAAATTGCAAATACCGAATTCTGAAGCTATAAAAGAAGAGGTCCTAAATTGCTCTTTACTCTAAAGAGTGATTTTTTTGTTTCTATATGTGAAACATTATTTTACGTGGTAATACCTACCATGATGGTTTAATATATGTCAAGTTTTTATGAGACCTCAGCTGGGATTTACCATTGTCATATTATCCTTTTTTCACACTTACTATTTTTTTCACAGAGTCTTGAAAATAGGCAAATAAAAATTACTCTTAATATAAAAAGCGTTACAGGTAATGTTTTTTAACTCAAAAGAGAGGGTAATAGAAATGAAGGTAACACTTAAGGGAATGCCTCTTGAATTAGAAGGAACTCAGGTTGAAGTGGGGCAAAGGGCTCCGGATGTTAAGTTGGTAAAAACGGATCTTTCAGTTGTAGGCCTAGATGATTTTAAAGGTAATGTTTTAATTTTGGCCTCGGTCCCATCGTTAGACACTCCCGTCTGTGATATGGAAGCCAGAAGATTTAACGAGGAAGCAACAAAATTAAGTCAGGATATTAAGGTACTAATTATAAGCATGGATCTACCCTTTGCTCAAAAGAGATGGTGTGGAGCTTCAGGTGTTGATACGGAAAAAGGAGGAGTTATTACCCTTTCGGACCATAGGCTTGCATCCTTCGGTATGAACTATGGCGTGCTAATAAAAGACCTGAGATTACTTGCAAGAGCTATCTTTGTGGTTTCGAAGGATGGCATTATTAAACATAAAGAGATTGTTTCTGAGATAACCAATGAGCCTAATTACGAAGCGGCGTTAGAGGCGGCCAGGGCCTGTCTTTAGTTAAAGCTCATCAAAAGGAGGAGGTAAGAAGTTATGGCAGAAAGACTTCAGGTTTACAAATGTGAGCTTTGCGGAAACATCGTTGAAGTTCTTCATGGCGGAAAGGGAGAGCTGGTTTGCTGTGGGCAACCCATGAAGCTTTTTGTAGAAAACACGGTTGATGCGGCAAAGGAAAAACATGTTCCAGTTGCTGAAAAGGTATCGGAAGGGCTTAAAGTAAAGGTAGGAAGTGTTGCCCATCCCATGGACGAGAAGCATTATATCGAATGGATTGAGGTTATCGATGAAGCGGGAAAGGCTTATCGTCAATTTCTTAAACCTGGAGATGCTCCTGAAGCTGTGTTTTGTCTTCCCGAAGGTAAATATACTCTAAGAGAATACTGTAACCTTCATGGTCTGTGGAAAGCTGAGGTGTAAACATGTTGTCGGAAAAGATGTCAATCGCGTTGAATGACCAAATAAAGTGGGAGCTTTATTCCTCCTATCTTTACCTTTCCATGGCAACATATTTTAAAGATAAGGGTCTAGAAGGTTTTGCTAGGTGGATGGAGGTTCAAGCTTTAGAAGAACTTTTTCACGCCATGAAATTCTATTCCTACATCAATGAACGAGGTGCTAAGGTTGAGCTCCAACCTATTGATGGTCCTCCCACAACATGGCAGTCGGTAACCGCCGTTTTTGAGCATGTCCTAGAACATGAGCGCCATGTAACAGAACGAATTCATAGACTTGTAGATCAGGCTATAGAAGAAAAGGATCACGCTACGAATAATTTCCTTCAGTGGTTTGTCGCTGAACAGGTAGAGGAAGAAGCAAGTGCTTCGGAAGTCCTTAATAAGGTAAAATTAGTCGAAGGTGGCCAGGGGCTTTTTATGCTCGATCGAGAGTTGGGACAAAGAACCTTCACCCTTCCTCCAGGAACTACCATTATAGGGTTGGGTAAAGCTTAACATTAAAGAAGTCTCAGGCTCTCTGAAGCCTTGAAAATTTTCTTCTTAAGGCTTCAGGGGGCCACATGAGGGAGATTTTCCATGGACCTTAAAGACCACCTTGAAACCTTCTTCTGTGACATTCTTGATTTAAAAGAAAAGAAGATAAATTTCTATGAAGAATGGGCTAAAAAATGTGATGATTCCATAGGCCGTGATGTAATGAAGGCGATGGAAGATGCTGAGAGAAGGGGCCTTGAACACCTAAAAACTCTCCATGCTGAATTCAGCAAAACCGGTCAATGGAGCGAAGTGTGTAGATACCTTCCCGAAAGGGTGCCGGTCGCTGATGTGGTTATTTCTAAGGCTATCGAAACCTATAAAAAATCTAAAGACAATCTCTGTTCCACCAAGATCCCCTTGGAAGTTGGATTAGAATTGGAGGAGAAGGCTATAGCTATTTTCCAAAAATATCTTAATATGGTTAATACCGAAGAGGAGAAAAAGTTTTTCGGAGCTTTTATTGCCGAAGAGAAAGAACACCTGAGAATACTTAATGACATAAAATATTATTACGAAGATCCACAGGGATGGTTTATGGAAAAGGGTCGAGGCGGGCTAGATGGAGCTTAAAATCAGAATGTAAAACCCTTTAGGAGGAGGTATTATGACAAGAAAACGTTACACGGTAAGAGGGCAGTGCCCCCAATGTGCTTGCGGGGATGTGAGCTTCTTAGGGCCTGAGAAATTAAGGGAGAAATACATTGGTCCTCAGGAAGAGATAGAAGTGCTCTGCCCCATGTGTGGAACAAAACACTCTGCTAAGATAGAACATGTGGAGGAGGCTGAGGAGAAGGCTTAATGATTAAAAAAGCTTTGATTATTTATGCAACAAGAACCAATCAGACTAAGAAGATAGCCGAGCTCATCGCCGAAGGTATTAGGTTTGGTGGAGCAGAGGCAAAGGTTGTAAACGTAAATGACTTCGATCCCGATAAGGATAATCCTAAAGATTACGATGCCATAGTAATTGGGTCTCCAACCTACCATGGGGAAATGTTACAATCCATAAAGACACTTCTTTTCAAGCTTGAATCCCTAGGACTTGAGGGAAAAATAGGAGGAGCCTTCGGGGCTTACGGATGGAGTGGTGAAGCGATAGATCGTATATATAATACTATGCTCCATGTCCTTAAGATGAACATGGTAAGCGATGCCCTACGTTTGAAGTCCGCCGATCTTGGAGGCGGAATTCAGATGGCCCAAAGTTATGGAAAGGAGATTGCTAAGAAGGTAGTTTGATTAATTGAAGGAGGGAGATTATGAATTCTACCCCTAGACATTGTCCCGGCTTTGAACAGTTTAAGAGTTTACAATCTTTCCTTTGCAAATGTCCCGAGTGTGATGAGGAAATAGAAGTCTTTTCTGACGAGTTCGATAAACCTCGTAATTGTCCTAAGTGCAAAAAGCCTGTCGATTTCTCAAAGTGCACCCTTTATTCTAGGTAACGTTTTAGGGAGTCTTGGGGGAGCTTCGGCTCCCCTTTATAGTTTCTAGAGAAGGATTTTCAATATGCCGAATAGATTGGTCTATGAAAAGAGCCCCTATCTTCTCCAGCATTCGAACCAGCCAGTTGATTGGTATCCCTGGGGAGAGGAAGCCTTTAGGAGGGCAAGAGAGGAAGGCAAGCCTGTATTTCTATCTATTGGATATTCAACCTGCCATTGGTGCCATGTTATGGCCCATGAGAGTTTTGATGATGAGGAGGTAGCGGATCTTCTGAATAGATACTTCGTGTCCATAAAGGTCGACAGAGAAGAGCGGCCAGATGTGGATCATGTTTATATGATCTTTTGCCAGCTTATGAGGGGCAATTGTGGTTGGCCCCTTTCTGTCTTTATGACCCCCGATAAAAAACCCTTCTTTGTGGGAACCTATTTCCCAAAAAGGAGACGTCCTGGTTTAGATGGATTTTTAGATATTTTGGAAAAAATCGTATATCTTTGGCTCAATAACAGGCAAGAGATTGAAGATACCGCAGACTCTATTTTTAAGATTGTTCAACAATCAACTGAAGCTTCTGGCCATAGTCTAAAAACTTTTCGACAACATCCTCAACCCTTCCAAGAGGAGATCTTTTATCGAGCCTATAGGAATCTTGAAAGAAGTTTCGATCCCCTTTGGGGAGGTTTCGGACCTCCTCCAAAGTTTCCCACTCCTCACCAACTCCGTTTCCTTCTCCGATATTATAACCGCTATGGTGTTGAGAAGGCTTTGAAAATGGTTGAGAGAACCTTGGATGGAATGGCTTCAGGTGGCATTTATGATCAATTGGGAGGAGGGTTTCACAGGTATTCGGTGGACAGAGAATGGATTGTGCCTCACTTTGAAAAGATGCTCTATGACCAAGCTCTAATCCCGATGGCATACCTAGAGGCCTGGCAGGTTACTAAAAATCCTGCCTACGAAGAGATAATCTCCCAGACTCTCCGTTACGTTTTAGATGAGTTGCTATCGACCGATGGTGGCTTCTATTCTGCACAGGATGCCGACATAGACTGTAGAGAAGGCGAATATTACCTTTGGGATAGGAGCGAAATCATGAGCTCTCTCGGAACCCAAGCTGGCAACTGGGCCTGTAGCTATTGGGGGGTTGAAGGAAAGGGTAATTTTGAAGGTCGTTTTGTTTTGTATAGGGCTGAAGATCGACGTAATGATTTGAGGTTATCTCCACTACCCGATAGGATTAAACCTCTTAGGGAAAAACTTCTAGCAATCAGAAGGAGTCGTCCTAAGCCTATGAGGGACGATAAAATTCTTACCTCCTGGAATGGTCTCATGATAGCCTTTTGCGCTCGGGTTGGAGAGGCTTTTAAAAATCCCCTTTACATTTCTGCTTCTGAAAAGGCAGCTAATTTTTTGCTTGCTAATCTTGTGGATCCAAAGGACTATAGGTTATATAGATGTTACCGTGAGGGGACTGTCACGTCAGAAGGATTCCTTGAAGATTATGCCTTTTTCATTAAGGGACTTTTGGAATTGTATCTTACTACGTTTGAACCTAGGTTTCTTAGACATGCCCAAGAGCTAGCCGATCGTATGATTTCTCTTTTCTGGGACGATAAGAATAAGGGATTTTACTTTGTCCCAGGTCATAAGAAGGAACTCCCTCTTCGTTCCAAGGAATTATTCGATGGAGCAACGCCATCTGGAAATAGCGTAGCCTTCGAGGTGCTGTTACTATTAGACCGAGTGTTGAGTAAGGGACCCTATGGAGAAATGGCCTCGGAGATGTTTGATGTCTTTGAAGATACCCTGTTACAAATACCCACCGCCTATACCTATTTTCTCTGCGGTCTAGATGTTTTTTGTGGACCAACTTTAGAAATCACCATCCTGCAGGATGCTCATAGTAGTTATGTCGAAGAGGTTAGGGACAGGCTAAATAGGGCCTTTCTTCCGAGAACAATCTATTTAGTCTCGGAGCCCGATAGCGAAAGGGAGAAGACAGAGATTAGGCTTTGTAAAGGGAAGACCTGTATGATGCCAATCGACGCATCGGTTTTCCTAAGATATTCTTTTGTGGAGGGCGACCTTAGGGAATCTAAACTACTCAACATAGGAGTTGGGCTGTGAAAAGTAAGATAGCCAAGGCTATAGATTTAAGATATGAACCGGTAGGTATTCTCTGGACAGATACACGTCCGGAGGGTGCGGCGGAGTTCAAAGAAAACAAATGGGGTTGTGTGATGTGGATGCTTGCGAGGGCAGCCAAGGGTGGTGTAGCGGTTTTCACTGATAAAACCTATGGCTGTTGGGGTGGAGGTGTAGGTCTTGGGTTTGGCAATCGATATGTAGAGTTTCCTGGAGGTGAGGAAGGTTTTTGTTATTTTCTCTCAGTTGGAAACAATAAATGGGAGCCAGGGAAGAAGGTTGCTGAACAGATGAGGGGGCTTGCTACAGATAGTTTTATTGAGGACTTCCTTGAAGGTGAGGGTTATGTAAAGTCTCCTGAACTCGTTAAGGACTTTATTGAGAATCTTCCAATCTTCCAAATTCCCACAAAATACGTAGTCTTTAAGGCTCTAAAGGATATTCATACCGAAGAGGAGATACCTGTCGTTGTCGTATTTCTTGCGTATCCCGATGAGCTATCAGCTCTAGTAGTCCTTGCTAATTATGGAAGAAAGGGGGTTGATAATGTTATTATTCCCTTTGGAGCTGGATGTCAGACTATAGGGATATTCCCCTATCGAGAGGCTATGTCTCAAAATCCTCGGGCCGTTATAGGCCTTACTGATATTTCCTCAAGGCTTTACACAAGGAAACAGCTTGGAGATAATCTCTTCTCCTTTACCGTTCCATGGAAGATGTTCCTAGAAATGGAGGACAACGTAGAGGAGAGCTTTTTAAACAGGAGAACCTGGAAGGCTTTGAGAGCTAAGACGCTTAGCTAAGAGGAGGGAGGAGGTTGTGACGGAGTTTTCTGAGATCGAGCAGGAGATCCTCCTGGTTGTACACATTGGAATGCCCTGGAAATTTATACTGAAATACATAGATCTTTTGTTCCATGAGGGGATGGCAATAGAGATTGGTATCGGTTCAGAGGAGTTAGACAATGCTTCCCGTCGAGAGTTTATATCTATTTCAGAGGAGTTACGTAGTAGGGGAGTTGAATATTCTGTCCATGGACCCTTTTGGGATCTTTGCCCTGGAAGTGTGGATCCTTTGATAAGAAATGTCTCTTTCATACGTTTTCATCAGTTGATGGATGTGTGTGAGCTTATACATCCCTGCCAGGTTGTATGCCACACGGGCTTTGATCCACGTCATCATAGGGAACATGTTGAGGAATTTATTGATCGTTCAATGGCATTTTGGGAAAGTATCGCCAAAAGGGCTGAACATATAGGAACCCCCGTCGCGATTGAAAATGTCTGGGAAGAGACACCCGATATACACTGGAAGATTCTCAACAGGGTAGGTTCACCCTATCTTGGTTTTTGCCTAGATGTGGGACACCGTAATACCTTCGCTAAAGCTCCGCTCGAGGAATGGATAGAGGTTCTTGCACCCTATCTAAAGGAGATCCATCTCCATGATAACGATGGTTCAGAGGATACCCATTTCCCTCCAGGGACGGGAACAGTGGACTTTTCCGGGCTTTTTAAGAAACTCTTAGAGTGTAGGGTAAGCCCGATATTGACAATAGAACCTCATCGGGAAGATCATTTTTATGAGTCCATTAGAAACCTTTCAAAGTTGATCCCTCCAGAGTTTCTTAAACCTCGTCGTAAAACACTTGCGAAATAACCTGTAAGACATTAAAAAAGTCTCGATGAAAAGGTAAGGAGCTTAAGTGTATGGCCATTGTAGAAATAAGTATTGTGCCCTTGGGGACTTCTGATACAAGCCTCAGTAAATATGTGGCTAAGGTAATAGAGGTAATTGAAGAAAGTGGGATATCATACCAGATCACACCCATGGGGACTATTCTAAGCGGTCAATTGGCAGAGATTTTACCTGTGATTTTGAAGATGCATGAAAGATGTTTTGAGGAAGGGGTTAAAAGAGTTCTTACTATGGTGAAGATAGATGATCGTCGCGACAAGAAGGTAGGACCTCAAGATAAGGTATCGTCTGTAAAAGCAAAACTTGAAGGAAGGGAGCCGTAGTATGACAGACGCTCTGAGTGATAAAATGAAAAATCTAGTAGGTTTTATTGCTAAATCCCTTGTTGAAAAACCTGAAGAGGTAGTTGTCGAGTCCCATGAAAGCGAGAAAACGGTACTCGTTGAGATTAAGGTAGCCTCTGAAGATCTTGGGCGAGTTATAGGGAAGGATGGTAGTACGATCAATGCCATACGGGTTATTTTGCAAACGGCTGCGGCGAGTCATGATAAGAAAGCGAGGTTAGACCTATTGAGCTAAAAAGGGGGAAGGATATGATAGGAAACCATCCTGAATTGTCTCCAAAGGATGCACGAGCTTTTATTGATCCCGAAAAACTGCCTTTTCGAAGCACGGCTGAGATCCTTGATAAGGTCGAAGGTGTTATAGGTCAACAGAGAGCTATAGATGCTATCCTCTTTGGGATGGGCATGAAGGAGGATGGATACAATATCTTTGTGGCCGGATCGCCCAAGACAGGTCTTACATATATTGCCAAAACCTTTTTGGAAGAACAGGCTAAGAAAGAGCCTACTCCTCCAGATTGGTGCTACGTTTATAACTTTAGAGAGCCGGATAAGCCCAAAGCTATCAAACTCGCACCAGGAAAGGGTAAAGAATTTAAGAGAGACCTCCATGATCTTGTGACCACCCTTCAGCAAAAGATTCCTGAAGTCTTCGATAGCGACGATTATAGGTCGAAGGAAAGCGAACTTCAACAGCAGTTTGAGGAAAGGAGGCGAGAGCTTATTGAGCAGCTCTCGGAAACCGCAAGAAATGAAGGTTTTATCCTTCAGTTTTCCCAGGTTGGAATGATGATTATTCCGGCAAGGCCTGATGGTCAACCAATGAGTCAGGAAGATATTGCCCATCTTACGGATGAAGATAGAAAGAGGCTTCGAGCCAAGAGTGAAGAGCTTCAAGAAAAGATGAAGGAAGCTATTCGCAAGATAAGGGAGTTAGAGAATAAATATAGGGAAAAACGTAGTAAACTCGATCGTGAAATTGCCATGTTTGTTGTAGGACAGTTAATAGATGTTCTTCTTGAAAAATACCAGCATGAGTCCGACGTGATTGAGCATCTAAAGGCCGTTCAAGAGGATATCGTTGAAAATATAGACGATTTTAAGAAAAAGGGGGAAGAAGGACAGTCGCCTCATATGCCACCCTTTATGCTTCCCCATCGAAATGGCATGATGAAGCGATACGACGTTAATGTTTTTATAGACAATTCTGAGTTGAAGGGAGCTCCAGTAGTTATCGAATCGAATCCGGCTTATCCAAATCTCTTTGGGACCATCGAACGTCAGGCCTGGTTTGGTGCTCTATTTACAGACTTTACCATGATTAAGCCCGGTGCTCTCCATAAGGCAAATGGTGGCTATCTTGTAATGAAGGCTCTTGATTTACTCAAGTGGTATATTTCCTGGGAAGCTCTTAAAAGAGCCCTTAAGGATAAGGTCATTCGCATAGAAGATCTAGGAGAGCTCTATGGTATCTTTAGCACCAGAACCATTAGGCCTGAGCCTATCCCCCTGGATGTTAAAATTATTCTTACGGGGGATCCCTGGTTATATGAATTGCTCTACATTTACGATGATAAGTTTCAGAAACTATTTAAGGTTAAGGCCCATCTCGATACATCAATGGATAGAACCGAATCAAACATTCTCCAGTGTGCCAAAGTAATTGCCAACTTTGCTGAGGCCAATAGATATCGCCACTTAGATAACACAGGCTTTGCCCGTCTTGTGGAATACAGCATGGAAAGGACTGAGAATAAGGAAAAGCTCTCTCTAGAGGTTGGTGACATTAGTGATCTCATAAAAGAGGCTAATTACTTTGCTGCCCTTGATGGCTCAGATCTAATAAAAAGAGAGCATATCCAGAAAGCTATAGATAAACGCATTTATCGCTCGAATCTCATAGAAGAGAAGGTAAGAGAGCTTGTAGAGAAGGATGTCTTCTGGGTTGAAACGGATGGTTATAGGATCGGGCAGGTTAATGGCCTATCTATTCTCATGACAGGGGATTATGAATTTGGAAAGCCCAATAGAATAACCGCAACGGTTTCTATAGGTAGGGAAGGGGTTATCGCTATTGAGAGGGAATCGAGACTAAGTGGCCCCATTCATACCAAGGGTGTCATGATTCTTACCAACTTCCTTAAAGAAAGGTTTGCCCAAGATAAACCTATATCCCTTACTGCAAGCCTTTGTTTTGAGCAAAGTTATGGCATGGTTGAAGGAGATAGTGCCTCCAGTGCAGAACTGTATGCCCTTCTTAGTGCTATAGCCCAGGTTCCCATCTACCAGGGTATTGCGGTAACGGGTTCAGTCAGTCAGAAGGGAGAGATCCAACCCGTTGGAGGGGTTACAAAAAAGATAGAGTCCTTCTTCCACATATGCAAAGTAAAAGGCCTAAATGGTAAACAGGGGGTCATCATCCCGGAGAAGAACATTAGAAATCTAATGTTAAAGGAGGAGGTTATTGAGGCCATAGAAAAGGGGCTATTCCACATCTGGCCAATAAAGAGAATAGAGGAGGGTATAGAAATTCTTACGGGAATGAAAGCTGGAAACCTTCAGCCCGATGGAACCTATGAGGAGGGGTCCTTCTTCCGAAAATTGGATGATAGATTGCGGGCTATGATTGAAATCGTAAGAAAATTCGGCAAAGAGGAAGAGACTCAAAAATCGACATCAAAGGATGAAGTGCCTTCCTGCGACGCTTGTGGGAAATAGGGCTCAAATTGGCGGGTAACTCATGGAATGTTCGACTCATAACCGGTTTTCATATAGGGATGGTGGGGTTAAAAGGGCCCTAATCATTGCAGCTGGTGTAGGATCTAGATTTGGTGCAAGAACCAATAGCACTCCAAAGCCGCTTATTCCAGTCGGGGGATTACCCCTGATTCTTCGCACAATCTATACGGCTAGAGAGGTTGGTATAAGGGAGTTTATAGTTGTTACTGGATTTTTGGGACATGAGCTAGAGACATTCCTCGAGTCTCGGTCCCCCAAGGATATTAAGGTTCGTTGCCTTTATAATGAACTGTGGGAGCGTTCTAACGGTTGGTCTGTTTATCGATCAAAGGATGAATTCCAAGCTGATGAACCATTCCTTTTGATGATGTCGGATCATGTGGCGGAGCCTGAACTTTTAAGAAAACTCATAGCTGATCCCCTGCCTGAAGGCCATTGTAGGCTTGCAGTAGATTTTAATCCATCTAGAATCCCTGATATCGAAGAAGCGACCAAAGTGTTAGTTGATCAAAGGGCTTATATTCGACGGATAGGAAAAAAAATCCCAGACTATAACGGTGTAGATACCGGTTTTTTCCTCTGTTCTAAATCTATTTTCCTCGCCCTTGAGGAGGCTCTCAGTGAAGGGAAGGAGACCCTTTCTGACGGAATTCAGAAGCTGGCCGATAAGGGCCTTATGGAGAGTATTGATATAGGATCAGTATTCTGGCAAGATGTGGATAATGAAGAGGATTTAAGACGTGCAGAGGTCTATCTTTTTAACTCCCTAAGGAGTAAAACCGACAGCTGGCTCACACGACATATCAACAGGAGGATATCTCTGGCAATAACAAAGCGTATAGCATCACTTCCTCTAACCCCAAATCAGATAACCTTAATCAATTTTTTTATAGGCCTTGCAGGTTGCTTTGCCATCTTACATGGTGCGACCTTTGCGGTTCTAGTTGGAACGGTTATTTTTCTGCTGTCTTCCATCCTCGATGGTTGCGATGGAGAGCTAGCAAGGTTACGGTTCCAGAAAAGTCGTGTGGGAGCCTGGCTTGACGTGACAACCGACAATGTTGTGCATTGGGTCCTTTTTTATGCCATAACTGAGGTGGTTGTTAGAAGAGAAGGGTTTTTTCCTTACGGAATCCTAGGAGGATTCCTGCTTTTAGGTAGTTTCATCTCCTTTGTTTTGACCTGGTTTGTATCGGAAAGTGATGCCTCAAGACCTGAATCGCATATAAAACTTCTTTTTTCAGAAGCAACCTTTCAAGACGCTTTTAGAAATCGAGATACCCTATCTTCCCTTGTTGATAGTACCGCTAATCGGGATTTCGCCTATCTTCTTGTTTTGCTTGCCATATTTGATAGGATTCAATGGTTCCTTGTCCTAGGAGGGATTGGAGCTCCCTTGTTTGCTTGGATTCTTTACCGAAGAATTGTATCGGAGAGACTCTCGTGAAAGTTGAAAGGGCTATCATTCTTGCTGCTGGTCAGGGGAAACGACTGCTTCCTTACACGAAGGATCGTCCCAAATGTCTCCTACAGTTTGGCGAAAAAAGCCTTATAGAGATTCAAATAGAAGCCTTACGGGTTTGTGGTATAAAAGATGTGACAGTGGTTATAGGTTATAGGGGCGATCTCGTTAAAGGGAGACTAGGAGATCGGGCAAAATATGTGGAAAATATTCGATATGAAGATACCTCTAGCATGTACTCCCTTTGGCTTGCGGGGAGGAATTTTTCTGGAAGTTGTGTAATCTTAAACTCCGATGTGTTGTTTCATCCGAGCATTTTGAAAAAACTCCTAGATAGTAAAAGCCCCAACGCTCTTGCGATGGATTTTCATTCCCACCTGAATGAAGAAGAGATGAAGGTTTTGGTAGAAGGTAAGCGAGTCAAGGGGCTGAGCAAGGCCTTCAGACAAGCAGATGGTGAAAATGTTGGAATGCTCAAATTTGATGAAAACGGTTGGAGTCTCCTTTTCGAGACAATAGAGGATCTTTTGAATCAGGGTTATATAGGAGAAATGGTTCCCTTTGCTGTAAATGCAATTGTGTCTAGGTGTTTTATCGAAGCTGTCTCGGTAGATCATCTGCCCTGGATAGAGATTGACTTTCCCGAAGACTATGAGCGGGCCCAGAAGGAGATATACCCCGCCGTGACTTTAGCCTTGTGTAGAGGGAGTTCGGTATGAGAAGATGGCTCCATCGAAGAATGCTTTTTGTTCTTTGCCTCTCGACTTTAACAGTAACAATGGTAAGTGGGGTATGGGGAGGGGATGAGGAGGAGTTTCCCATAAGACCTCCTAAAAAATATTCCTACTCCTATCCTGATCGAACAGTGATTGGAGCTATTCAGTATCACGTAATTAAAAATAGGGAAACCTTTCTTGACATAGCAAGGCGCTACGAACTAGGTATTAACGAGCTTGAACTTCTGTATACGTCAATGGATCCTTGGGTTCCCCCTCCAGGTCTTAAGGTGATAATTCCTACTATATGGGTTATTCCTCCTACGAAATACGGTGGGATAGTTTTAAATATTCCTGAGTTTAGACTCTATTTTTTTAGACCAACAGAGGGAACCGTTCAGACTTACCCTGTAGGAATAGGCGATGAAGGATGGGAAACCCCTACGGGGATTTATCGGATAGAGAGTAAACGAGAGAATCCAACTTGGTATATTCCTCCTTCGCTTCAGGAAAAGTATGGAGCAACCACTATGCCGCCTGGACCCGATAACCCCCTTGGAAAGTTCATGATGAAGTTCGCACCTATGTATGGTATCCATGGAACTCACATACCCTGGGGAGTAGGAAGGCTTGTTAGTCATGGTTGCATTAGAACCTATCCGGAACACATCGCTGTCCTATATCCACAGGTTAGTATTGGCACACCTGTAGAAATAATCTACGAACCGATAAAGTTCGGTATGCGGGAGGGACGGATTTTTGTGGAAGTTCACCCGGATGTCTATAAGAAACTAAAGGACTTTATGGATTACGGTCTGAGGCAACTTGAAGCCTCTCCCTTACGAGATAGAATCGATCGGTCCCGGTATGTAACCGCTCTTACCCTACAAAACGGTATGCCTACGGATGTGACCAAAGATGGGGGAGTAGCTATCTCTTCCATGCTTCACTAAGTCTTTTCTCTAGATAGTTAGCAATCTCTACCGCAGATATTGAGGCACTACACGCCTCATCATAGAGGCATTTCTTCTTTAAGCAGGGGCTACAGGACAAGGGACTCTGAAGAGCGGAATGTAGCCCCCCGGAAGGAGCGTTTCTCCTTGAATCGGTTGAGCGATAAAAAGAGATGGTTGGGATCCCTATGAGGGCTGCGAGATGAAGAGGGCCCGTATCAGGCCCAATGACAACCTTTGTAAGGGAAAGAGTAGCGATAAGAGATCTAATACTACCTCCCCGCCAGACGATGGGATTATAGCCCCCGTGAAGGCTATACTGTTGAGCTGTTTCTAATACAAGTTTTTCGGAGAAGGAGCGTTCCTTCTCGTTTCCCCAAAAGATTAGGATTCTTCCTAACTTTTTCCTACAAAGAAGTTTCATTAGTTCGATCCACCTCTTTGGATGCCACATTTTAGTTTTCCATGTAGTTCCAGGGATAATCCCTATAATTGGTTCGCCTCGCCAGCCCTCCTCTATTAGGAGCTGCCTTTGATTTGCCTGCTCCGGATAATCAATAATATGGTTAAGGGGGTTATTGTAGAAAGAATCTTCCTTTTTTAGAAGGACACCCTCCTCTTCCAAAAATCTTTTTGCAATGTGTAGGAGCTTCATTCGGATAGGCCGAAGATTTACAGTAACCTTTATATTTGTTGCTAGAAGGTTTGGAAATTCTCGCACGTCCAATCTTGAAAATCCGTAACGCCTTGGAGCTTGAGATAGAATTGTAAAGATAGCGCTTTTTATGTTTCCCTGAAGGTCGAGGGCAGCGTTGTAACGACCTTTGGCCATTTCTCTACGGAGATAAAGTAGTACCTGCCTTGCCTCACTGCCCAATGGATTACGGCGAAGTCTTTTAGTGTCCAGAGCGTAGATTCTATTAATGAGTGGATGGGCAGCGAGGAGTTCCTTTAAAGGCTCCTCTACTACCCAGTCAATCTCTGCATTGGGAAGATATTCCTTAATATAGTCGGCTATTGGTAGGGCGTGAACAACGTCTCCAAAGGCACTAAGCTTTACAATAAGGATTTTTTGAGGCGACATTTTTACATTTCTAGGAGTTTCCATGAGGCATTTTCTATCTTCACAATTACAAGAGAGTCGGTTCCAAGTCCGTTATGGTCCTCTGGTGTTAGATTAAAGATGCCACTTACCCCAACATATCCTTTGATGTTTTCAAGTTCTGTTCTTATGGCTTCTCGATCCGTTCCTGCCTTCTTCATGGCCTGGGCAAGGAGCATGAGAGCATCCCAGGCGTAGCCAGAGTGGGTGTTTATGGGATATTGCTTATCGAATTGATAAACATCTTTATAAAGCCTTATAAATTCTAGAACAATGGGTTTTTGGGGATCGCTGTCGGGAAGCTGATTGGCAACCATTAATTTTGTCGATGGCATGATGGTTCCTTCCGCGGCTGTTCCGGCAAGTTCAATATATTTAGGATCTGGTTGTCCATGGCATTGAATGAGAGGCATTGGAAGGGCCAGTTGTTTAAAATTTCTTGCAACCTTTGCTCCTGCAGGACCAATTGTCCAACATATGACTACTTCCGGATTACTCGATTTTATCTTCGTAAGTTGTGTGGTCATATCTGCATCGTTCACATCGAAGGATTCTATGGCCACGAGTTCTATCCCAAATTCAGGGGCGATATCCTTTAACCAGCTGAGACCGTCTCGACCAAAACCATCGGTTGCATGAATTATGGCGACCCTTTTGATTCCCTGTTTTTTGAGATAGCCGTATATCTTTCTCACTGCTGTGGATGTTCTCTGAGGAGTCTTAAAGGTCCACTTGTAACTTCCAAATTTTCCTCCAGCAATTACCGGATCACCACCTATAGTCATTATTGTAGGAATTCCCTTTTCCTCAATGTAAGGCTTTATAGCCATTCCACTGTCCGTTCTCGTGGGACCAATGAGAGCAATAACCCCTTCCTGCTCAACTAGCCTTTTAGCTACCATCAAAGCTTTGGTAGGATCACTTTCGGTATCGCCAAAAACCAGTTCAATGGGACGACCGTTAATGCCGCCTTCTTTGTTGATCTTATCGGTTACCATCTGAGCAACCAATTTGGTTGGAGTTCCGATTGATGAAGCAGGACCAGAGAGAGCAAAGAGAGCGCCGATTTTTATAGGATCTTTTTTGCTCTCCTTTTTTTCCTCAGCGAAAAGAAGACTGATGGAGCCAACTAGGACTACAATTGTAAACCCCATTAAAAATCTTACAACCAATTTTTGTTTCATTGGAGACCTCCTTTTTTTAACGTTAGGTTATACCTTACCCCTTCAGGATCCTAGACTCCAGGCTGAGAATTACCGTTTCTGTGGTCAAATACTCTTTTACTTTTCCTATCGGTGCGAGGCAGGGTGCCGTAATCTAAAACTTCTACATCTGCCCTAACAAGGATATGTCTCCTTATAGCTTGAGCGATTGTATCCTTGAGGATAGGATCCTTCTCGGGGGAGCTCTCGGGTGCTCTTTCTACTTTTAAAACCATAACATCTCTTCCGTCTTCACGATGATAAAGATGGATCTGGTATTCACTTCCTATGCCGCTTATTTGTGATAAAACGTGATCTATCTGCCCTGGGTATATGTTTACTGCTCGGAAGATGAACATATCGTCTGAACGTCCAAGGATATGATCGTGACGAGGAAAAGGATTTCCACAAGGGCAAGGTTCTGGGATCAGCCTAGAGAGGTCCCTTGTTCGGTATCGAATAAGGGGTGATGCCTCCTTTCTAAGGGTTGTTACAACCATTTCGCCTACTTCGCCAGGGGCCACGGGTTCCAAGGTCTCGGGATGGAGAATCTCCAGGATGTAATAGTCTGCCCAGAAATGAATACCCTGATGGGCTATACACTCAAGTCCTGTGCCGGGGCCATAAAGCTCTGTCATGCCAGGGATATCAAAAAGATGTTCAGCGCCCGTAAGTTCCTGAATACGCTGCCTCATTCTAGCACTATGCCGTTCTGCACCAAAGATTATCTTCCTCAAAGCGATCTTATCTTTTATGCCCCTCCGGTGGATTTCTTCAGCCATAAGAAGAGCCATAGAAGCGGTTGCGCAAAACACCGTTGTTTGAAGATCCACTAACATCTGACAGTGAATCTCTGCATTGGCGGGTCCAACAGGAACAGCCATAGCTCCAAATCGCTCGCAACCGGCTTGGAACCCTACACCGGCTGTCCACAGTCCATAACCTACGGCGATCTGAATTCGATCCCTTTTTGAAACACCCGCCATCTGATAGCAACGGGCAAACATATTGGCCCAATCATCAATATCTTTCTGGGTATAGCAAAGAATCTTTCTTTTCCCCGTTGTGCCAGATGAGGCATGAACTCTAACAATATTTTCAAAGGGCACAGACCTTAGGGGGAAGGGATATCCTTCCTGAAGATCTTCAGCGGTTGTAAAGGGTAACCTTCGAATATCATCAAGCTCTTTAATGTCTTCAGGTTTTACCCCCGCTCTGTCGAGCCTCTCCCTATAAAAGGGTGAGTTGTTATAGGCATGACTTACCGTCCATTGCAAACCTTTTAGTTGTATTGCCCTGAGTTCACTTTCTGTAAGATGTAATGGCATGAAATTGGATTCATTCATGGATTCCTCTTCCCTCCTTGAGATCTTTTGTCATTTGGTGCCACTTGCTCCTAATATCGTAGGAAATGAAATTATTCCCCTTTCTGGTCCAAGATAGGCTCTTACAACCTCAGGATTTCTTGATACTACCTCCGGCGAGCCATCAGCTATAACTACTCCTTGATGTAGAACAACTACCCTATCTGCAAGATTCATTACCATGTCCATATGATGGTCTATAAAGATTATACCTATTCCCTCTCCTGCGAGGTTCTTTATAAGAAGGACAATTTCCGATTTTTCCGTGTTACTTAAACCCCCGGCAGGTTCATCTAGAAGTAGAAAAAGGGGCCTTCCGGCAACAGCTCTAGCAATCTCAAGGAGTTTGTGCTCAAAGAGTGTAAGGGTTTCAATAGGGTAAAGGGCCTTCTCCTTAAGTCCAAACCTTTCAAGGAGATCTAAAGCCTTTTCTTCATATGAACGCATCCTTTTTCTGAATGAAGGAAGATCTAAAAGTCCGGACACAAACCCTTCTCGTATGTCCCTATGCATACCTATTAAAAGGTGATCCAACACGGTCATATTTGGGAATCCCTGGGATACCTGAAAGGTTCTTCCTATATATTGGGATATTATATGAGTTGGAAGTTTTTCGAGGGATAGCCTTTGGCCTCTCACCTGTAATATCAAAGACCCCTCTTGAGGTTTTACTATACCGGATACGACGTTAAAAAGGGATGTTTTCCCGGCTCCATTTGGTCCTATGATGGCATTTATCCTCTTTGAGGAAAAGGTTACTGTGACGTTAAGAAGAACCTGAAGACCGCCGAAACTTAGCGAGATATGTTCTAGTTTGAGAAGGGATTCCTCCAAAAAGGGGCTGAAAGTGTTTTTATGGGAGGAAGTAGTTGTATTTACTATCCTATCGGTTTCTGGCCGATAAAATTTACTGTATAGGGCTGGAACAAATCCCTCAGGACAAAAGATCAGAACTCCCATGAGGATTGAACCGTAGAAGAGAATGTGAAGATCCTCTAATCTATGAAGAAGTTCTGGCACTAGGGTTAAAAATGTAGTTCCAAGCACACCTCCCCATACATTTCCCATTCCCCCAAGGACAGACATAGTAAGCCACTTGAGAGATGTAAGAATCCCGAAGGTCTTGGGACTTATAAAGGTCATATAATGGGCGTAAAAGACGCCTGAGATCCCCGAAAAAATGGCACTTATTACAAAGGCTATAATTCTATGTCGATTAACAGGAATGGATGAAACATCCGCTACAGTCCTATTGGCTCTTATGGCTTTGAAGGCTCGTCCTAACTTGGTCTTCTCAAGATTAAGGGTTATCCATAGAAGAAAGATGGTAATAGACCATATAAGAAGGAAGAATTTACGATCACTGTCTATGGGGTATCCTGCTATAGAGATTTTTGGAATACCCGAAAATCCTGAAGGTCCTCCAGTTACGGGTTCCCACTGGTTCATCACTATTTGGACTATGATATTTATACCGAGGGTTGCCATGACAAGGTAATTTCCCTCGAGTCGTAGAGTTGGGAAGGCTATAATTAAAGAAATAATTCCCACTGAGGAAAGAGCTATAAGTCCACTTATCCATAGGGGAAAGCCTAGAGTTGAAGAAAATATTCCTGACACATAGGCGGCAATGCCCATAAAGGCCGCATGACCTATGGAAACCTGTCCCGTTGCCCCTATTAAAATATTTAAGCCAGTCACGGAAATAATGTATATTGCCAAAAGATTAGCGGTGATAAAGACATAGTCATTTTTTACTAGAAGCCAGATAATACTTAGGATCAGGGTGAGAATAAATAGTAACAAATAATTACTGTAACCTCTCATGATCCGGTGTCTCTACACTCTGTAAGTTTTCGCCTCTCCAAAAAGTCCCGTTGGCCTCCAGAACAATATGCCTAAAAGGGCAAGAAATGCTATGGCGTCTTTATAGGTTGAGGAGATAAAGCCAGCTCCAAGGGATTCCATAAGCCCAAGAAGGATACCCCCAAGCACTGAACCGGAAAATGATCCAAACCCACCAAGAACTGCTGCTGCAAAACCCTTTAAACCTAGCATGAGACCACACTGATAGCTCATTGTTGTGAGGGGAGTGACAAGTATACCCGCTATGGCTCCCAGGGCCCCACTTAAGCCGAAGGAAAGGGTTACAAGGTTTTTTACCGGCACTCCCAAAAGTGCTGCCCCCTCCGGATGCTCCGCCACCGCTCGCATGGCTTTGCCTATTTTGGTTCGATAAAACAAAAGGGAAAGGAGCACAAGAAGCACCGTTGCTGTAGCTATGATAACAACAGTTTGGGGTATGAAGGAGGCATTTAAAACTCGTATTGGATCGTAACCTCCAATGGGAGGAAGGGTTTTTGACTCCTTGCCCCATATGAGCATGCTTGTTCCCTGGATGAAAATTGAAGCTCCAACGGTAAGCATCACCAGGATGAGGTGATTTTTCGATTTCGCCCGTCTGAGAGGCCCCGATTCAAGAAGAAAGCCTATAAGGGTAACAACCAATACTGAAGCTATAGCTCCAATCCAAAGGGGAAGGTTTTGTTCTTGAGAAAATGATATGGTAAAGAGTGCCCCTAGCATGACGAATTCGCCCTGGGAGAAATTAACAATCCTTGAAGCATTATAAATTAATGAAAACCCAAGAGCGATTAGGGCATAGATACTACCGCTAGTTATACCGGACACAATATATTGAGGAACGAGCATTAGCTCTCCCATAGCCTATTGAACTCCTGCCCCTAAAGCTTCTATAAGCCCAGGATTTTCAGAGCCCTTTGCTACCGATATAAGGTCTTCTAGAGAGCAAAATAGGTAACCCCTTGAGGCAGCAAAGCCTAAAAGGACTACATTAGCCATACGGTGATTTCCAAGCCTTAAGGCCGGTGTGTTTGCGTTGAAAAATATTATGTTTTCTTTTGTATAATTGGGGGAATTGCCCTTTACGGTCGATTCATTACAAATAATTATTCCCCCTTCTTTTAGGAGGTGGAGATAGGGAGGGATCGCCTCGGGGTGGAGCGAAATAAGAAGATCAGCATTACCTGGACGGATTAGGGGGCTCCAGAACTTATGAGTATTGGATAAGGGATCATAGATCTTTATATAACTTACAACATTTCCACCTCGCTGAGCCATTCCATGAGTTTCAGAGGCGAAGACAGAGAGATTTTTAAGAAGCGCTGCCTCAGTTACTAATTTTGTTAGGAATACTACGCCCTGGCCGCCAAAGCCAGAGATTACAATTTGCTGCTTCATAGTCCTTTCTCCTCCCCATTCCCGATAATTTCCAATCCTCCAAAGGGACATACATGAATACACACTCCACAACCTGCACAGAGCGCCTCATCGAGAATTACCGGTCTTTTGCGTCCTTGACTTACTAAGGCTGGACATTCAAACCTTTGGGAGCAGAGCTGACAGCCTCGGCACTTATCAGTAACCCTAATCCTAAGTCTAGGAGTTCTTTCTTTTTGCCGTCTATCGGTTACACAGGGACTTTCAACTATAACCACTGCCACCCCTTCCCTTTTGTCGAAGGCGTAATACCCGGCTTCTTTTAGGACCTCGATAATTCTGGATAGATCGTAGGCATTAACTGTTTCAATGAAGGAGACTCCACAGGCTTTGACTAGCTCTTTTATTGAAATCTTAAAGGGAGCTATATTTTCAGGTGTAGGCTGATGTCCAGTCATGGCCGTCGTTTTGTTGTCTAGAATAATGAGTATGAAACAGGCCTTTTGGGCTACAGCCTCAATAAGAGGGGGGATACCAGCGTGGAAGAAGGTTGAATCGCCTATAGTTGCAATTACTGGTGTGGGAAGATCCTCTTCTTTTAGCACCTTCGAAAAGCCTATAGCCTGCGAGATAGAGGCTCCCATGCATAAAACTGTGTCCACAGAACCTAGATTGATACCCAAGGTATAACAGCCGATGTCGCTTGGATACACACCCTTTGGAAAGCACTTTCTAATGGCAAAAAAAACGGATCTGTGGCCGCACCCGGGACATAGGGTCGGACGTCTTTGGGGGACTTCCTGGGGAGTAGGGATGTTTTTGGGATAAACTTCTGGTTGAAGCCAATCTGTAATAATCTTTTCGATTTTTTCAGGAAGAAGCTCCCCCTCCTGGGGTACATGACCTGTTTCTCGCCCTAACACTTTCACACCGTTTCTAATCTGGAGCTCTATAACCGGATAGGTTTCTTCAAAGACCATAACCTCATCGAAGCTAGCGAGTTCCTCAAGAAGTTTTTTGGAAAGAGGATAGGGCATAATAACTTGGAAGAAGGGGATCCTATGCCATAGACCGATAGATTCCAAAATTTCTCTAGCATAGGAAGCTGTAATACCAGAAGATACTATACAACGTTTAGAAACTTTGCCATTGTCGAGAACCTCATCCCTATTTAGGAATCGAAATGTCTGATTTTCTTTAGCAAGAGCTCTTATCTTGTTGTTCAAAAGCCTATGAAGGTGTAAGCGAAATTTAGGCGTTGCTGCCCATCGGGGGGGATTTTTTTCGAAAGAGGGTTTTACCTCAGGTATTTTAAAGGGTTTCACGGTTACATCCTGTCTTGCATGGCAAATACGTGTAGTAGGTCGTAACATTACAGGGATTTCTAACTGTTCGGAGAGTTCAAAGGCCCTAGGAATTATTTCCTTCGCCTCTTTTGGAGACGAGGGATCAAATACAGGAATTTTTGCAAACATGGCGAAGAACCGGCTATCTTGCTCGGTTTGGGAACTGTGGGGGCCTGGGTCATCCGCTGATATAATGACAAACCCACCTTTAGTGCCCGTGTAGGCACTACTCATCATGGGATCGGAGGCTACATTAAGGCCTACCTGTTTCATCATAACAGCGGATCTAACGCCAGCATAACTTGCCGCAAGAGCTATTTCAAAGGCGACTTTTTCATTAATGGACCATGCGGCGTGAATGTGTTCGAGATGTTCTCTAGTCTTAAGTTTTAGTATGGTATCCAAGATTTCCGATGCAGGCGTTCCCGGATAGGAGGCTGCTACAGAACATCCTGCTTCTATGAGTCCGTAAGCTATGGCTTCGTTTCCTAAGAGGACCTTTCGTTCTGCCACGGGCAACTCCTTTTTTTAAGAAATAAAAAAGCCGTGAGCGGGTGAGCCGCCCACGGCGCCTTATCCTCCTTGGCTATGGCTACTGGTGGGCAGACCTCACCCCTCTTATGATACGCCACCACCAGAATCTTCCCGGGTTTATTGGATCAATAGATTTTATAACCTTACCTCCCATAACTTCCCTTCCATCGGTAGAGAACGACAGTTTTTCGTTAGCAAAAATTCCTAAAACGGTCAACTCGAAATGAGGCCTTTTAAAAGTCCTTCTAAACCGCTTCAAGTTTCTTTTTAGTTGAAAAAGCTCATATATTGGTCTCATAGCCCTGCTTATGAAAATCCTTAGAAGGGTTTAATAGGATGGGTCCATAAATTGAGACCCTAGGGGGGTGGAAACTCCTGCTCCTCTTCTACAATAAGCAGAAATTCCCTAACAATCCTGTTGAAAGTATCGTATGCTTCCAAATGAAGTAGGTGTCCTACTTCCTCTAATTCAACCAACCGGGCATAGGGGATTAGTTCTACAAGTATTTTGGAATTTTCCGGAGGAACAAGAATATCATCCTTTCCTGTAATTACAAGGACAGGGCAGGTGATGCGGTCTAAGATAGAACATACATCAAACTTGTTGATGGCCGCGATCTGTGCCTGGAAGGCTTCAAGGGGTTGAAGAGGGGAAGAGAGGGTATTTCTTTTGTATTCTTCCACAATCTCAGGATGCTCACTTCTACACTTATTACCAAAAAGAAGGGGTATATTTTTTTCTACAATCTCTTCCGCCGACAATCCTTCCTGATTGGTCAGCCGAGATAAAACCTCAGGCGAGGGAGGGATACGACGTTTTTTTCCACAGTGGGTGCAGCCTAGAACCAGAGCCGATAGGCGGTTAGGGTGTGTCGCAGCCAACTGCTGGGCAATCATCCCACCCATGGATATTCCCACAACATGAACCTTTTCTATAGCGAGATGATCAAGAAGAGCTAAAGTATCCTCGGCCATCTGCTCCATTGTGTATGGTCCTGGTGGCATCCAGGATCTTCCGGCTCCTCGATTGTCGAAGGTTATTACCCTATAGAAGGCCTCAAAGAAAGGCCTCTGTTTATACCAGGACCAGCTCCCTCCACTTAAGCCACTTATGAAAAGAAGGGGTCTTCCGTAACCTGAGATTTCGTAGTAAATCCTTCTTTCACCTTCTACAAAAAAGGGCATAGATTCCACTCTCTTTTAAGACCTAGAATCTATCCATCTCCTTATGCTTTATGAAATCAAAGAATATATGGCCTAACTTCCGAACATCGGGGGATTTCCATTTTTCAGGGATAGTTTCTGGAAAGGCGAATCCTATGGTGGTTTCTTTGATTACTGGAGAGCTTTTTAAACCCTTCTGATCTACAACAATTATCTCCACCCGGAGTCTTTCATTAGTCTCCAGCTTAGGAATATCTATCGTTACAAATCCCTTGAAATCCTTACGATTTTCTGGCGAAAGGGGAATGTAGTGCGATGATGATTTAACTCCCACTTGAGTTACTACAAACCATAGACCCGCCATGTCACCATCGGGATCCTGAGCCTCCACATAGATGGGAAGGATCATATTAGATAAAATGTGTGCTGTTATATAGCTATCTACAACTAAGGGTTCCCTGCCGGGTGAGGTAACCTTCAATGGGGTGGGGGGAACGTTCTCTAAACTGCATCCCCCTATAATCATAGAAACAATAAGGGCCAGAGGAAAAAATCTAATCACTATTGTTCTCCTAGTTTGCCAAATTCACAGGGGCGAAGGAAGGCAAGCTCTTCCTCCGTTGCATGCCTTACTTTGATAATTTTTACTGTGTAAAAGAGATCCTTCCCTGCGAGGGGGTGGTTAAAGTCAAGTAGAACATCGTGATCCGTCTTTTCAATAACTTTATAGGCGTATTGAGCCCTTGTGTTGGGATTAGTAGCGACAACCCATCTTCCGGGGATAAGATCTCTTCCTTCGGGAAATTCTTCAAAGTTTCTACGCTTGAGAAGTTCCTTTTTGTAATGACCAAAGGCTTGGGATGCCTTAATTACAAAGGACACTTCCTCTCCTTCCTTAAGTCCATACAAATTGGCTTCAAGGGCTGAAAGAATCTGGTCATATCCCACAGTAAAACTCATCGATGCAGGTGAATCAGGAGAGCCCTTGACATAAGAACCGTCATCGAGCTGAACTGTATATTCTATGGTAACTACGCAGTCCTTTAGAATCTCCATTCTCCGCTCCCCTAATCTACCGTAAGCCCGAGTTGGATCGCCTTTTCTCTATAGAGGGAAGCTTTTTCCGAGTCCCCTGTTGATTCGTAAAGAGCTGAGAGATGATAATAGGCTGGTGCAAAGTCTGGGCGAATTTCTATCGCCTTCAAAAAGGCCTTTTCTGCTTCTTCCAGCTGATTTAGGGATAGAAGGGCTATTCCTAAGTTATGATGGGCCTGAAGAAGTGATGGCATGAGTTCGATCGCTTTTTTACATACCTCCACAGCCCTTTCATAGTCATTTTTTTGCAAATAAACGAACCCTAGATTACTATACGCCATAGGAAGGTTTGGGTCTATTTCAATGGCCTTAAGGTTGTAGGCTATACATTCGTCTAATTTTCCATTTTGAAATAGAATACCTGCAAGATTTACATAAGCTTGAACAAGGGTAGGGTCACACTCTATGGCCTGGCGAAATTCCGAGGCCGCTTCTTCCCTAAGACCTTTTCTTAAATAGGCGAGGCCTAGGTTGTAATGAAACGCTGCTACTTGGGGTTCAAAGAGTATTCGTTCTTTCAGGTACTTTATGTACCTATCAAGATCGGAAACTTGGTGGGACATGATGATCTCCTTTAAAATGCTCCTAATGTTTTCTCTCCCCCAACCTTTGGGGTATATAATGCTTAATCCTTAAAATATTATAGTCAAGATCAAAGGAGGATCCTCCTGAGATGTTGGGGGTTTAGGTGTATTTGTGAAGGGCATATCTAGGTTGTCGAAGCTATAGTTTACCCAACAAGTGACGAAAAATTTTTTAGAATTTGTGGTTGACAAGAAAAAATTACAGTGAGTATAAAACTCATGAAAGTAAAGATGGTGAAGAGATTCACGTGTTAGGTCATTGCTAATGAAGGAAGAGTTTTTTTTGTTTCATGTTATAAGGTCTTTTGTGTGTAGTAATTCCCGCTGTGGTGGCGGGATTAGCAAATAAATGCTTATGGCGTTTAAAAACATGGAGGCTCAGTTATGAGTAGCAAGGAAGAAGCGAAGGAGCGCATCATTAACTGGATGAAGGAACAGAAAAAGAGTAAGCACTATTTCAACGACATCTGTAAGGCTGTTCCAGAGATTAACATGAGGGAAGCCAAGAAGTTAATAAATGAACTTGTAAGTGAAGGTCGGCTTCGCTATTGGACCAGTGGAAGCACCACTATGTATATGCTCCCAGGAGTAGATGATG
Organism: Syntrophobacterales bacterium; assembly: GCA_026417655.1. GTDB lineage: Bacteria > Desulfobacterota > Syntrophobacteria > Syntrophobacterales > Thermodesulforhabdaceae > JAOACS01. The sequence continues at coordinate 36,871 of JAOACS010000012.1, forward strand.
TAGAGAAGGAAGAAAAAGGGATGGTGTAAAACTAGAGGAGAGCCTTAATTCAAGGAGGGAAGTGTATGGCGTTAAAACACAAGACCCCTATGCTAGATGAATTAATGAAGGGGCCATGGCCAAGTTTTGTTACAGACATCAAGCGGGTTGCAGAGAGAAAGCCACAGTGTGACGATATCCTAGGTTTGATGGAGTTATCCTATAAGGATAGAGAAGGTCACTGGAAGCATGGTGGTATTGTAGGGGTTTTTGGATACGGTGGAGGTGTTATTGGACGCTATTGTGATAGGCCTGACCTTTTCCCCAATGTGGCTCACTTCCATACGATGCGAGTCAATCAGCCGGCCAGTAAATTCTATAAGACCGATGTTTTGAGGAAGCTATGTGATATTTGGGAAGAAAAGGGAAGTGGTCTTTTCAACTTCCATGGGTCTACCGGTGATATTATTCTTTTGGGAACCACAACCGACCAGTTGGAAGCTATTTTCTATGAGCTTACTCACGAACTTGGGATGGATCTTGGTGGGTCTGGATCCAACATGAGGACTCCTGAGGGTTGTGTAGGAAGGGCTCGTTGTGAATGGTCCTGCCTTGATACCCAGGACATAGTTTATGATATTACGATGAGGTATCAGGACGAGCTCCATCGACCCGCGTTCCCCTACAAATTCAAATTCAAGGTTTCTGGTTGCCCCAATGATTGTGTTGCTGCCATTGCTCGGGCCGACTGTTCCATCATTGGAACCTGGCGTGACAAGATACGTATAGATCAAGAGGCGGTAAGAGCCTACGTGGGTGGTGAGTTGGTGCCCCATGGAGGAGCGGATGGGCCGGAGAAAAGACCTCTAGATATTCAGGCGGAAGTTATTGACAAGTGTCCTACCAAATGCATGGAGTGGGATGGTAAGAATCTCAAGATTTGGGATGAAGACTGTGTTCGTTGCATGCACTGCATAAATATTATGCCAAGAGCTCTCCGTCCCGGCGAAGATGTTGGGGCGACAATACTTGTTGGATCGAAGGCACCGATTCTTGAAGGAGCTCAGCTTTCCAGCGTTATCATTCCGTTTATGAAGATGGAGCCTCCTTACGAGGAATTTCATGAGTTTGTTGGTAAGATGTGGGATTGGTGGATGGAACATGGTAAGAACCGTGAACGCCTTGGGGAGCTTATTCAGAGACTTGGTATGAGAGAATTTCTCAGGGCTACAGATGTTAAACCAGATCCAAGAATGGTTAATACTCCTAGATACAATCCCTACATATTCTATGACCCAGATGACGTGCCTGGAGGATGGTCAAGAGATCCAAAGGCTTATCGTGAACGTCATCAGCCTTAATAATGTTTTACGCAAAATAGAGGAGGTGAAGTTATGCCATTCGATCCTAATGATATAATGAAAGATCGTCTTACAGATATAGGTCCCCCAAAATACGACAAGTTTTTCCCGCCCATCGTAAAGGAAAACTATGGAAAGTGGAAATACCATGAAATTCTTGAACCAGGTGTTTTGCTTCATGTATCCGAGACGGGTGCTAAGCTTTACTCGGTAAGAGTTGGAACAGCTCGTCTCGTTACCGTAGACTACATAAGAGAAGTCTGCGATATCGCTGATAAATATTGTGATGGTTACTTGAGGTGGACTACGAGAAATAATATTGAATTTCTAATAACCGATGAATCCAAACTTCGTCCCCTTATAGAAGACCTAAAAAGCCGTGGTAATTGGTTTCCCATAGGAGGAACCGGTGCGAGCATCACAAATATTGTTCATACCCAGGGCTGGATTCACTGCCATACTCCAGCAACCGATTCTTCGGGTATTGTTAAGGCTGTGATGGATGAACTTTTCGAATACTTTGGCTCCCATAAACTTCCTGCCCAGGTAAGAATAGCTCTTGCTTGCTGTCTTAATATGTGTGGTGCTGTCCATTGCTCTGACATAGCTATACTTGGTGTCCACCGTAAGCCTCCCTTTATCGAACATGAGCGTGTCCAAAATGTTTGCGAAATCCCCCTTGTTATTGCCTCCTGCCCGACGGCGGCCATCAAGCCAAAGAAGGTGGGTGAATACAAGAGTATAGAAATTAATGAGGCTCGGTGCATGTTCTGTGGAAACTGTTACACCATGTGCCCGGCCCTTCCTATCGCTGACCAGGATGGTGACGGAATAGCTATATGGGTAGGTGGTAAGGTGTCTAACTCTAGAGTTCCTCCGATGTTCTCTAAACTTGCTATCCCCTATCTTCCCAATGAGCCTCCTCGTTGGCCTTCAACCGTAAAGGCAGTTAAGAAGATAGTTGAAATATATGCCTCCGATGCTCGTCGCTATGAGCGTATTGGTGAATGGATCAATCGAATCGGGTGGGAACGCTTCTTTGAAAAGACGGGATTCGAATTTCGTCATGAGCATATTGATGACTATCGTCTTGCTATGACAACTTGGAGAACCACAACCCAATTTAAGTTCTAGTAAAAACGGTATGGGAAGGGATTATTTAGAAAAATCCCTTCCCATGCATATTGGAATTTTACCGGAATGGTCTACCGAGAATTCAATGAAAAATTCAATTCAGAAGAATTGTTCTACCGGTTTGGAAAGACCTCATGGTTTTATCATCGCTGCCGTTAAAGGAGGGTCGGGTAAGACCTTTGTCTCAGTTGGTCTTTTGGCCGCTTTGAAATATCTTGGTTATAACGTTACCCCCTTCAAGAAGGGACCCGATTACATCGATGCGGGATGGCTTGCTGCAGCAGCAGGTGGGACCTGTTATAATCTGGATCCCTTTTTAATGAGTAGAAAGGACATTGTTGTTTCGTTCTGTAGTCGTATAGCTAGATCTGATATGGCTATCGTTGAAGGTAATCGGGGACTGTTCGATGGTCTTGATGATGATGGTAGCTGCTCAACAGCGGAACTTGCAAAGATTCTTGATCTTCCAATAATTCTTATCATCGATGTTACTAAAATGACAAGAACCACAGCCGCTATTGTATATGGTTGCAGACACTTCGACAAAGACCTTAACATCGTAGGGATAATTCTTAATCAGGTTGGAACCTCCCGCCAGGAGGAACTTATTCGAAGAGTTGTTGAAAAAACCTGCAATGTGCCAGTTGTTGGAGCTATCCCAAGACTATCCAGAAATTTATTCCCCGAAAGACATCTAGGGCTTGTGCCTACTCCCGAACACGGTAGTCTGTCGAAGGCCATTGATTATGCCAGAAAGATTATAGAGAAATCATTGGAGTTAGAAAAGATCTTGTCACTCTCGAAACCGGTAAGCCTTTGTAGTATTGACGAAAACAAGCCAGATATTTCCAAATTGAAACATAGTGACGTTACTATTGGCGTAATAAGAGATGAGGCTTTTCAGTTCTATTATCCTGAAAATTTTGAGGCACTCGAAAGAGCTGGAGCAAGACTTGAGTTTTTATCCGCTTTAAAGGATAAGCACCTACCCCTTGAGATAGATGGGCTTTACATAGGTGGAGGGTTTCCGGAGGTTTACGCAGAGGCTCTAGCTGAGAATAAGTCGTTTAAAGCTGAATTAAGGGATGCCATTGATAGAGGGATGCCAGTTTATGCCGAATGTGGTGGACTGATGTATTTAAGTGAGCATATTAGGAAGGATGAACGTAATTTCCCAATGGTAGGAGTCTTTCCCCTCGCAGTGGAGATGAGAAAAAAACCCCAGGGACATGGTTATGTAGTTGGTCAGGTGATTAGAGAAAATCCTTTCCTACCTGTTGGGTTATCCATAAGGGCTCACGAATTTCACTATTCAAAGGCTTTTTTGAGACGAGAAGAAAAAGATATTGGTTTTGTTGTTGGGTTACATAAGGGTCACGGAATAGTTGAACAATTTGATGGAATAATGTATAAAAATTGCGTAGCCCTGTATGCTCATATCCACGCGTTAGCCTGTAAGGAATGGGCAGTCAATTTTGTAGCGGCTGCTCAGACCTATAGGATAGAAAAGAGCATGAAGCCAGGAGGAATTGAGAGATTCAATCTTTCGGCTGTAAATGATCAGAAATGTAACGTTTAACCCAAAGGAGGTGTTAAGTTATGGCGAGCACAATTGAGTACAAAGGCAAAGTTTTTGAAGTTGACGAAGATGGATTCATTTCTAGCTTTGATCAGTGGTGCCCTGAGTGGGTCGAATACGTGAAAAAGTCCGAAGGTATTGAAGAACTTACGGAAGCTCATTGGAAGATCATTAACATCCTTCAGGATTATTACAAGAAACATGGTATTGCTCCAATGGTGAGAATTCTAACTAAGCTCACCGGTTACAAACTTAAGGAGATTTATGAACTCTTTCCATCCGGACCTGGTAAGGGAGCTTGTAAAATGGCAGGACTTCCTAAACCTACCGGTTGTGTATAGGAGATCCTTTTTGTAATTTAATGATAGAAAGCAGGCTGGCCATTCTTTCATGAGGCGAAATCATGACCAGCAGGCTGTTTATGATAGGGATGGTGGTTATAGGAATTTAGTTTTAGTAGAAGGAGATCCGGTCAATGTGGAGAGTAACAGTTGAAAAGGATAAGTGTGTAGGTGATGGTGAGTGTGTGGAAGTGTGCCCTGTGAACGTCTACGAAATGATCGATGGCAAAGCTGAACCTGTAAATGCTGACGAGTGTCTTGGCTGTGAAAGCTGTGTTGAGGTGTGTGAACAGGGAGCGATCACTGTCGAGGAGATTTAGCATCGTTAAAAACTATGATAAAAGGGGCTCGCTAACCTAGGCGAGCCCTTTTATATTGCAAGGTGAATGGGATCTAGAAATAATGGCGAGCTTGGGCACTTTTTACGGTATCGGAGTCGGTCCTGGAGATCCAGAGCTCTTGACCCTGAAGGCTATTAAAATCTTACAGAAGGTCCCCCATGTTTTTGCCGCATCCTCTTCAAAAAACGACTACAGTGTGGCTCTTCAAGCGGTTCGAAATTATCTTTCCCCCGGTGTTCAAGTTTATTCCTTACCCTTTCCTATGACCTATGATCAGGAAAAATTGGAAAAAGCTTGGCACGATAACTGCCGTTCGATCCTCAGTCTGTTACTTAAGGGAGAAGATGTGGCCTTTATAACTATTGGTGATCCTCTAATCTACAGCACTTACATATATCTTTTACGAAAGATCCGTTCTCTGTGTCCGGAAGTTTCGGTTCAGACCATCCCGGGTATAACATCCTTTCAAGCTGCAGCATCTGTTTGCAATATTCCCCTAGTGGAAGGTGAGGAATCCATGGCTGTTGTGTCCGGTGCCCAGGGAGTAAGCCATTTGGAAAAGACTCTCGAGTCCTGTGATACGGTTGTTATGCTTAAGGTATATCGTCAAATGCCAGAGATAATCGAGACTCTCGAGAAGCGCTCTCTAAGTAGTTCTATTTGTTACGTAAGTAGATGTGGATTCTACGATCAAGAGGTCGTTCAAGCGTTGGAGGAGTTGAAAAATAGGACTCCCCATTACCTCTCGCTCATGATTGTTAAGAAAAAGGGTTTGTTTTAAGTAGTTATTTTAACGCCTCGTATAGGCCTATAATTTTTTCTGCAACATGGCTTATCAAAAGATTCTTTTCAAGGTGATGGCGTCCTGATTTGCCAAACTCTAGGGCCTTTTCAGGATGATTCTTAATCCAAAGGATCTTTTCAGCACAATCTCTAATATCGCCTGGCTCAAAAAGTAAACCACACCGAGCCTCTCGCATGATCCATCTTAGTCCTGAGCCTTCAATATTACTTGCTATTATAGGTTTCCCATGCCACATGGCCTCCATGAGCACTATTCCAAAAGCCTCAGTTCTATCTATTGATCCAATAACAAAACAGTCACAGGAATGAAAGAGGGCGGAAAGGTATTCATCGGGAAGATAGCCATCAAAAATAACACGATCATCAACCCCCATCTCCTTTGTTAGAGCCTTTAGATATCCTTCTAGATTCCCAGATCCTACAATATGAAGCATTATATCTTTCGGAAGTTTGGTCATGGCTTTTATGAGTAAGTCAAAACCCTTATAGTAGGTTAACCTTCCTACAGATAAAAGCCGAAATGATCCTGACTTCCACATCCTCTCTGCCCAGTTGGTCCTCAAGGAAGTACTGTCTATAATCCGCTTGGTATCTATCCCAAGAGGAACTATTACGCACTTTGAAGGAAAGTTTTTTAGGACCGGGCTGGAGTGGAGATAGTCAGGCGAGGTAGCGATTATCAAAGAGGCGTATCTCAGAAGGCATTTTTCCAGTATGGAGTAGGGAGGATAGAGGATCTTCAATGTCCTAGGAGACGGAATTACGTCGGAGTGCCAATGGATGACCCAGGGTATATCTTTAGCTAGCGGTAAAATTAGCGCCCAAAGGGCTGAAGGATTGGGAAGGTGGAGGTGTAAGAGATCTGGTTTTTCATAACGGATCCATTCCAGTAAGAATTTGGGAAACTTGACACTTAAAGGGGCAAATCCGAAATGTCCAAGAATTTCTGCCCGAAGTATTCTAACGCCCTCAAGGTTTTCTAAGCTCGATGGTATACCGGTTTTATGATGGTGAACGAGGGCATATGCCTGGACACCCTTTTTAGATAAAGCTACGAGTAAGTCTCTAAGAAAATACTCCATCCCTCCAGGAACAGGAGGGTAGTATTTACCTATGTGGAGAACTCGCATTAGATGCTCGGATACTTTGGGCTTAACCCTGTCTCCTGTTCGAAAATGTAAGCAAGCCGAAGGAGAAGATCTTCTTGAAAGTAATTCCCCAAAATCTGCATCCCTATGGGGAGTCCCTCCGGACTAAATCCACAGGGCACAGAAACACCGGGTATTCCAGCAAGACTTGCCGGTAGGGTGTAAACATCGGAAAGATACATCGAAAGAGGATCATCGAGCTTCTCCCCTATTAGAAATGGGGCAACTGGTGTAACTGGCGCTATTATGGCATCGCAGGTAAGGAATGCCTCTTCAAAATCCTTTCTGATAAGGTTTCTAACCTGTGAGGCTTTGTGATAATAGGCGTCGTAATAACCGGACGACAGGGCATAGGTTCCAAGCATAATGCGTCTTTTGACTTCCGATCCAAAGCCACGAGATCTGGTCTCAAGGTACATATGGATGAGATCTGGTGATGGGATTTCGGCTCTAAAGCCATATTTTACTCCGTCGTATCGGGCTAGATTTGAGCTTGCTTCAGCAGGAGCGATAATATAGTAGGCTGCTACACCGTATTCGGTGTGAGGAAGGCTTATATCAACAATTCTTGCCCCTAGATTTTCGTAAACCCTAAGAGCCTGGCGGATGGCTTCCTCAATAGAGCTATCTATCCCTTTAGCGAAATATTCTTTGGGGATACCGAGGCGAAGATTTCTTACTGGCTTCTTCATCTCCTCACAGTATGGAGGGACTTCTTTAAGGATTGATGTGGTATCCTTTGGATCATAGCCAGAAATTACCTGAAGTAAAAGAGCCGTATCCTGGACATTTCTTGCCATAGGACCTGCCTGATCCAGGGAAGAAGCGAAGGCGATTAAACCATAACGAGAAACCCTTCCGTAGGTAGGTTTCATACCAACAATACCACAGAAGGCAGCTGGTTGCCTAATGGAACCTCCTGTGTCTGTCCCGATCGCCCCAGGACACAAACAGGCTGCTACTGCAACGGCCGATCCTCCACTAGACCCCCCAGGAACTCTTGAGGTATCCCATGGGTTCCTGGCAGGGCCGAAGTAGGAGTGTTCCGTGCTAGAACCCATCGCGAACTCGTCCATATTGGTTTTTCCGATTATAATGGCTCCAGCCTGTAAGAGTTTCTCCACAACAGTAGCATTATAGGGAGGGACGAAGGATTCAAGAATCTTACTTCCGCAGGTAGTTCGTATCCCCTCAGTGCACAGACAGTCTTTTATCGCTATAGGAACGCCCCCAAGAGGTTTTTCCACAAGTTTGTCGGGATGGTCAACGTAGTAACGAGCCTCTTTAAGAGCTAATTCCTCGCACACAGTTATAAAGGCATTTAGGGAAGGATTTAGGGAGTTTATTCTTTTCAAATAGGTTTCAACCAATTCTATAGCATTTATCTCTTTTTTAGCTAAGCGCCTTCTAGTTTCTATGATACTCCATTGGGTAATTTCTTCGGTCATTAACTTCTCCTTATAGTTCAGTCTCGGAATACCTTACAATACCTTGGGAACCACAAAGAAAACACCATTCTGCTGAGGGGCATTAGAAAGAGCTTTTTCGCTCGAAAGGGATGGTTTTAGCTTGTCATCCCTCATAACATTTACTTGTTCCACCGCATGATGCATAGGCTCGATATTGGATGTATCTAACTCGTTTAGTTTCTCCATGTAAAGAAGGATATTGTTTAGCTGATGGGTCATGAGCTCTTCTTCGTTTTCTGAGAGCCTAAGACGTGCAAGTTTTGCGATGTGTTTCACTTCCTCTAGGGAAATCTTTCCTTCTTTCATAGCTTCTATCCCTCTTTTTCCTCTATATGAGATTGCAGAACATCTATAGGTAGATGAAGAGAGAAAAATTGTAGGACCTCTTCCATACCTGAAATTTTTCTTCTTTTCAACAGCTCTTGAGTAATTTCATGGACTCTTTGTTCTTCCTTCTCCCGTTCACCTTGACCCGCTATAAAGCTCTGAATGAACTTAGCAAATCTTACGATATGTATAAGCTCATGGGTTACAATATATATTAGAAAGGGTCTGAAAAGAAGAGTCTCGAAATCCTCGAGAGTCCTCAATATAACATGGTCCTGAAGACATATTTTGAAGTATTCCCCTCTGAGGCTTCCCCGCAGTCTCTCTTGAGGATGTTGAATGTATCTAAGTATTTGAGCGTAGGCGGTATCTATAATCTCTTCAGGAGAGAGATCTTTTAGGGATCGAATATCGTATCGATAATGTCTCCACTGGGATGCGGAAATTTTAAAATAATCACTCACAATATCTTCAGCTATTTCTATTGCCTGGTCAAGCTGGTAGATTTGCCAACTTTTGAAACAGCATCTTTCCATGGTTCGACCTCGCACAGATCGCATATTGCCTTTCTTAAAAAACATTGGCAAGGCAAATTTGAGGTTTTCTTGACATAAATTCTCTATCCTATTACGATGTTATTTAAGTGCTTACAGTCACAAGGGTTAGGTTATGGTCTAGGGATGTGAGTTTGGATAGCGATGAAGTAGGAGATAGCGTCGATGATGTGGGAGCAGAGACGACCTTCTAGGACTGGGTTTCCTCCAGAGTTTGAGGAGCTTTTTCAAAGGTTAAAAACTCTTTTCGGGAACCGTGGAGCTCCAGTGTGGATAGGAATAGCCCTTTTAATCGGGCTGGTGGTAGCCTTCAATTCCTACTATGTTGTAAATCCTCAGGAGACCGCTGTTGTGTCGAGGTTTGGAAGGTTTGTAAGAACTTCTGGTCCTGGACTACATTTCAAAATACCTTTTGGTGTAGAACAGGTTCAAAAGGTTGTCACAGGAAGGGTTCTTCAAAGAGAATACGGTTATAGAACGGTTGAAGCTGGTGTTAGAAGTCGTTTCACTGAGAAGGGTTACGAAGAAGAGGCGAGGATGTTGAGTGGTGATCTAAATGTGGTGGATGTTCAATGGACGGTTCAGTATAAGATTGCCGATCCAGCGAAATATCTTTTCAAGGTTAGGGATGTGGAAGGAACGCTAGATGATATTTCCGAGTCGGTTATGAGAAGGATGGTAGGCAACCGTTACGCCGATGAAGTACTTACGGTTGGAAGAGCTGAAATTGCTGAGATGGCACGCAAGGAGATTCAAGAGATTATGGATCATTACGAAACGGGCATCCAGATTGTTGCGGTAAAGCTTCAAAATGTAAACCCTCCTGAACCTGTTAGAGCCGCCTTTAACGAAGTCAATGAAGCAAGACAAGAAAAGGAGCGTATGATCAATGAAGCTCAGCGACTTTACAACGAGAATATCCCCAAGGCGAAGGGTGAGGCTAGGCAAATTATCACGGAGGCTGAGGGTTATGCTACAGAGAGGGTAAACAGAGCTCGAGGTGAAGCTGATCGGTTTTTAGAGGTCCTTTCGGCTTATCAGAAGTATCCCGACATAACTCGAAAACGCATGTATCTTGAAGCCTTCGAAAAATTCATAAATTCTACCAAAGGGGTAATAATTTTAGACGATTCTCAGAAAAACTTCTTGCCTCTTGTCGATATATCTAAAGGTCTGTTTGGTGGAGAATCTGGAGCGCAGGAGACACCGGGTCAAGCCAAGCCTTCTACTAAACCTTCTAATTAAGAGGGGAGTTTACAATGCCAAGTGGTGTACGATGGATCTTTCCAGCTTTACTAGTGATACTCTTTGTGGTTAGCGATGGGTTTTTTGTTGTTACTGAAACTCAGCAGGTTATTATTACACAGTTTGGTAAGCCTGTAGGAAAACCGATCACAAAAGCAGGGCTTTATGTAAAGATACCGATTATACAAAAGGTAAATGTCTTCGAAAAACGGGTTCTTAAATGGGATGGGAACCCTACACAAATTCCAACAAGAGATAAGAAGTATATTTGGGTAGATACGACTGCTCGCTGGCGTATTGGAGATCCTCTACTGTTTTTAATGAGGGTTGGAACGATTCAGACCGCCCATAGTCGTCTCGATGGTATTATCGACTCTATAGTAAGGGATCATGTAGCCAATAATCTACTTGTTGAATTGGTGCGAAGTGAAGGTTGGGAACAGGCAGGAAAGGGGTTAATTGGGACTGGGGATTCCTTAGATTATGCAATCCTTGCCACAGCTGTTGAAAGTGACGAGCCGCTTAAGCTTGAAAAGGGACGAGAGAAGATTACTCGGGAGATGGTAGCCACGGCTGTACCTCTTCTTAAGGAATTGGGTATTGAGCTTCTCGATATAAGGATTAAACGGATTAACTATATTGACAGTGTCCAACAGAAGGTTTTCGATAGAATGATCTCTGAGAGAAAGCGAATCGCTGCTCAATATAGATCAGAGGGGGAGGGCGAACGGGCTGTCATTCTTGGACAGATGCAGAAGGAGCTTGCTAAAATTAGATCCGAAGCCTTTATGGCTGCTCAGAAAATCAGGGGACAAGCCGATGCAGAAGCAACCAGAATATATGCGGAGGCCTACGGTAAGGATCCGGACTTTTTTGATCTGTCAAGATCTCTTGAAGTGTATAGGAATTTTTCTAATCCTTACGGTATTTCAGTGTTTTCAACCAAAACAGAGGCATTCAAGTATCTTAAGGGGCTTAGGAAAGTGGGGGAGTAATAATAAGGGGGGAGATTGGGGATGATATACGCTGAAGAAAATCCTTCAGGAGTTAGCGAAGTTGATTTAGTAGTAGCTATCCCGACCTTTAATGAGGTTGCCAACATTGCTACGGTGACCTCCCAGGTGGATATAGGGCTAACGAAATATTATCCAAATCTCAAAAGTGCTATTATCGTGTGTGATAACCATTCAATGGATGGGACCAGAGAGGCCTTTTTGGAGACTAAAACCAAAAATCCCAAGATCTATTTATCTTCTGCTCCAGGTGAAAAAGGGAAGGGAGCTAATCTTCGAAATCTCTTTGAAAGACTCATCACTCTTAGACCCCAAGCTGTTATGATCCTAGAGGCTGATATTAGAAACGTTCAACCAGAGTGGATTTACAATTTCATTGAACCCATTCTAAGGGGTGCAGGCTATGTGACCCCTATTTACGTTCTCCACAAGTATGAGTCCACTCTATCCAGTGTTGTTGTTTATCCTTTTATTCGATGTCTTTATGGTCGCCGAGTCCGACAGAGCATCGCTGGCGATTGTGCCTTTGGAAGGGCTCTCATTGAACATTTTGCCACCGTCCCCCATTGGTCTAGTTTTGTTGCCGAAAAGGGGATTGATATTTGGATGCTTATAAATGCTCTTTATCTTCGTCAACCGGTGTGTCAAACTGTTATTGGTCTACCTAAACTACATCGAATTAAAGATCCCCATGCCCAAATAAACAGAGCTTTTGTTCAACTTGTGGGGACATTGTTCGATCTAATGGTTCCTTTCCAGGACTTTTGGATGCGAGTAAAATGGAGTAAGCCCACCATTCTCTTCAATGCCGACCTCCAGGAAGCCGAGGTAGCTATACCAATGGATGTTAATATTTCAAGATTGTTTGAAACCTTTAGTAGGGGACTTGATACTTACAGGGATCTTTTGAATCAGGTCTTAAGTGTTGCCGAAATGCATAAACTTGATGAAATTAGGAGTATGGGTATTCAACATTTCAATTTCCCGTCGCATACTTGGGCCACTATTTTGTTTGATATGGCTGTTGCCTATAGAGATGCTCCTTCGGATCTGAGACCTTCTCTTCTTGAAGCTCTTCTTCCCCTCTATTACGGTAAAGTGGCTTCCTATGTTCGTAAAACAGAACGGATGTCCACTCAGCAAGCGGAAGAGGTGGTGGAAAACAAATGCATGGTTTTTGAGGAGAATAAATCTTATTTGTTGAGTCGCTGGAAGGGTAATTGAGAGGAGTCCGGCTTCCTGGGAGACCGGTTGGCTTGGGTTCATGAATAAAATGTGGAGGTTTTAGCAATGGCAAAAATTCTCGTTGTGGACGATGAAGAACACATTAGATTACTGTATTCAGAGGAACTTCGTGATGCTGGTTATGAGGTTATAACGGCTGAAAGTGGTTACAAGCTTCTTGAGCTTATAGAGAGTGAAAAGCCAGATCTTGTGGTGCTTGACATTAAAATGGTCGATTATAATGGTCTCGACTTGCTTCAGGATATTAGGGCTAAGTTTTATGATCTACCTGTTATTTTATCCACAGCTTATGACACATTTAAAGAGGACACCAAATCTATGGCGGCAGATTTTTACGTTGTTAAGAGCTTCGATTTAACTGAACTCAAAAAGAAGATCGCAATGGCCCTTGAGGCGAGAGAATCCTTTGAGTAGACTACCATGACCCTAAGGCAAACTACGCCTTAGGGTATGTTATCTTCAATGCCAACCTGTAGCCCACTTTTTTATAATGTCATAGTTAGTCCAGATAAACATACATAATAGCGTAAACACGATAACAATTAAAACCGTCTCCAAATTCTTAAATAACCGAAGGACTGAGTTCGCCTTAGCATCGGCAAGTTGTATATTAGCATCAACAACCTGGTTGAAGGCCTTCCACGCTTCCCTTCGGTTTTCCTTTACAACACTAGACAAATGGCTTCTGAATCTTTCCATCCTATCTTCAGCTTCCTTTACCAGCATGATATTAACTTCATTAAGATGGTTGAAGATCAGCTCCTTGTTGGCCCTTAGTTCTGAATATAAAACCGCCCTCGCTTCTACTATCTGTCCGTTTCTCACTAAATTTTTAATGCGCCAAATACTCTGGTGAAAACGTCTATCTCGCTCTGCTGCAAGATTTAGCGTCTTAGCCAGTTCTGGGTTATTCGGATTAAGAGATATGAACCAGCTTCCTAGTTTGCAGGCCGTTGGATCATCACCTTCATCGAACATGCGGCCCGTGTAAAGAAGTTCTATAGCACGGGCCTCTAGGGTCTCGTGTTTTTCACGGAAAGAAACAAGCTCTCTCTTTAGCTCTTCAGGATTTATTACCCCTAGGGCTTCAAAATATTTTACCATTTCTACAGACTTCTCGGTATTTTCTCTCCATTTTTCCAGGCTGGGTATTATTTGATCAATTGGATTAGGAGTTTTGTAATAACTCAAAGAAGTCCTATAGGCACTAAGAGCACGCTCAATGTTCCTATGCTCACTCTTTCTGTCATCTGGACCTATATCATAGAGGGCGAGAATATTTAAGCTAACAAATGTACTATCGAGGCTTTCTAACATCGGAATTATACTATTTGTGTATGTGCTCCTTACTCCAGTTATGTTTGGGATGGTTTCAATAAGTCTGTTTTTACTAAAATAAACAGATAACATCGTAATCAAGCTTATGCATAGCAAAATCGATAAAAGAATACCTATAAGCTTTTTCATCTTGTCTCCTTTTTGGGTTGTATTATTAAGACTCGATATGTTGCGAATTCAATCTTAATAAGTAATTATTTGGTATGGACCCAGTGTTACAAAAATGTGACATTTTTTTTGTTAACGTAATAGTATTAGAGCTATGATTAATGCCAGTAGGTGGCCTCCCCATAGACTAGCGATTGTAACGCCCGATGATGCGAGGGCTGTCCCAAGTTGGAAAAGCCCGAAAAAGAGGGCGAATCCAAAAAAAGCTTGGAGTCCCCTTTTAAACTCACTCTGGAACAGGATTCCCGCCCGCCTAGAAATTATGGCGACAGTAAGCAGTATAGAAATAGCTATTGATGCTGCATGGGCAAAACGAAGGTGTAATTCTAGAAGGTAGGAGCGGGAATTTAACCCCTCCTTTCGCATAAGCTTTATGATATAAAAAATAGTTCTAATTGAAAGTTCGCTAGTGGATGTTTGAAAATAGGAAAAATCTAGGGGAGATTCTAGGGTATCAAGAGGTAGGGAAGAGATTTTTCTGAGGCCTACACCTTTTCCTGTATCCAATATGGTAACATCCTTTGCGACCCACCTGTTGTCTTCCCATGCCATTTGTTTGGCTTCAATCCTTTGTTGGAGTCTAAATTCGTCATTTACAATGCTTATGGAGACTCGATGGAAGGTTTTTGTCTGGGGATCATAATATCCGATGTGGTAAATAGCCTGCTTTGTAGCGAACCATATCTCCCCCCTTTTAATTTGCCTTGCTGTAGTATCAATGCTAACCACCTTCTTTACGCGTTCTCCCCAGATCTTTGAAGTTTTGATCTTTGCCGGACGTTCAATAGTGTCGGTAAAGAAGATATATAAAAATGAAAGTGCCACACCAGCCCAAACAAAAACAATGCTGTAGCGTTTAGGTGGGATACCCGATGCGTGGAGAGCTACAATTTCTAAGCGTTTGGACATAATGCCGTAGGTAATAAGGGTGGCAAGAACTGAAACCGGCAATATAATCTCTTTTATAATGGAGGGGATTCTCAGGACAAAATATTCTATGGCTTCTCCCGTAGGAATAGATGCGGCCATTAGGTCATCTAATTTTTCAGAGAAGTCAACAGCCATAAATAGACTTATAGTTGCAAAGACTGTAATGAAAAGAGATAGACTAAAGAGCCGAAGTATGTAGAGGTGAATAAGTTTCATCTTTTGCTGGCGTGCTCTCGAAGGGGAGGGATCATTTTATTCCAGAAATAGAATAGCAAAGCCATAAATATACCGATTGGTATATAAACTGCTGCTACTGGACCTATTAGACCGTTTTCGGCAAAACCTTTTCCTAAAGCAAGAAGCACATAAAACAGGAGAAAACACGAAAAGGCGATCAAAACTGGTGGAACTCTTTTAGTAAATCTCCTTATTGAGTTTAAAGTGGATACAGGAAGCATAAGCATTCCTAGGATTAGGGAAAGGAAGGGCAAAGCGATCCTTTGATGGAATTCGATGCCGTAGCGGCTTTTTTCTCTGACGGTTGTTGCTTCCTGAGTTGCCTTCCAAAGTTGACGCATATTCATTTCCCATTTGGTAGAACTTGCCTTTGAGAGTTCTTTCAGTAGCTCATTGGCAGGAAAGACGAGCTTGTAACGGTAAAAGGAAAGAATGTGACCTGTTTCGGTTTTGTCAGTTTCCGCTATAGTTCCATCTTCTAGAAGAAGAACTATGTTTCCCTCTTCCATCTCATATTCTATGAACCCTCTGGAGGCTACGATTGTGAAGCTATTTTTACTCTCTCTGAAATCTTCCACGTAGACTCCATGGACGGTCATCCCCGGAGGAAGGACCTCGCGGAAATAGAAAACGAATCCTGGAATAGTATCTATAAACACTTCTCTTTGGCTGAATATAGCCGTTACGCTTGCTTTGCCTATCTGATAAATCTTTGTTCGAAAAAGGGTATTAGTCCCATGAATGACTGTAAGCGTAATAATGAGGGATATGGCCGTGTTGAGGGTGGTAAAGATCAAGAAGGGTTTATAGAGCCTATGGACTGGAATACCACTTCCTTCAATAGCGATGATTTCTCCTGAAAGAGAAAGGCGGTTAAGTGTTATGGTGACGGCAAAAGTTGTAGCGAGGGGAATAGCAAAGATAGAGAGCCTTGGAATTGCGAAGAATATGAGTTCTAATATATCCTTAAGGGTTACTGATGATTGAAAAATATATCGGGCAACCTGTATCATCCTTCCTAGGCTTAAAAGAGAGAAGGAGACTAGGAGGGAAAGGGTATAGGGGCCTATAAGTTCCTTTAATATGTACCGTTCAAGAATTTTCATTTAGAAGTCTCTTGCCCTCTATTACCTCTGGAATTTAGAAGAGCAAGAGATTTTATGCAAAAGAAGAGCAAAAAGGCAATGGATAAAAGTTTAGAGGGTATTAGAAGGGATCTAGAAGAAAGGGAGTTTTTAATACTCCATCCTAGGGCGAAACGGTCTCGGGAGACTAGGGGTAGAATGTATCCAGAGGAGGAATGTCCCCTAAGAACAGCCTATCAGAGGGACCGTGATAGAATTGTTCACAGCAAGGCTTTTCGGCGACTTAAGCATAAGACCCAGGTATTTATTGCCCCAACAGGTGATCACTACAGGACGAGACTTACTCACACGTTAGAGGTCTCCCAGATAGCCCGCACTATAGGAAAGGCTCTACGGCTTAATGAGGATCTAATCGAGGCCATTGCCTTGGGGCATGATCTTGGTCATACCCCCTTCGGCCATAGTGGTGAGAAGATGTTGAATGAATTGATGTCTTGCGGCTTCAAACATCATGAACAGAGCCTTCGGGTAGTGGATATTATAGAAAAGGGTGGGAAGGGGCTTAATCTCACGTGGGAGGTTCGGGATGGGATTCTAAATCATTCTAAAGGAAGAACTGGGTCAATTATTGGCGAGGAAGGGGAACGGGCTGAGACTCTAGAAGGACGGGTGGTGAGGATCGCCGATATTGTTGCCTATTTAAGTCATGATTTAGACGATGCCACAAGGGCTGGTCTTTTAAATCCTCAGGATGTTCCGGCTAGTATTCGTGTGGTTCTTGGAGATAGGCATAGCGAAAGAATCCATAACCTTGTCTCTGATGTGATCTGGTATTCTATGGAGCTAGAGCTTTCGAATATCTCCTTTAGCCCTAGGGTGTTAAAAGTTGTAAACGACTTAAGAGAATTTCTTTTCGAGAGGGTCTACGAGTCTCCTCCATTAAAACGTGAGGTAGACAAGGCTAGAAAGATCATAGAAGATCTCTTTTATGCCTTCCTTACCAAGGATGATCTATTTCTTAGGGAAATTGGTCCTCCTTCTGAGTTAGTTCCTCGAGATGTTCAGGTGTGCGACTATATAGCGGGAATGACCGATCGTTATGCCTTAGATCTCTATATTAGTCTTTTTGTTCCGAAGCCGTGGATGAAATAGGGGTTTTTACTAGACAGTAGCGATAAATTTCTGGCAAAGGAACTCCATAGAGTTTGGATATTTCACGGCAGGATTCATATTCGGGCATAATGTGTTTTGAGCCATCTGGTTTCTCAAGGATTTTGATTTTGAGAACTCCCCAGGGGGTTTTTAACAGGTCCTCTCGTCTATTAAGCGATCTTCGGGAAACTTTGGAGCTTCGTATCCCAGCAGTTGTTGTCTCAAGGAAGAGGATGTTCTCCATAACCTCCTTTAAGGTGGGAGGACAGAGCACAGAGATGGTTATAGCCGGGCGGCTTTTTTTCATGACTATAGGCGTCATCCAGACATCAAGAGCCCCGCTAGCAAAAAGCCTTTCCATTGCGTGTTCGTAAAACTCCTGGGGCATATCGTCAATATTTGCTTCAATAACTAGAAGTTCTTCCGTAACGTCTTCGGAGATTTTTGAAGCTACAATGAGTCTTAACATGTTCGGAGGATGGGATTGGGGGTGACTACCTACGCCGTAGCCTATTTTCTCAATTTTACAAGTTGGTATTGAACCAAAACCCTTAGCAAAGGTCTTCAAAATAGCGGCTCCAGTGGGTGTTACCAATTCTCTTGATGCTTCTACTCCGTAAACGGGCACTCCCTTTAGAATCTCTAGCGTTGCGGGAGCAGGAAGTGGCAGTAATCCGTGGAGGGTTTCAATGGTTCCTCTTCCCAAAGGTAAAGGGGACGATTGGAGTTCGTAGACTCCCAAATTAAACATTCCTACTGTGCTACCTACAATATCGGCTATAGAATCAAGGGCCCCTACTTCATGGAAGTGTATCTCCTCTGGTGGCATGTTATGTATGATGCCTTCTGCCTCAGCTATAAGTCTAAAAATATCTGCCGATTTTGTTATAACCCACTCGGGAAGTTTACTACCTTCGAGAAGGTTTATTATCTCTTTAAGGTTCCTATGGACATGAGGGGAAGGTTTTTCCTTTACGTTGACGATAGCTCTTGTTCCCCAAAGGTTTCCACGACGTTCCTTACGGCTTACAACTTCTACAGAGTCCTTGAGAAGGCTTTTGAGGGCGCTGTTTATGCTTTCTAGAGAAGCTCCTAAATCCAGAAGGGCGCCTAAAAACATGTCTCCACTAATTCCTGAAAAACAATCGCAGTAGATAAATAAGCTCTTGTTTGAAGTCATAGTCCCTTCATCCCTGTTTCTTAGATACAAAAAGGGTCAGTCCAATACTAGCAAGCCTTGATGCTATACTAAAGCCTGTAAAGTGATCTTCCGTTATCCTAGATGAATTACCCCTAGTGTCGGCATAAACGAAACCTATAAGATGTTTGTTGGCATATAGAGGAGCTAGTAAGCAGGGCACAGTTAAAAAGGTTGAAAGGATAGGATGCTTTATTACATCACTTATTTCAGGATCGAAGGGTTCCCTTATCCAGAGGGGATCGAACTTGTTCATCATATAAGTAAATATATGGGGTTTTGTGTTTACAAGGGGGATACTTTCAGGAAATAGAATGGACTCTACGGTTGGTCTTAAAAAGCTATAGCGAATAAAACAGGATCTCCTATTTGGGGTTACAAGTAGGAAGAGCACTAGATCCATATTTAATCCATTATATATCGTCTCCATCGTGATGGAAAATAGGATATTAGGATCTTTAAACCCCCTATGGATAGTTGCTACCATGTCGTGGGAAAAATTGTTCAAAAGTTTAAAGTCTATGCCGGGTTGGTCTAGGGATGTGGCGTAAGAGGCTTCAGGTGTAGTTTTCTCGCTAATAGTGTCGACTGGTATTTCTATTTGTTTCTCTCCTTCATTTTCTTCTTGGTGAGAGAGCGGCAATTGCGGAAGACAGTAGGAGATAAGGTATTCTAACTCCTTGGCACTTTCTTTCAGGATTTCATGGATCTTATGAGAGTCTACTTTAAGCATCTTTTCTATCTTTCGAATTTCATCGTCAATAGCTTTATCATAGATATTTTCGATATCTTCAGAATTAATTCCCAGAAGTTTCTTTCTAACAGCAGGAAGTCTTATAAGTTGATCGGAGGTCTTTAGACAAAGCGTTTCGGGCGAAGAGATCTCCGAAAATAGATTCTTAAGCACCATTGAAATATTCCAGGCATTGTTAAGGGCCTGAGATACATATTTTGCCGAAAAGCCAAGTTCCTCAATTTGAACTATTTCCAGAGATCTTTTACTAAGTTTTGCCTTTCTACGGATCTCTTCTAATATCTCCTCATCTATCATGAGTTCAATAGCTATCTCTCCTATGTCTTGAATGAGACCGGCTATATATATTTCCTCAGGGGAGGAACATTTAGTAGCGATTCCAAGGTTTCTTGCCAGAACCGCTCTAGCAATAGATTGAACGAGAAGTAATGCTATTTTTTTTCTCTTCTTTTTATCAATAACATCTTCAACGAGGGATAGGCTTAGAGCGATGGCTTTCACATTTTGCAAACCCATCATTAAGATAGCTCTAGTGACTGTTTTTATGGGGACACCGGAGGGGTTAAAAAAGGGGCTATTGGCGGTACGCACAAGTTTTACGGACATGCCGGGATCGGAGAGGATCTTTTCAGCGAGTTTAGGAATAGGGTCTTTAGAATTTTCCGCATAGGCCACAAATTGGATAGTTTTCTTCAGGATGGGAAAGCCTTCAGTTTCTAATCTTTCGATGAGCTCCTTGATTTCCATTAGTTCCTCTAACTACTAATATGTAAGGGTAGAGTCAAACTCTACCCTTGAGTCTTCTAGGCAGCTTCCTTAATGGTTGTCAACTTTAAAGAACCGTTTTCGACTTGAACCTCTATTGTAGAGCCCTCTTTAACCTCACGGGCGATTATTGAACGGGCAAGCATAGTTTCAAGGTGTCTCTGAATATAACGTCTAAGTGGCCTTGCTCCATACACCGGATCATAGCCAGCTCGAGCGATGAATTCCCGAGCTTCCTCTGTGAGGATGAGCGTAATGTGTTTATCCTTTAGTCTCTTGGCAACATCCTCTATCATGAGATCGACGATTTTCTTAATTTCTTCGAGCTTTAGAGGCTTAAAGAGGATAATATCATCTACACGGTTTAGAAACTCCGGTCTGAAGTTACGCCTAAGTTCCATCATAACAGCATTTCTTGTGGACTCAGGTATTTCACCGTTGGAGGTTACCCCTTCGGTAAGGTAGTGGGAGCCAATGTTACTTGTCATAATTATAATAGTATTTTTGAAATCAACGGTTCTTCCATGGCCATCAGTAAGTCGCCCATCATCAAGAATTTGCAAAAGCAGATTAAAGACATCGGTATGAGCCTTCTCTACTTCATCAAAAAGTATGACCGAGTAGGGCTTTCTTCTTACTGCTTCGGTTAGCTGTCCTCCCTCCTCATATCCAACGTATCCAGGAGGAGCTCCAATTAGACGGGAAACGGTATGTTTTTCCATATATTCACTCATATCTATACGGATCATGTTCTCTTCTGTGTCGAAGAGGGCTTCCGCTAGGGTTTTTGCGAGCTCAGTTTTTCCAACACCTGTAGGCCCAAGGAATATAAAGGATCCAATGGGTCTTCGGGGATCTTTAATCCCAGACCTTGCTCTAAGCACCGCGTCAGCAACCAACTTAACAGCTTCGTCCTGACCAACTACACGTCTGTGAAGCACTTCGTCGAGCTTTAGGAGTTTATCACGCTCGGTCTCAATTAACTTGGATACGGGAATACCCGTCCATCTAGATACGATTTCAGCAATCTCTTCTTCCGTTACCTCCTCTCGAAGGAGCCTTTTACCCTTTTGAATATTGGCCAACTCCTCTTCCTTAGCATCCAGTTTGGCTCTTAATTCAGGAAGCTTTCCATGCCTAAGTTCAGCGACTTTGTTTAGATCATATTGCCTTTCGGCTATTTCTATCTCTCGATTTATCCGCTCAATTTCTTCTCGAAGGACCTGAACCTCCCTTATAGCATTTTTCTCCGCTTCCCACTGGGTCTTCATCATGTCGGCTTTAGATCGGAGTTCTATGAGTTCCTTTCGGACATTTTCGAGCCTTTCCTTACTTGCCCTGTCGGATTCTTTTTTAAGGGCCGCCTCTTCAATTTCAAGTTGCATGATCCGTCTCATAACTTCATCAAGTTCTGATGGCATCGAATCGATTTCCGTTCTAATCATAGCGCAGGCTTCATCTACAAGGTCGATGGCCTTGTCGGGCAGAAAACGATCGGTGATATAGCGATGGGATAAGACGGCGGCGGCCACAAGAGCGCTATCGTGAATCTTAACACCGTGGTGAACTTCATAACGTTCCTTAAGACCTCTTAGTATTGAAATCGTGTCTTCAACACTTGGTTCTTCGACTAAAACTGGTTGAAAACGTCGTTCTAGAGCCGGATCTTTTTCGATATATTTACGATACTCATCAAGGGTTGTAGCTCCGATGCAATGGAGTTCTCCACGGGCAAGCATAGGCTTTAACATGTTGCCTGCATCTATTGCTCCTTCAGCTTTACCTGCACCAACGATGGTGTGAACCTCATCTATAAAGAGAATGACTCGGCCCTCCGATTGCTTAATTTCTTGGAGAACTGCCTTTAGTCGTTCCTCAAATTCCCCTCGATACTTTGCTCCCGCAATGAGAGAACCCATATCAAGGGCAAAGATGGTTTTATCCTTCAATCCTTCAGGTACGTCTCCTCGAACGATCCGATGAGCAAGTCCCTCAACGATAGCCGTCTTTCCGACTCCAGGTTCTCCTATGAGAACGGGGTTGTTTTTAGTCTTTCGACTAAGGATGCGAATTACTCTTCTGATTTCGGCATCCCTTCCAATTACTGGATCAAGTTTTCCATTTCTTGCTTCCTGCACCAAATCCCGTCCATATTTCTGAAGGGCTTCGTAAGTTACTTCGGGGGTTGGGCTTGTAACCCGTTGATGTCCCCGGACGGTCGTAAGAGCCTTAAGGATTGCGTCTTTGGTTACTCCAAACTCCTGAAGGATTCGCCCAAGGGGTGTAGTTGTTCCTTCTTCGGAAAGAGCCATAAGGATATGTTCAACCGATATGTATTCGTCCTTTAGCCTTTTTGCTTCTTCTTCGGCTTTTACAAGAACTTTTCCGAGCCTTTGGGTAAGGTATACCTTTCCTGGTTCTATACCGGGACCACTTATTCTAGGTTTTTTTTCCAATTCCCTCTCTACTCTAGCCTTTAAGGCCTCACTTGAGATCCCCATTATTTGAAGGAATCTTGGCACAAGACCATCGGTTTGCTCCAGAAGAGCTAAGAATAGATGTTCAGCATCTACTTCTTGATGTCCATACCGAATAGCCTTTGTTTGAGCCTGCTGCAGGGCTTCCTGGGATTTTATTGTGAATTTGTTAATATCCATTGTTGTTTTCCTCCTTGCATTTTTCTATATTTTAAGAGCGACCCATGGAGGCCGCTCCCTTATGTTCACCAAGACGTAGCTTTCAAATTTTTAGAAATGATTAGGAACTTACATTCCAATCGTTCATTAGCCTAGCGAGCTTTTCTTCAAGGATTCTTACCCGTTCTTCGAGAGAATCTAGTCTAGTTAGAAGATCTAACACCACACCTATCCCCGCATAATTGATTCCTAGCTCATTCCTTAGCCTGACGATCTTTTTAATTATTGGCACAACCGATTCTTCGAAAAGCCACGAACCGTCAACGGGATCTTGACAAAGGGGATCTATCAACCCGAGGTAAACAAACCGATCAATGAGTTCTGGATGAAGACCACATTGGGAGGCCACATCTTCTGCCTTTAGGTATAATTTCGACTCCATGCACTTTACAAGGTATAGCGTCATAACTAACGCCTCCGAATATAGAACTTAAAAATGCTGTTTTTTTTTGACGGATCAAAGCTTATGTAAAAATCTGTTCCCTAGCGTGGATTGAAGTTAGATACTTCACGAAGTTTTTCGAACAACTCTCTCTCTTTACTGGTGAGATTCTTGGGAACCATAATTTGAACAACAGCATAAAGATCTCCAGCCTCGCCTCGGGGGTTTGGCATTCCCTTACTCTTAAGTCGGAGCTTCTGACCACTCTGGGTTCCAGGAGGTATCCGGATAGTTACCGTTCCGCCGAGAGTGTTTATTGTCACATCTCCCCCTAGGGCTGCTTCCCATGGAGTAACTGGGAGATTCATAAAAAGATCACGGCCCTCAAGGCGATACATAGGATGAGGTTCAATCTCCACTTTGAGATAAAGATCGCCACTTCGTCCACCTCCGATGCCGGGCTCTCCCTGTCCTGCGAGTCTGATCTTCTGACCAGGAAGTATTCCTGGAGGAATTTTCACGTCGTATGTCTTCTGATCCTTCGGGAGGGTGATCACCTTTTGGGCTCCAAAATAGGCATCTTCGAGAGATATTCGAATTGTAACCTCCCGATCTGCCCCATCTCGAACCCTGGTAAACCCAGAAGTTCCAGTCTCTCCATGTCTTGCTCTTCCAAATAACATCTCGAAAAAGTCACTAAATCCGCCGGGTGTAGAGCCACTTCTACTGCCGAAACCAAACAATATGTCTTCGAAGCCTTTTCCTGTTCCCGGACCAAAATCGAAATGAACTTCCCATCCCGGTGGAGGTGTAAAATCTTGACCAGCTTTCCAGTGAGCACCAAGTTGATCATACCGTTTTCGTTTTTCTGGATCCTTTAAGACCTCATAGGCCTCGTTGATTTCTTTAAACTTTTCCTCTGCCCCGGGTTCTTTATTCACATCTGGATGATACTTACGAGCGAGCTTACGATAGGCCCGTTGAATCTCCTCCTGAGTCGCCGTTCGGGATACACCTAGGATTTCGTAATAATCCTTGTATTTTACAGCCATAGCTAGTTACCCCAAGTTTTCTATTTTCAAAAGGGGAGGGGAATATTATTGCCCCTCCTCCCTGTATAGAACCTGGATGTTATCGTTCTCTGAATTCCGCGTCTATGACGTCATCACTTCCGGAGGTTTTCCGATCCCTTGTTTCGGAACCGCTTCCTCCTCCATACTGCTGCGATGTGCTCTGTTGATATGCTGCCGCAGCTATCATATGAAGGGCCTGTTGAATGTCACCACTCAATTGTTTAAAACGCTCAGTCGTTGTATTTTCATCGTTCAATGCTGATTTGGCATCCTCTATAAGCTTTTCACAACGACTCTTCTCATGGAGAGGAACCTTATCGCCAAGCTCTTTGAGAGTCTTTTCGAGTTGATAGACCAGGCTATCAGTTTGATTTTTCGCCTCAATTCTTTCCTTACGCCTACGGTCCTCCTCAGCATACTGTTCAGCTTCCCGAAGCATCCGCTCTATTTCGTTTTTGTCAAGATTTGTTGATTCCGTAATGGTTACGGTTTGCTCTTTACCCGTGGCCATGTCTTTAGCCGTTACTTTGAGAATGCCGTTAGCATCAATGTCGAATGTAACCTTAATTTGTGGGACTCCTCTAGGTGCAGGTGGAATCCCTTCTAGACGGAACCTTCCAAGTATACGGTTATCTCGAGCCATCTGACGCTCGCCTTGTAGCACAACTATGTCCACAGCCGTCTGGTTGTCTTCAGCCGTTGTAAAAATCTCCTCCCGTCTACAAGGAATGGTTGTATTACGTTCAATAAGCCTTGTCATAACACCACCGAGAGTCTCGATACCAAGGGATAGGGGTGTAACATCAAGAAGCACAACGTCCTTCACTTCACCTTTGATGATGGCTGCCTGAATCGCAGCTCCTACCGCCACGACTTCATCAGGATTGACACTCATATTTGGTTCTTTTCCGCCCGTAAGACGCTTCACAAGAGCCTGCACTGCTGGTATTCGAGTCGATCCACCAACAAGTATTACTTCGTCGATATCATTTTCTGTAAGGTTTGCATCAGAAAGAGCCTGTTTTACGGGTCCAAGGCATCGCTCAATAAGATCTGCTACTAGAGACTCGAATTTGGCTCGAGAAATCTTCTTTACAAGGTGCTTTGGTCCCGTAGCATCGGCAGTAATGAAGGGAAGGTTAATCTCCGTTTCCATCACCGTTGAAAGCTCACACTTTGCTTTTTCTGCTGCTTCGTAAAGCCTTTGGAGAGCTTGACGATCGTTTCTCAGATCGATTCCTGTCTCCTTCTTAAACTCGTCGGCTAGCCAATCTACAATCCTTTTATCAAAATCATCGCCTCCAAGGTGAGTATCGCCTGATGTGGCACGGACTTCACACACTCCATCACCAACGTCGAGTATAGAAACATCGAAGGTTCCCCCACCAAGATCGAAGACAAGCACTGTTTCGTTCTTCTTCTTTTCTAATCCATAAGCAAGAGCCGCCGCTGTGGGCTCATTGATTATTCGAAGAACCTTCAAACCGGCAATCTCGCCTGCAGCCTTTGTCGCCTGACGCTGGGCGTCATTGAAATAGGCTGGAACGGTAATAACTGCCTCGGTTACCTTCTCGCCTAGAAACTTTGAAGCATCTTCTACAAGTTTTCTAAGAACCTGAGCAGAAACCTCCTCGGGAGCTACAAGTTTTCCTCGAATATCAAATCTCACAGCATCATTTGGGCCAGGAACAACTTTGTATGGCACCATACGGGACTCTTCTTCGACTTCATTCCACCGTCTTCCAATGAAACGCTTAGCAGAATATATGGTAGCTGCCGGGTTAAGAATTGCCTGGCGTTTTGCAATTTGACCGACCAATCTTTGTCCATCCTCAGTAAAAGCTACAACAGATGGAGTTGTTCGAGATCCTTCTGCATTGGGAATTACCGTTGCTTTGCCGTTTTCCCATACTGCAATTACCGAGTTAGTAGTTCCAAGATCAATACCTACCGCTTTTCCCATGTTATAGACACCTCCTTCATGTTTATTTTTTTTCGTTAAGATTTTGTTTAGCAGCGGCTTGCTGCCTGTTTTTGTAGCCCCAGGCTGAATTAGAATTTAATCATATATTTGGAAAAAGCTAGAGGAAGTGCGTAAGTTTATTTAGGAACACTAATTAAATAAGAAGCTGTAAAAGCATGGTCTTCGTCGTGATTACGATGAGATAACCGGTGGTTATCATAGGGTTTAGTCTCCATTGATGTTATGTAGTGACTATGCTAGAAGTAGTATTGAAAAGGGGGGCCGGAGCGTTTGAAAACCAAATGTACCGGAGGATCGAATGAAAAGGTTGGTAATTTTTGCCCTGATTTTGATTTTTGTAGGTGTTTTTTCCCTGGGATCTTCAAATGCTAACGATAACCTTGGGGAAAAGCTAAAGAAAGATAGCTATCAGCAGATTGCTAAAGAATCGGAGGTAAATAAATCTAGTGAAGGCACCAAGGCCTCTACAAAGATAGAGAGTGGTCCAAAGGAGTCCAAGGAGGGGGAATCGAAGATTAGAAAAGGATCCGAGGAAGAAAAAAGCAAAGAAGATGACGATGTCTATAAGAACCTTTGATCAGTAGGTGCTAACCAACTCTTGATAAGGATTGACGAGTAATCTGAGAAACGACTGAGGCGCTCGGCGGGTCCCCTTACTAACACGCTCTGGCATGCCCCCATATGTGTGTGAACTCTGTTAGGAGCTAAATCCACGTTGATTTGACAATGCCCGTAAGCGCAATGTATAAGCGATTTTGAGATGCAACTGCCCTGTGAACTTATACCACTGTGGCGAGGTATTGGTCATGGAGCTCAAAGCAGACAATATTGATCCAAATAAGCCCATATATCCGATAGGTATTGTAGCGGAGCTTATAGGAGTTCATCCTAGAACTATCAGAGTTTACGAACAGGAGGGGCTTATAAAACCCTTACGGAGAGGTGGAAAGCGCTTTTTCTCAAATTCAGATCTCCAGTGGCTTCGGTGTTTGAGAAAACTTATCGCTGAAGACGGTTTAAACATTGCAGGCATAAAGAAGATGCTCTCAATGGTTCCCTGTTGGCAGATAAGAAATTGCGACGAAGAGACTAGAAAGAACTGCCCAGCAGTTCTAAATTTTTCCGTCCCCTGCTGGGAGCTAAAACCTCAGGTCTGTCGTCAAAGGGGACTCGACTGCACAGAGTGCGAGGTTTACAGAAATAAGCTACGCTATGTAATGGAAGCTAAGTGCTATGATAGATAGTGATCTCGGGTGGTCCCTTATTTTTGGTCCCGTTCCATCTAGACGTTTGGGAAGATCTCT
The DNA here is from genome assembly GCA_026417655.1 of Syntrophobacterales bacterium. GTDB lineage: Bacteria > Desulfobacterota > Syntrophobacteria > Syntrophobacterales > Thermodesulforhabdaceae > JAOACS01. Next base: position 64,477 of record JAOACS010000012.1, read on the forward strand.
GGGAATTGATCTTTTCCCTTATAAGATGTGCTCTTTCGATTGTATCTATTGTGAATGTGGACCAACGAAATGTTTGACTGTAGACCAGTTCTCCGAGCCATCCCCTGAGATTGTATTATCACGGTTTAAAGAGTTTATCTCAGTTTTTCCCTCTAGTTTCGATGTAATCACCTTTTCTGGGAGAGGAGAGCCAACTCTGTATCGACCCATAGGCGATCTTATCGAGATGTTAAAAAAGGATTTTCCTTCCTACCCAGTTGCTGTCCTTACAAACGGATCACTTCTCATAAACCCCTCTGTAAGAAAATCTATTTTGAAGGCTGATATTGTTTCACCCTCTCTTGACGCTCCAGAGGAGAGCCTTTTTAAAGAAATCAACCGTCCACATCCGTCCATAGAATGGCGTAATGTTTTAGAGGGGCTTATAGCCTTCAGAAAGGAATATAAAGGGAACTATCGTCTCGAAGTGCTTTTACTAAAAGGCATAAATGACACCCCATACCATCTACTCCGCTTCTCAGAGCTCGCTCGACGTATTGAGCCTGATATTATTGATCTTACCACTCTAGCCCGCCCTGGCACCCTTTCTTCGCTCCGTGAGTTATCTGTGGATGAACTAGAAGGTTGTGTAGACTTCTTCCCCCATATCCCATGCTATGTGGTAGGAGATTATGTGAAAAGAGGATCAGGTCTTTTGGGAAAAGCCCCATCCGAAAGAGTTCTCGAGGATAGGATTATAAGACTTCTTGCTCGGCGTCCCTGTTCATTGGAGGACCTGGCGGATAGTCTAGGTATCTATATAGATGATGCCTACGCCGCCATTGAACACATTAAAAACCACTATCCTCTAAGGTCTAGGGAAATAGGCGGAAAGGTCTATTATTTTCTCGTTTCTTCACTATCCTGAGGAATGGTTTCTATAGTAAGAGTTTTGCTGAAAAGATCCCTTGCCAATTCCATAACCGACTCTGGCGTAACCCGATCAAGGGATTGGCGAAGTTTTTCCCGAAGGTTCCATCCAAGCCCCAGGGCCTCATTTAAGGCAGCATCCTTAGCCTGGGCATCTATATCCTCAAGAGAAAGAGCTTCCATAGTGGTTATTATGTTCTTTGCAGTCAAGATTTCCTGACGATCCATAGGGGTCGTAGCTGTCCTCTTCAGTTCTTGGAATATTATACCCCTCACTTTACTCCTGTTTTCGTTAGAAGTCTGGGCTAATATCGCAAAGTATCCTCCCTTTATGCCATAGAAGGGAAAACCATGCACTACATAGACTAGATTTTGATTTCCTCCTCGGAGGGCTTCATGAAGGCGACCACTTGGATATCCAATTCCCGATATGTTGGCATCAATAACATCCAAAACCGCCCGCCTAGGATCATCAATCCCTATTCCTCCAGTTCCAACCATGATGCCTACCGCTGTCTTAGAGGTTTTTACTTCGATCGATGAAGTCTTGGTAGGGTAAAATAGGGCCTCCTTAGGATATGGAAAAGGTGATGAGATTTGTTTCCATGAGGAAAATTTGTCAGAAACAAGTTTAAATATCTCCTCTTCATTGACATCCCCAAATATTGCTAAAACACTTCTGTTGGGGACTACCATCTGGCGGTAGCGTTCAAATAGATCCGCTCGGGTTATTCTAGATATCGCTTCCTTTGTGCCTAAAATATTAAAGTGGTAGGGATGGTCTTTGTTGAAGAAGTGTTCATGGAATATGGAAAAAAGCTCCTGTTGCCAGTTTTCTCTCGTTCTCTCGGTGGCCAGTAAGTTTTCACGACGTTTCTTTTCTAGCTCAATCTGAGGGAAGTTTGATCTCGTCACTATGTCGGAGAGGATGTCAATAGCCTGGACGAGGTCCTCAGAAAGAACCTTTATTGATACGAAATAGCTATTACGTCCTGCTCCTGAAAGTATTGAACCTCCTCTTGATTCAATGAGTCTAAAGATGTCATCCCTACTATAATTTTCTGTGCCAGAGGTAAGAAGCGAAGCGGTAAGATTCGATAGTCCAGGTTTATCGGAAGAATCTAGAAGTTGTCCTCCTAATCCATGTAGTTCAAGGGATACTATAGGAAGTTTATGGTCCGGCTTAATTAGGACCTTAAGACCATTTGGTAAACTTTTTAAAACAGGGTGATGGGAAGACTTGACAAGCTCCTTAGCCATTGGGAACTCTTCTTTTCCAAGTGATGTGATTCTGGGGCCTATCCTACTAATTGTTGCTAAGTCCCAACGAATATATTTTTTTGCCACCCGTTGGATCTCCTCGGTAGTAACGGCCCTAATTTTTTCTAGGTAAATTTCATCGAAATAGGGATCCCCCGTTTCATCAAAACTAGTCAGAAGTGACATAGCCTGCCCTGAGGAGGTTGCTCTCTCAAAGATGTTACGGCTTGTAATCTTTCTTTTTGCTGCCTCCAACTCTTCTTCCCGAACTCCTTCTTCTCCTATCGATGAAAAAACGTTTTTTAGCGTTTCAAGAATTTCAGACCATTTCCCTGGAATGGGCATTAGGGATATAATCAACTGGCCCCTTACAAAGGATGGGCTCCAATGATGTACCGAAATACTGGAAACCAACTGTTTTTCCTCCTTTAGAACCTTTACCAGAGTGCTTGAAGTACCCTCCCCTAAGATGGTGGCCAAGACGTCGAGGGGATAGGAGTCAGAATCCGATAGTGTTACAGTAGGGAATCCTATAATAGCTCGCTCTTGCTGAGCGAAGGAGATCTCCTTTTCTACCAGTCTATGGGTTACGGGAAGTGGCTCTTCGGGAAAGGTTATCTCCTCTACGGGTCTATACTCCCACGTAGCCGTTCTTTCACCTACAAAGGAGATTACATCGTTCGATGAGACGGGACCTACGACGCATACTACCATATTATTGGGGGTATACCTTCTTTCGTAATAGCGCACCAGATCTTCACGGGTCTGTCGAGCGAGAACGTCTGATCGACCTATAACGGGATAGCGGACAGGATGTTTCTGATAGGCGGTTTCAAAGAAAAGATAATGAAGTTGCCTCTCAACGTTATTTTCCCCCATTCGCATCTCTTCCATTATAACACCCTTTTCTCGTTCCACCTCGTTGGGATCGAGAGAGTTTTCATGAACAAAACTTAGTATTAGATCTAGGGCTTCTTGATAGTGCTCGGCCGTGGTTTTTATGTAATATACCGTGCGGTTGTAGGAGGTAAAGGCGTTGAAGGCTCCTCCCATTTTTTCTATCTTTTTTTTTGCCTCGTTTTCTTTAAATAGCTTGGTTGAACCTCCAGCCACCACATGTTCGAGGTAGTGTGAAAGTCCTGAAAGGGGAGGTTCGTATATAGAACCTGCCTTTACGAGAACATTTACTGAAACAACAGGGGTGGAGTTGTCCGATCTAACAAGAATGGTTAAGCCATTTCTAAGTTTCACGAATCTATCTGAAGGATATTTAGGGGGCAAAACCCGGTCAATCACCGAAGTGGAGTAACCAGATACGGCTGTAATCAGGATAAGGAATGTCAAAATGGTGAAAATTAATCCTTTAGAGATCTTCATGTTTACCAATCCTTGTGGATTGAAAGCCTAATTGAAAAAGTATCGACCTTTAAGAGATGCTTTTTAATTCTTCTTGAAGCCACTTGATTTTTTCTTCGTCTCTAAGCTCTTCTGGCTTATCGAGCTCTACTTTTAGAAGATCCTCTAATTCTATACGCCGTCTTTCCTTAAAGGTTGCCACGTCCTTTCGGAACTGACGAAGAGCTAGTTGGTGGGATCTTTCGTATTCTTCCTGTAGCTTTTTTTCGAGATCATCGACCATAGACTGTTCCTCCCTCCTAACATCAAACCGGTTTTCGATACACTTTTAGCCTAGCCATTACAGTCTGTATGTCAATAGTGAACCATTCGTTGACAGATATGGCGCATTTCGATAGACAGAAAGCAGTTTTTTTAAATAAGGATACAGGAAGAAAGGAATGAATACGGAAGGAGTCTAAGGGTATGGATGAACGTGAGTTGTTTGAAGTAAAGATTATCTGCGATTTTTCTGCAGCTCACCTATTGAGAAATTTTCGTGGAAAGTGTGAACACCTACATGGCCATAATTGGAAGGTTGAGGTAATAGTTCGGGGCAACAGACTAAGCGAAAGTGATATTCTTGTTGATTTTGGTGAACTAAAGCAGGCGGCGAGAGAAGTGATTGGAGAATTGGATCACTCCTTCTTAAACGATCTACCAGCCTTTAAAGAGGTGAATCCTTCTTCTGAGAACATAGCGCGTTATATCTACTGGAAACTGTCAGAACGTTTTAAAAATTATGATTTTTGGATTCATAGCGTATCTGCATGGGAATCTTCCAATTCCTGTGCAACATACTATGGAAAGATGAGAGAGTTGACCGCAACCGGTTGAACTTTTCAGAGAAGGAGCAAGGAATGGAACAGGGCAAGCAAAATCTTAAGCGATTTTTAAAGCCGGTTGGTATCGCCATAGCAGTGGTTTTTGTCCTAGTTGCAGTCGTTTTTACCATTCAAAGTCGGATCAAGGCATTAAAGGCCAAATCTGGTGAGACTGTGGCTGTGCAGACTCATCAGCCCAAAGCTCCCGAGATGCCTCCCAAACCTGAAACGGCTGAAAAACCTCCCACCAAGGAATTGCCAAAAATGGATGAAATAAGAAAGACTCCATCCTATCCGGCCCCTGCCTACACTCTGCCAGGATCGAGACCCCAGGGAACCCAAAGGGGGCAGATCCAGCAAAAGATAGAACCCTCAGTACCAGGCTCTGTTGAAAAGCCGACCCTTGGGGAGACCATAAAAGAGGCCGAGGAGAAGAAGGATATTGGGCATGGAAAGCCAGTCATACCACCGGGTGCGCCTCCCACAAAGGAAATTTCTCCTAAACTCCCAGTAACCGTTCCAGGGACGGCTCACCATGAGGATAAACACGAAGAACATGTCGTTCTTCCGGAGATAGACCCTATACCAGGTGTCACCTTTGTAGAAACAATGATTCGCTTAATGGAGTATGAACTAAAAGGGAGATTTCTGGGCTGGCGGCCAAATGATCTCATTATTGGGAGATTTACGGACAATGTTAATAACTACCAGCTTGGAGTCCTTGAGGCTATGCGTTTTACAACTCTTCGCTTAAAAGATAGCCTTACTAGGATGGGCGAAGCTGATGCTTACGATCGTGATCTTCAGGATGCTTTAAATCTCTTTATGAACAAACCTACCCAATTTTGGTTCCCCTCTGCCGAAGCTTCCTATGGCGAAGCGGTAGAACATCTTAAAAGATTTGTGGAAAAATTAAAGCGTGGGGAACGAAAATTCTACTACCGTGTTGACAACTTGATTTCCCTAATAATCTCTTACAATGATCTTCTTGGTAACGTAAACAGAACCCTCATTATGGAAAAGCGTATGGATGGGCGACCTGTAAGTTGGTTTGAAGTGGACGACTATTTTTATTACGCAAAGGGGGTTGCCCATGTAATGTTTGAGATTCTAAAAGTTGTTAGGGTTGGATTTAAGGAACAATTGGCCATCATAAATGCTACGGAGATTATGGATGAGATTCTTCACGAGCTTCATAGGGCGGAGAAGATGGAACCCTGGATTATTCTTGATTCCGACTTGGACGGGATCTTTGCAAATCATAGGGCGAACTTAAATGGTCCCCTAAGTGAGGTCGCCCATTTGATGACGGTAATGAGTAGATTTTAGTTTGGAAGTAGGATTGGTTTAATACTTTTTAATCAGGTTGATGCTTGGAAGGGATAGATCCGGCGGCTAAAAGGAAAGGTCGTCGGATTTATTTTTATGAAGCCCAGAACTGTTTATTAGTGTAGGGAGGAGAATATGGATTTCACTATCCCGGAAAGATATCTTGGGATGGTAGAAAGGGTTAGAAGATTTGTTGAAGATGAACTAGAACCTATAAGTAGACAGGTTGAGGAGGAGGATCTAATTCCCGAGGAGATCGTCCAGAGGATGAGAGATCTAGGGCTTTTTGGTCTATCTATTCCAGAGGAATACGGTGGGTTAGGATTTGGCACCCTCGGAGAATGCGTTGTCTATGAGGAGCTTTCCAAAACCAATGCCTGTTTCAGAACTCGTATTAGCACAAATAACGGTATAGGTTCCCAGGGAATTCTCATAGACGGGACGGAAGACCAGAAAAGGAAATATCTTCCCAAAATTGCGTCGGGAGAATGGACTGCCTGTTTTGCCCTTACTGAACCTGAGGTGGGATCCGATGCGGCAAGTATCAAGACGAGGGCGGAACTTAGAGGTGACAATTGGATTATTAACGGTAGAAAGTGTTTCGTAACAAACGGTGATATTGCGGACGTTATTACGGTGTTTGCTGTGGCTGATCCTGAGAAGCCGGCAAAGGGGGGTATTACCGCCTTTATTGTTGAAAAAACCTTTCCTGGTTTTTATGTTGGAGCTATTGAAAGGAAAATGGGACTAATAGGTATCCATACGGCAGAACTGATATTTCAGGATTGTGTGGTTCCCAGGGAAAATGTAATAGGCGGGGAGTCTATGGTAGGGAACGGCTTCAAAACCGCCATGAAGGTCCTTGATAAGGGACGTCTCACAATGGGGGCCTGTGCCGTAGGAGCTGCCCAGAAGCTTCTTGAACTTTCCATAGGATACACGAAAAGAAGGATTCAATTTGGTCGGCCTATTGCTGAATTCCAGTCTATTCAGTTTATGATCGCCGAAATGGCAACTAACATTTACGCTGCCCGTCAGATGGTCTATCATGCCGCCTGGCTTAGAGATCAGCGAGGTTCGGCTGTTGTGAAGGAGGCTTCAATGGTAAAGCTATTTTGCACTGAGATGGTCAACCGAGTGGCTGATATGGCTCTCCAGATCCATGGTGGCATAGGTTATATGAAGGGTCACCCTGTAGAGCGATTCTACAGAGATGTAAGGCTTATGCGTATCTACGAAGGAACCAGTGAAATCCAAAAGCTTATAATTGCAAGGGAGCTTTTAAAGGAATATGAGTGAGGGATAGGGGAGGTCGCGCGATGGTAGATATTAGAAGGGTGTTTGTGATAGGAGCTGGCCTTATGGGAAGCGGCATTTCCCAAGTGTGTGCTCAGGCAGGTTACAGGGTTTGGATGGGTGATATTTCCCAGGATGCATTGAATAGGGCTATGAAAAATATCAGCTGGTCTATACAAAAGTTTATCGAAAAGGGTAGGCTCTCCGAATCGGTTGAAACCATCATGGGGCGTATAACCCCTGTAATAAACGACTATGACGTAGTCTCTCAGGCAGATCTTGTAATTGAAGCGGTTTTTGAAAAACTAGAGCTTAAGCAGGAGGTGTTTAGAAGGATCGATGAGCTCGCCCCTCCCCACTGCATAATTGCTACAAACACAAGTGCCATATGTGTTACCGAGCTTGCTGCTGTAACGAAACGGAGTGATAAGGTCCTTGGGCTTCATTTTTTCAGCCCTGTTCCCATGATGGAGGCGGTTGAGGTGATTCGGGCTATGACGACCAGTGATGAAACATTTAGAATTGGCGAGGCCTTTGTTAGAAGCATAGGTAAGGAGCCGATCCTTGTCTGGAAAGATATTCCAGGTTTTATTATAAACCGCATCAACCTACCCTCTACCGTCGAGGCGATGCGACTTGTGGAAGCTGGTGTTGCCACGGTAGAGGATATAGATAAGGGGCTTCGACTAGCTACCGGCCGTAGGATGGGCATATTCGAAACCGGAGATATGGTGGGACTTGATGTAACGTACGACGCCCTCCTGTCGATATATGAAAAGACAAAAGATCCTCGGTGGTATCCACCGGAGATACTTAGAAAGAAGGTTCTTCTTGGTCATCTTGGTAAGAAGACCGGTCAAGGCTGGTATGTGTATGACTCTAATGGGAATCGTCTCGGCCCTAGTAGGTATTATGTGTAGGAGGTGATAAATGAAGACTCTTACAGCTCTTTTGGCTTCCCCAAGAAAGCCTGGAAACGGTGAGATTTTTATGCGGGCTGTAGCAAGAGAGTTAGGAAGCGGTTGGCAACTTGAGATTATTAGGCTTATAGAGTGGGACATTCGCCCCTGTAGGGCCTGTTACTCCTGCCTATTTGAAAAATGTCCTCAAAGGGATGACATGGGAGAAATAATTTCCAGAGTTATTTCCTCTGATGCTGTAGCCGTTGTAGCACCAACGTACTTTCTTGGAGCAAACAGTTTAATCAAAAGATTCATTGATCGGGGGCTTATGTTTTACGAGTTTATTGATAAGATGTGGGATAAGCCCATGGTCTCAGTAACAACCGCTGGTATTGATGGAATGGAAGGCTACGCCAAGCTTATGCTCGATAGCGCTGTAAAGATAATGGGAGGCAGACTTTTGGCATCGGTTGTTGTCTATGGTGCCTTCCCTGGAGAAGCCATCATTGGTGAGAAGAACCAGTCTCTTGTAAAACTTGTAGCCGATTCGATTGTAAATGGTAGAGTTTCAAGCTCAAATGAGAACTCTATAGTATGCCCCCTTTGTGGAGGCGATTCCTTCAGATTTCTTGGAGGGGAACAAGTAAGATGCCTTCTTTGTAGTAATACTGGATCCTATAAGGTTGATAGGGGTAGGGTTTTTATGTCTATTGAGCCAGGAGAACACCAACTCTTTCTTAGTCTCCAACAGGCTATTGATCATGCCGAGTGGTTAAGATCGATGAAAAAAAGATTTCTTCAACTCCGAACCGAGTTAAAGTCGATTGTTCAAGAGGTTTCTCGGGTTGGGAAGATTATTCATCCGAAGGAAACTAAAAAAGTAAAGGAGGATGAGGAAGCTAGAGATTCTCAATTGCCTTCAGGAAGCTGAAGATTATCTAACCTGTTTACAAATAGCTTGACACATTTAGTAAAATTCTCTAAAAGGATGAGGTGGAGACCGCAAGAGCTTACCTACCCCCGGCGGGTAGGGGAGTGGGCGGGTAGCTCAGTGGGAGAGCATCGGCCTTACAAGCCGGGGGTCACAGGTTCGAGTCCTGTTCCGCCCACCAGGACAACGATAATCAGAATATAATATGCGGGGTCGTAGTTAAGCACGGTTATAACGCCGGCCTGTCACGCCGGAGGCCGCCGGTTCAAGTCCGGTCGACCCCGCCATTTTTTTGCTTCTTGTTTTCAAGAAACCTTCCCCAAAATACTTGATATGAGCTTAAGCTCGGTATAATAATAAAGCCTCTTTTTTGTGGGGGTAGATTTTCGGTTTATGAAATTATAGGAAGGAGTTTTAAGTATGAAAAAGGGTATTCATCCATCTTACTATCAAGCTGTTATTAGATGCGCATGTGGAAATGAAATCCACGTTGGATCAACCAAGAAGGAATTGAAGGTCGAAGTCTGTTCCAAATGCCATCCTTTCTTTACTGGTAAACAGAAGTTAGTTGATACTACAGGAAGGGTTGAGCAGTTTCTAAAGAAATATAAGGATTATCAAATTCAAGAGTAATTTAGGAGCGATATCGAGAGGGGTATGTTTGATAGACTTAATGCGGTAGAGGATAAATTTTTGAAAATAGAGCAAGCAATGAGTAACCCTGAGGTCATTGGAAGACCTCAGGAGTATCAAAGGCTTGTGAAGGAACACGCCGAGATAGCCCCTGTTGTGGAAGTTTATAGAAAATATAGAGAACTGGATCGCCAGATTAGAGAAAATGAGCTTCTCCTTCGGGAAGAAAAAGATCCTGAAATGCGGGAGTTGATAAAGCAGGATATGGAAGAACTTGCGGAGAAAAGAGAACAAATCCTTCACCAACTAAAGGTAATGCTTCTTCCCAAGGATCCCAATGATGAAAAGAATGTAATCCTCGAGATTCGTGCTGGAACGGGAGGAGAAGAGGCTGCTCTTTTTGCTGCGGATCTTTTTAGGATGTATGCCAGGTATGCGGAAGAGAAGGGATGGAGAGTAGAGGTCTTAGATAAACATGTCTCTGACATGGGGGGATTTAAAGAGATCATAGCAAGCATTCATGGAAAAGGGGCTTACAGCAGGCTGAAATTTGAGCGAGGTGTCCATAGGGTTCAAAGGATTCCTGTTACGGAAAGTCAGGGGCGTATTCATACCTCTGCTGTTACTGTGGCGGTGCTTCCTGAGGCAGAAGAAATAGACATTGAAATAGATCCATCGGAGCTAAGGATTGATGTGTTCAGATCTTCTGGCCCTGGTGGTCAAAGCGTAAATACCACGGATTCTGCGGTAAGGATAACTCATATACCAACGGGTATTGTGGTTACTTGTCAGGATGAAAAGTCTCAACATAAAAATAAGGCCAAGGCTCTCAAGGTTCTCCGTTCTAGACTTCTGGATCTTAAGCGCCGTGAGCAGGAAGAGAAGATAGCCCAAGAGAGAAGACAACAGGTAGGAACTGGCGATCGTAGTGAACGTATTAGAACCTACAATTTTCCCCAAAATCGTGTCACCGATCACCGTATTAACCTCACCCTATACAAACTCGAAGAGGTTCTCAATGGGTCTCTCGATGATATTATTGATCCTCTCATAACGTTTTACCAGACCGAAGAGTTGAAACGTATGGATATGTAGTATTCTTAAAAGTAGATGATGAGTCAAAGAAGATGGACCATATTGGAACTTCTCCGGGAGACAACGGAATACTTTAAAAAGAAGGGGATTGAAGCACCTCGCTCGGAAGCTGAAATACTTCTTGCCCATACGCTGGGGTTACGTAGAATCGATCTTTATCTTCGCCATGATCAACCTCTGAGTCCTGAGGAGCTCGCTTCCTTTCGAGAGGTTGTTCGCCGTAGAATTGCTCGGGAGCCCTCTCAGTATATCATAGGTAGCAAAGAATTCTGGTCTATGGATTTCGAAGTTAATCCATCTGTTCTCATTCCAAGACCTGAAACAGAACTTTTGGTAGAAAAGGCTATTGAATGTATTTTAACTAAAGGTTATAGGCGGATTTTGGAGATAGGAACTGGATCTGGAGCTATAATTATAGCTATTGTTCGAGAAATTCCTCTATTGAGTTTTTCCGTAGCAACGGATATTTCTCCTGAGGCTATAGCTGTAGCTCGACGAAATGCCCTAAGACATGGGGTCCTAGATAGAATCGCCTTTTTGGTTGCAGACCTTTTTTCGGCCTTTAAAAATGGACCTACCTTCGATCTCATTGTCTCAAATCCTCCTTACATTTCCGATGATGAATATAGGGTTCTCGCCCCAGAAATTCGAAATCATGAACCTTCTATAGCTCTTCTTGGAGGAGGGGCAGATGGGGCTGACAACATAAGGGCTATCCTTACCGATGGCTGGTATCGCCTAAGAGATGGTGGAATGATGCTTATCGAGATAGGTCATAATCAGGCGAAGGGGTTGATGAGCTTCTTTAAGGAGATGGTTAATAACAAAACAGTTGAAGATGGTCCCTATCGCCTAAGTATTATAAAAGACTACTCTGGTTGGGATAGGATACTGTGTGTTGAAAAGTCTAAATGAAAGGTATGGAGTGTGGATAAGCTTGTTATCGAAGGTGGTAGTGTCCTGGAAGGGATTGTTCACATAAGTGGTGCTAAAAACGCTGTGCTCCCCCTTATGGCTTCTACAATTCTTGCTCCTGGTGTTCATCGATTTGAAAATGTTCCTCGGCTTAGGGATGTGATGACTATGATGAAACTTCTTAATTTTATGGGGGCACAGGTTCACCTAGACGATAGAGGCACACTTTCAATTGATTCATCTGAGATCACCAATTTCGAAGCTCCTTACGACCTAGTAAAGACAATGCGAGCATCGGTATTGGTCTTGGGGCCTCTTGTTGCTCGTTACGGAAGGGCTAGAGTATCACTTCCGGGTGGGTGTGCTATTGGTGCTAGACCAATAGATCTCCACATTAGGGCTTTGGAGTTAATGGGAGCTAAAATCAATATAGAACATGGCTATGTGGTAGCAACTGTCGAAAAGCTAAGGGGTATCGATTTTGCCTTCGATCAGGTGACCGTAACTGGAACTGAAAATATTATCATGGCTGCGGTGCTTGCGGAAGGGACAACTATCTTAGAAAATGCCGCCCGGGAACCGGAAGTTGTGGCGTTGGCCGAGTATCTTAATACGATGGGAGCAAGGATTCATGGTGCCGGTTCCAATAAGATTGTTGTAGAAGGCGTAGGTAACCTAAAGCCTGCCGGGTGTCGTGTCATTCCAGACAGAATTGAGGTTGGGACATACCTTGTAGCTGCAGGCATCACGGGAGGGCATCTAATTTTGGAACCCTGTATCCCTGTCCATGTAGAATCCGTTGTTAGCAAGTTGAAACTTGCTGGTTTGAAAATCCAGGAGAGAAAAAACGCTCTTGAGGTGTGGGGATCTGACCGTATAATTAGTGTTGACGTTAAAACCTGGCCCTTTCCAGGATTTCCAACCGATATGCAAGCTCAATTTATGGCACTTATGACTCTAGGCTCTGGGGTAAGTGTTGTAACCGAGCAGATTTTTGAGAATCGCTTTATGCACGTTCCAGAACTTAACCGTATGGGAGCAAAGATCAAGCTAGAAGGGCGAAGCGCTATCGTTCAGGGTGTAAAAGAGCTTACCGGAGCCCCAGTTATGGCAACGGATTTAAGGGCCTCAGCCTCATTAGTCCTTGCGGGCCTTGCTGCAAAGGGACGGACAGAGGTAAGTCGAGTATATCATCTTGATCGAGGATACGAAGCTCTAGATAAAAAACTTGAAGCTGTGGGAGCGCGCATTAAACGAGTTAAAGAATAGAAGCCGAAGGCTCTCTCCTATGGAGATCTTCGGTCTTTCCTTTTTGTTTGGTCTATATTTGCCGGATCTTTTTCCTCTCTGGGTTGTTCCCATTTTTACCTTTATTCTTCTAGGTATCATCTTAGTTATTAATCTATCCTCTAACCGAAATAAATGGGAAGGTCTCACTGGGGGAATCGCCTTATTGGGGCTCCTAGTTGCTATTGGATTTAGATATTATAAAACCCAGGAGGCCTTAGAAAGAATTGGAAATTTTCAAACTCTTATTGCTAGTTTCGGTGAAAAGTCGGGAGAATCTTCCCCGATATCCCATAAGATTTTGTGGGAAGGAAATGTTGAAAGCTTTGTAGAAAAATATCCCAACAAAATAAGATTTGTTGCTAAGATAACAAAAATTTATGATGGAGAAAATGATCGAGGATCCTACAATGGTCTAAAAATTTACGTCTTTATAAAGGATCCTACCAGAGAGTGGAAATACGGAGAAAGGTTTGTAGCAAAAAGCTCCCTTAGAGAATACAGAGATTTTAGAAATCCGGCCCCTCCCTTCTATCAGGATCTTCAGAAGTCGAGAATGTTGAAGGGAATCCACGGGTATACCTTTATTGATGACGATCGAGATGTGGCTCAGATAGAAACTCCTTTTTCCATCATTGTCAGGCTCCTTCAATGGATGGATGTAAGACGTCAAGACTTTTCGGATTACCTTGACAAGGTAATCTCCCATCCAGAGGGAGCCTATCTTAAAGCTTTGACTGTTGGCTATAGGGGCTTCATTGACGAGGAGTGGAAAGAGTTAACGACAAAGGCTGGTGTTCAACATCTTCTTGCTATTTCAGGATTTCATTTGGCGGTTGTAGCCTTTTTTTCCTTCTGTATTGTAAAGCTGGTGTTAAAGACCCTTTTGGCGCGACTATTTTTAATCGTCCCTGAGCCTATACTCTCCGGCATTTTAAGTCTTCCTTTGGTAGCATCTTACGCAGTTTTTACAGGCCTTGCAGTGCCAACTAAAAGGGCCCTTTTTTCTATTATGTTAATGCTTCTAGGAATATTGGTAGTTCGCCGAGTAAATTTCCTAACCATTTTCTTAGTCGTAGCTGTAGTTGTGCTTTTAGAAGATCTATCCCTTATTTATTCTCCATCTTTTATTTTATCCTTCGGAGCGGTAGCGGCCATAAAATGGGTGGCCCTTAACCTAAGAAAGCCTTCAAATCTTTCCCAATCAACGACCTCTAAGGTTAATAGGTGGTTGGAGAGGGCCGGTAGAGGAATTTTTGGAGTCTTCTGGATAAGTCTTTGTGTTCAGGTAGTGTTGTGCCCCTTTCTTATTTACTTTTTCTCCAGGTTTTGTTGGGCTGGGATTGTAGCGAACGTCTTTTTAGTGCCTTATGTTGGTTTCTTCGTGCTCCCTTTAGGGCTTATGGTTTTATTGGGGTTTTTAGTCAATCCGGCTGTGAGTGATCTCTTTCTAGGGATTGTGGATTTAGCAATTTATTTGATGATCTTACTTATAAGGTTTTTTGGAAGCTGGGATTGGTCCGTTTTCTGGGGAGTGGCCGTAACGTTGTCGCCTGCCGTGGCGAAGTTATGTATTGTAGCCTATTTGGTTATATTGGGTACTATGGTCTATTTTATTAAAAGGAAGCAAGCGCCCATTACGGTTACTAAAATCGCCTTTATAGTTTTTATCTCCTTCTATCAGCTTTTTATAGGATTTTTTGAAAGAAGGGATAATCCGAGGGGAATTGAATTAGTAGTCTTTGATGTGGGATATGGAAATAGCACCTTTGTTGTGCTTCCTGACGGTAGAAAAATACTCATAGATGGTGGTGGTATTACGGGTAGTAAATTTAATGTCGGAATGAATATTATTGCTCCAGCTATTATAGCCTTGGGATTTAGAAAAGCAGATGAGGTTATTCTTTCTCACTATCACTACGATCACGTAGCGGGACTCGATTTCATTATAAGAGCCTTCCCGGCCAGTCGCTTTATAGAGCCTCTATGTCCACCTGAAGATAAAAATTTAAGTATAGTAGACCTTGCCGTAAAAAGAGGACTCCAGATAATACCCTTTAAGGAGGCGGCAAATGAATTTTCCGTTGATAATAATATAAGCCTTATACATCCACCCCTTGATACAACGACCAACTGTAGGAATCTAAACGATTCTTCAACGGTTCTTAAACTCCGTTATTTGAAAACAAGCATTGTAATCCCATCCGATATTGGTAAGGAGATACTTAGGAAGATACTACCCGATATTTCTAAAAAGGAGGGAGAAACCCTTATCCTCGTCGCCCCTCACCATGGAAGATGTAGCTCCTTTGACGAGAGGCTCTATGATAAACTTTCTCCCGATGGAGTAGTAGTTTCGACAAAACGTAATAAAAATGTACCTTGTCCAGCTTTGATTGAATGGTGTAGGAGAAATAATGTTCCCTATTTCGAGACCTTTAAAGATGGCGCTATAAAGCTTGATTCGGACGGGAAGGGTTGGACCCTTTATGGGACCGACCAAAGGGGGAGGTTTCAATTTTTAACACGCATTAACGACAAGTAAATAGGAGGACAGGATGAAGATCTATTGCTTTGGAGATATTCACGGTAATGAAGTTGCTTTGGAGGCTGTCCTTCGTCACGTTGATACCGTTAAGCCCGATGAGGTTATATGTCTTGGTGATATTGTGGGATGGCTTCCTTGGGGAAGAAAGACTCTCGAGGTAGTAATGAAAATAGGTATCCCCTCAGTTGCTGGCAATCATGACTTGATGGTTGCAGGTGTCTTTACCGATCATAGAGATCAGATAGATCGTATGCAAGCGACGGCTTATACTACAGGGACCTTAGCTGATCTTCCTGACCATCTGGAGTATCTTGCTACGTTACCTTTGAAGCTCGAAAAAGGAGAAAGTATTGTAGTGCACTTTAGCCCCTTTGATTTCCCTGAAGGCGAGGTCTCACCTAATATAGAGCATTTTACATATCTTGATGATAGAAAACTCAAAGACTCGTTGCCTAAATGGGGAGTCTTTTCCACTAAGGTTATTTTAAGTGGTCACGATCACTTGCCCGCGCTTTATGAATTGACCGAAGATGGCGATGTAAAAAAACATCCCATAAGAGCTAGAAACTCTTCTAGCTCTCGTCAATCCAGTTTAGATGGCATAATAGAAGAGAGACTGGTTTTAAAGGATTCAAGCAAATACTGGGTTAAGGCAGGGGCGGTGGGAGGTCCCTATAGAGACGGAGTACCAATGGCAAATAGTGTTTTATATGACGAGGAGGAAAGGGTTATACATTTTTTCCGTATCCCCTACGATATCCATAGAGTCTCTGAGGCCCTTAAAGGTCATAGATTTTTCCGAAATATTGAGACTATACAACGCTACATAAGAACAGCCCATGCATCGTGGAATAGATAAAAGCTAAAAAACCCCCTCTTAGAAAGGGTTAGAGGGGGGTAAAGGATTTTAAGGATCGACTATTATTTATTGCTTCTTGGTAGCGGCCTTTTTTGCTTTTTTTGCAGCTTTAGCTTTTTTTGCTTTTTTGGCTTTTTTAGCTTTTTTAACTTTCTTCTTGGTGGCCTTCTTGGCAGGAGCCTGAGCCGGTACCGGGTTCAGTTGCTCAGTCTGAGCACCAGGTCCTGTTGGAAGGGGCGGTTGTTGATCCGCTCCAAAAGAGACTCCACTGGTCATAATGAAACCTGTAGCTACAAGGGCGGTTAAAAATCTCTTCATTCTAAGTCTCCTTTCTAGATAAGTTTTTGTTTAATCTACTTGCTCTACTTAACTACTATATGATTCTTAATCGCATCAAATTTCTTTTGAGTGATGCCCTTTACTTTCATGAGGTCCTCAGGGGCTGCAAAGGGACCATGCTGAGTTCGGTACTCTACTATCCTCTTGGACAAAACTTTACCGATACCGGGAAGCTTTTGAAGTTCTGCCTCATTGGCCGTGTTGATGTTTATTGGTGCCATGGTCTTTGCTGCTTCGGCCTTTTTGGTGCTCTTGGCAGGAGCCTTTTCCTCCTTTACTTCCTTAGGAGCGGGAGCGGTTGCAGGCTTAGCCTCGGGTGTGGTTGGCTTAACCGGAGCCTGTTCTTTAGGCGCTGGTTGCTGAGCTGCTGGAGCCTTTTGCTGAGGTTGAGGTTCAGCTGCTGAAGAAAAACCAACAGTCCCAATCATAAATAATACTGCAACAATCAAGTTCAACCATTTTTTCATATTTGCCCTCCTTATTCTAAAAGATAATCAGAAACTTAACCCATTCCCCACATAAAGACTTAAATCACCATTCCAGCAAAATATCAAAGTCCTATTTAGGATGATAGTCATTAAGTATAACGATTTTAACAGGCTTTACTCATGTTTTTCGCTAAATATTACCTTCTTTCGCCTTTAATCTTTTGTTTGCTGTGTTGAGATTTTTTAGGTTTTGTGCAAGATATTTTGACGTTACCAAGATGGATAGACCTTACCTTGGGTTAAAACTTGATGCAAAAAGGAGTTAAGAGATGTATAGGATCCTTATGTTATTTCTTTTTTTTTCTCTCTTTTGCCTTTTTGAAGGTCTATCTGTAGCATCGTCCACTGGCGAACCTGAAGGACCCTCTGTTGTGGTAGGCGTAACTATCCCGCCTCAAAAGTTTTTTGTAGAGCAAATTGGCGGGAAGCGTGTCCAGGTTGTTACTATGATTCCTCAGGGGGTTGATCCTCATACTTACGAACCAAAACCAAAGGATATTGAAGCCCTTAAAGAGGCAAAGGCATATCTTTCCTTGGGAGAGATTGAAGTAGAAAAGATTTGGTTAAGCCGTTTAAAAAAACTCTTCCCTAACATGAAAATTGTTAACACCTCTTCGGATGTTGCCTTCCTTCAGAGTGACCATTACCATGCTGGGGAAGTTAAGGAGGAACACCGCGGAGCGGGAAAGGATCCCCATGTGTGGCTCTCTCCCCCTTTGGTAATGCTGCAATCGAGGGTTATTTATAAGACCCTTATTGAGATTGACCCAGAGGGAAGGTCCCTATACGATGAAGGATTTAGAAATTGGATGAGTAGGCTTACAAACCTCGATATGGAACTTATGAGCATCTTTTCTCCCTTTAAGGGAAAGGCTTTCATTATTTACCATCCAGCCTGGGCATATTTTTCAGAGGCCTATGGCATAAAACAGTTTGCCGTTGAGAAAGAAGGTAAACCGCCTGGCCCCAAGGATTTAAAGCAATTAAAAAATATAGTTTCTCAGAATAACATCCGTATCTTATTTGTAACATCGGAAACTCCTCAGGTAAGCGCAAAAAATATAGCGGAGCAGCTTGGTTTGACTCTTGATCTTTTGAACCCTCTGGCCTACGATTGGGAAACCAACATCCTAACCGTTACCAAAAAACTTGTTTCTTCGTGGACATTTCACAAATGAGAGGTGAAAAGTTGACGGACTGGGTTGTTGAGCTGATGGAAGTGAGTTTTTCCTATGATGGCCATGAGGTGCTAAGAGATGTAAGTATCAAGGTGCCCAAGGGCGATTTTCTTGCTTTAATAGGACCTAATGGAGGGGGAAAGACCACATTGATAAAGATCTGTGTGGGACTTCTCAAACCTAAGAAGGGAGCAGTAAATGTTCTAGGGATGGAGCCTGATAAGGCTAGATATCGGATAGGTTATGTTCCTCAAGATACTAATCGCAATAAGGATTTTCCCGCAAACGTTTTTGATATTGTTCTTACGGGGCGACTGGCGAGGAAGAGGGGTTTTAGACGCTCTATCTCTAATGAGGACAGGTTGAGAGTTGAGAATATATTGAAAAAGATGCACCTATATGAATATCGAAACCGTAGGATTGGAGAACTTTCTGGGGGACAGAGGCAAAGGGTCTTCATAGCCAGAGCTTTGGTTGGAGAGCCAGAGATTCTTTTTATGGATGAACCGACCGCTAGTGTTGATCCTTCATTTCAAACCGAGCTCTATGAACTGCTGAAGAAGCTCAACGAGAGTCTTACCATTATCGTGGTAAGTCATGATATGAGTGTATTATCTTCCTATGTTAAATCTGTAGCCTGTGTAAATGGTGGTGTATTTTACCATGGTGCCCCCGAGTTGACCGAGGAGATTATAGGGAAGGTTTACCACTGCCCGGTTGAGTTGATCGCTCATGGGGTTCCCCATAGAGTGCTGAAAGAACATCGATAGCTTTCATGGAAGCCTGGGAAAATGATAGAATGGGTGGGATGGTTATATTCGGATTTCATGGGGCAAGCTTTTTTAGCAGCCTTCTTGGCGTCTATAGCCTGCGGAATTATAGGGGCTTTAGTTGTAGCAAATAGAATGGTTTTTTTGGCTGGTGGTATAGCTCACGCTGCCTATGGAGGGGTAGGGCTGGCAATATTTTTAAGGGTGCCTATTTTACCGGTGGTGACAATATTTTCTATTCTCTGCGCTCTCCTTCTTGGCCTGATTACCTTTAAGAGGCAGCACCATGCAGATGCTCTTGTTAGTGCTCTGTGGTCGGTAGGTATGGCTCTAGGAGTAATTTTTGTAAACCTTACACCTGGTTACCAAGCAGACCTTATGGGATATCTCTTTGGGAGCATCCTTACTGTTACTAGGTCGGATATTTTCATTATGGCAATCCTTGATGGTCTGCTTTTTATGTGGATCTGGCTGTTTTATCGTGAGGTTATGGCTGTCTCTTATGATATGGAATATGCTCAGGTTATAGGTATCCCTGCCTTTCGGATATACTACTTTATTCTCGTTTTCACCGCTGTAGCCGTAATCCTTCTTATGCGGTTTGTGGGGCTTATACTTGTCCTTGCGATGCTTTCCATCCCATCCTATTTATCGGAGAGTTGGAGTGGTTCCCTTAAGAGGATGATGGTTCTTTCAAGCCTTTTTACTTTTTTGTTTATGGTCTTAGGGCTTTTAGTCTCATATGAGCTTAATCTACCCGCTGGTCCTATTATGATAGTAGTTGCTGGGGTAAGTTTTGGTCTTGTAGAATGCTTAAAATTATTTTGGAGATGGAGAAGATCTAAAAACTATTGACTCCATAAAAAGTTTGCCTTAACTAATTAAAGAACATTGGAGAGGGGAGGCGGGTAGATGAGAGGATTTAGAGAGCTTTTTAAGTCTTGGAAGGATGGATGTCCTTGGTTAACTAATCCGAATCGCTTTGATCTACCAAAGGAGGGGCTTAAGCCGCTATCGGTTGCAGATCCAGGAAAGAAATTTAAGGTTTGTCGGATTCTTGGTGGGCGAAGTGCTTGTGCAAGACTGGCCCATATGGGGATCTATCCTGGAGTAGAGGTGGAGCTTCTTTGCGGAGGGTGTAACGCCCCATGTATAGTAAAGGTACATAATGTGACAATCTCTTTAGGTCATGGCATAAGCCAAAAGATCCTAGTAGAAGAAGCCGGGGGCTAGGATTTTTTTTCATTCGATAGTTAGCTATTCCTAACTTTAGGGGAAATTATGAGTAAACGTATTATTCCTATGCGTCAGATGGAGAAGGGACAAAGGGGTATTATTCACTCCATAAAGGCCACAGGTGAGCTGGGACGTAGAATACGAGATATGGGCATTACCCCTGGAACTCCCGTTGAAATTCAGGGAAGGGCTCCTCTCAAGGATCCCGTTGCTATAAAGGTCCGAAATTTTCGCCTGACTTTGAGAAATAATGAAGCGGACTATATAGAAGTTGAAGTGGAGGACAATGAGGCATGACGAAGGAATTAGTTGTTGCCCTTGCTGGGAATCCTAACTGTGGCAAATCCACTTTGTTTAATGAGCTGACTGGTGGACGTCAACACGTAAGTAATTACCCCGGTATAACTGTAGAAAGAAAAGAGGGATTTTTAACCTTCGATGGATTGCGACTTAAGATTGTGGATCTTCCTGGTACCTACTCTCTCACGGCATATTCCATTGAAGAGCTAGTTGCTCGGGACTTCATCGTCGATGAAAAACCCCATGTGGTGGTTAACATTGTAGATGCTACAAGCCTTGACCGACATCTATACCTTACAATTCAGCTCTTAGAACTTGGTGTTCCTGTAGTGCTAGTCCTTAATATGATGGACATGGTAGAACAGAGGGGAATAACCATAGATCGCGAAAGACTTGAAAAGCGTCTAGGGATTCCTATTGTTCCAATGGTAGCAAGAATTGGCAAAGGGAAAGAAGAATTGATCCGTGCCATTGTTGAAACTGCACACAGACACCCCCGTAGCAACCAGAAGTTTACTATATCCTACGGTCCCGACATAGACCATCATCTTCACGAAATGGAACGAATTATTGCAGAACAGGGTTTTCTGGTCGAAAAATATCCACCACGATGGGTAGCTCTTAAGTATCTAGAGGAAGATCGTCAGATCATTGAAAAGGGGGATTTGGCAGATAGGGAGCTTTCCGAAAGGCTCAAAGCAATGGCTGGTAAGATTGCAGACCACATTGCTAAAACTCTTGATACCTATCCTGAAGCTGTAATTGCAGACTATCGCTACGGCTTCATTACAGCCCTTCTCAAAGATGGTGTAGTTCAGAGGCCCTCAGTTACCAGTAAAAGGGAATTGACTGATATACTTGATCGATTTCTTACCAATAGATTACTTGGTCCAATTATTATGGTTTTCGTGCTCTATCTCGTTTACACTATAACTTTTAAATACAGCGAGTTACCTGTAGAATGGGTCAATAGGTTCTTTGGGTTACTTGCTTCCTATGGAGCTAGAGCTCTTCCAGAAGGGCCCCTACGTTCTCTAATTGTGGATGGAATAATAGGTGGTGTGGGAAACGTTTTTAGCTTTGTACCCCTTATAGTCTTGATGTTTTTGTGCATAGCTATTTTGGAAGATACGGGATATCTGGCAAGAGTTGCCTACATGCTTGATAGAGTTTTTAGGATTTTTGGACTTCACGGTAACTCCGTTATGGCCCTAATTATAGGGGGTGGAATAGCGGGAGGATGTGCTGTCCCGGGAGTGATGGCAACAAGAACTCTCAGAAGTTCTAAGGAGCGACTCGCTACAATTCTTGTTACACCCTTTATGAACTGCGGTGCTAAGCTTCCCGTTTATGCAATGATTATTGCGACCTTTTTTGAAGCCGGTCGAGCTCAGATAATGCTAATACTTACAATCCTTTCTTGGATGATAGCCCTTTCGGCAGCGTGGATTTTAAGATCTACTGTTCTAAGAGGTCCCTCTACCCCCTTTCTCCTTGAACTTCCTGTATATCGCCTTCCTACCTTAAAGGGTCTCCTAATCCATACTTGGGAGAGAACATGGCAATATATGAAAAAGGCTGGAACCCTTATTGTTGCAATAACTGTCTTGTTATGGGCTCTGATGAGCTATCCTAAGCCACCAGAGGAGGTGCTAAACTCTATCCCGCCTGAGTCCCATAGCCAATTTGAGCTTGAATATTCAATCGCTGGAAGACTCGGTAAATCGCTTTCTTATATTACGAAGTTTTGTGGATTCGATTGGAAAATAAATGTCGCTCTCTTTGGTGGGTTTGCGGCTAAGGAGGTTATCCTTTCAACGCTAGGGACAGCCTATGCTTTAGGGACGGAGGATGAAGAATCGACCAAGAGCCTAAGCGAGCGCATTAGGAATGATCCCCACTGGACACCTCTTATGGCGTGGGTTTTCATGGTATTTGTTATGATCTATGCGCCCTGTATGGCTACCCTGGTTGTGATTGCTAAGGAGACTGGAAGTCTTAGGTGGAGTATCTTTTCTCTTGTATTTAATACAGCGATAGCTTTTATGTTGGCAGTAGGTATGTATCAGGGTGGGCTAGCATTGGGGCTTTCGAGATAAAGGGAGGGCTGGGATAATGTTTCAATGGGCAATTGTGGGAGTTATTGCGGCGATTAGTGGGATAGTTGTAGTAAGGGTCTTACTGAAGGGCCTTAAGGAAGGAAGTTGCCTTTGCTCTACTTGCGTCGGGAGGAATGGGAGAGGAGACTTAGAAAAGGGGAGAAATGGGTTCTGTGAGAATAATAAAAGTCGAATTAAGTAGATCGGAGAGCTACTCCTATGAAATATGGTGTGAATTGGGTCTTAGAAAGAAAGTAAGGGAACGTCTTAAAGAGATAGCTCCAGGGAGGCGATTGTTTTGGATTTTCGATAGGGAAGTGGTCAAGAGGTGGGGAGAGGATTTTGATTTAGGGCCTCAGGAATTGATTGTTTGGGAAGCTAGAGAAGATAGGAAAAATCTTGCTTCTATAGAGAAACTAGCAAGGGAGCTTATTTCCCTTGGAGCCGATCGTTTGTCTCTTTTGGTTTCTGTCGGTGGTGGAGTTACGGGGGACGTTGTAGGTTTTCTCGCCTCTATTTATATGCGGGGGATCCCATTTGTCCAGGTTCCGACAACGCTTGTAGCTCAAGTGGACAGTAGTATTGGCGGGAAAACGGGGGTTGATCTTCCCGATGGAAAAAATCTAATTGGGACCTTTCATCAACCCATGTGGGTAGCTATTGATCCGGAGTTTATTACCTCTCTTCCTCAAAATATAATGGCTCAGGGTATGGCCGAGGTGATAAAGACCGCATGGATAGGGGATGAGGGATTGGTTGAGATGCTCGAGTCCCAGCATGACTCGATTAAGGCAATGGAGCTCAAAGTAATTTCTTATGTTGTGGGAAGATGCGCTGAGATAAAGGCTTCCATTGTTATGCAGGATGAGAGGGAAAGTGACATTCGTCGGATTCTTAATCTAGGGCATACCTTCGGGCATGCTATTGAAAGGGCGAGTAATTACTCTATATCCCATGGTGAAGCTGTGGCCATGGGTTGTATTTGTGCGGCTAAGCTAAGCTTCTTATTGGGAAAGATTTCCGAAGAAAATCTATTTAGAATGGTTTCACTGTTTACTAAGTATAATCTACCTGTGGAGATTCCACCCACTCTCGACACTGACGATATTATTAGATCCTTTTATGCCGATAAGAAAAAAAGAGATAAAATGCTCGTCTTTGTATTGCCCCTTACTCCAGGAAAGGTTGAGCTATATATCACTGACGATCTTTCTATTGTCAAAGAAGCGGTTTCTAAAAAGCTTTAAAACTTCTTGACGGAAGAGATACACTTCATTAGCATAAGGAAGTGTTTAAACGCATTGGTTTGTTGTATGTGTTTATTAACTCATAGGGAGGAGGATGGTAGATGAAGAAGCTCATTGGAATCCTTGGGGCTGTCGTTCTCTGTGCGTCGCTTCTAGGCGGCTGCGCCAGCACTAAGGAAATCAAGGCACTCCAAGATCAGACCCAGCAGGCTTTGCAGCAGGCTCAGCAAGCTCAGCAGCAGTGCCAGGCTAGCGCCCAGGCTGCAGAATCGGCTGCTCAGAGAGCCGAACAGGCTGCCCGTAAAGCCGAGGCTATGGCTGCTAAGTGCGAAAGCATTTTCATGAAGCACATGAAGAAGTAAGGCTATCCAGGGTTGACTGCCCGAAATTAAAAGGGGGAATACGTATTCCCCCTTTTGTTATGTCTTTTTCACTTTTCCTTAAATTCTGCATCAACTACATCTTCTTCTTTAGACTTGGAATGTTTCGTTGAATCTTGATCCTCCTTTTCTGATTTAGATTCGGAGGCTCTTTGATAAACCTTTTCCGCTACTCTATGGGAAAGATTGACAAGAGTGTTGGTTTCACGTTCAATAATATCTTTGTCGTTTTCTTCTATTGATTGGCGAAGTTTTTCTATTTGAGCTTCAAGCTCCTTACGAGTTGAAGGATCTATCTTTTCACCAAGATCTTTTAGGGTTTTTTCCACGCTATATATAACGTTATCTGCTCGGTTTCTGGCTTCCACGAGTTGTCTCTTCTTACGGTCCTCCTCTGCATGAAGTTCCGCTTCCTTTATGAGCCTCTGAATTTCTTCCTCCGATAGGCCACTTGAGGCTGTAATCCTTATAGACTGCTCTTTCCCTGTTGCCAGATCCTTAGCAGAGACATGAACAATTCCGTTGGCATCTATGTCGAAGGTTACTTCGATTTTTGGGACCCCACGGGGTGCCGGTGGAATTCCCACAAGCTCAAAACGCCCCAAGGTCTTATTATCGGCAGCCATTTCCCTCTCGCCTTGAAGAACATGGATACTTACGGCTGTCTGATTATCTGAAGCCGTTGAAAAGATCTGACTCTTTCTTGTGGGTATGGTTGTGTTCCGTTCTATAATCTTGGTCATCACACCACCTAGGGTTTCTATACCAAGGGAAAGAGGCGTTACGTCTAAGAGAAGAACATCTTTTACGTCTCCCCTAAGCACCGCTCCCTGAATAGCAGCGCCGATTGCTACCACTTCGTCTGGATTCACCCCTTTGTGGGGCTCCTTTCCAAAAAATTCCCTAACCCGCTCTTGCACCTTAGGAACTCGAGTCATTCCACCGACTAGAATAACTTCGTCAATATCTTTTGGAGTAAGTCCAGCGTCTTTTAAAGCCTGCTCCATAGGGGAAACCAGTTTGTCGATGAGATCTTCAACGAGGGATTCGAATTTAGCTCGAGTAAGCTTTCTTACGAGATGTTTAGGGCCTGTACTATCTGCTGTTATAAACGGAAGGTTTATTTCTGTCTCAAGAACAGTCGATAGCTCTATCTTGGCCTTTTCGGCGGCATCTTTGAGGCGCTGAAGAGCCATGCGGTCGTTTCTTAAATCTATACCTGTCTCCTTTTTGAATTCTTCCACTAACCAATCGATAATGCGCTGGTCAAAGTCTTCTCCCCCTAGATGAGTATCGCCATTGGTGGCTTTGACTTCAAAGACTCCATCACCGATCTCTAGAATAGATATATCGTAGGTGCCCCCACCTAAGTCAAAGACCGCAATTTTCTCATCCCTTTTCTTGTCTAAACCGTAGGCTAGGGAAGCAGCCGTTGGTTCATTGATAATTCTAAGCACGTTAAGTCCAGCTATTCGGCCTGCGTCTTTTGTCGCTTGCCTCTGACTATCATTGAAATAGGCCGGAACGGTTATAACGGCATCGGTTACCTTCTCACCAAGGTAATCCTCTGCCGTCTGTTTCATCTTCATCAAGACATATGCGGAGATTTCGGGAGGACTATAGGTTCGTCCTCGGATCTCTATGTGTGCATCACCGTTTGGAGCAGGAACAACCTTGTAAGGAAGGATTTTGATATCTCCCTGGACCTCTGGAGAATCGTATTTTCGTCCCATAAGTCTTTTGACTGCAAATATGGTATTTTGGGGATTTGTAATGGCCTGGCGCTTCGCAATTTGCCCCACGAGGAGTTCCCCAGACTCTGTAAAGGCCACCATTGATGGTGTAGTCCGTCCACCTTCAGAATTAACTAGAACCTTTGGTTCCTTGCCTTCCATTATGGCAACAACTGAGTTTGTTGTGCCAAGATCAATTCCAATAACCTTGCCCATGAAATATTCTCCCTCCTGTCTACTATAAGTATTTGAGATAACCTGGTGGATAACGGTAAAGTGTTGATGGGTTGAAGAGTTCCGATAAGATTGACCTCCCCAACCCCTAGATCTTTTTAGTGACGAGCAGATCCCTTTGCTACTACAACCATTGCCGGTCGCAGGAGACGATCTCTGAAGGTGTAACCCTTTTGAAACTCTTCAATAACGGTATTTTCCGGGTATTCCGTAGATTCCCGTTGCATCACAGCTTCATGGTATCTTGGATCGAAGGGCATACCCAGGGAGTCGAAGGGCTTACAGCCAAATTTCTCTAGCACAGAGAAAAAGTTCTTAAGGGTAAGCTCAATACCCTCCCTTATGACCTTAGGATCGCACTGATCTCCGCCATGCTGTAAGGCTCGCTCTAGGTTATCTATCACAGGAAGAAGTTCCTTAAGAAGTTGCTCATTTCCATAACAGATAATGTCCTCTCGCTCCCTTTCGAGTCTTTTCCGCATATTATCCACATCCGCCATCATCCTGAGCATGCGGTCATTGAGCTTAGCGATCTCTTCATCCTTTTGTTTTAAGAACTCAAGAAGTTCCTCCCTTGATGGTCCTTCCTCGGGGATTTGACCATTTGGTCCTTCTGTTATCTGCTGCTCCTCCTCTCCATCTTTAAGTTCTTTCGTCTCTATACTATTCTCAGGATGATCGCTCTTTTCATACTTTATCATGCCCTAAACACCTCCTAGCGGCTTTAACTTTTTCCAAGCGGATTCTGCATGTATTCACTAACCACCTTCGCAGTAAATTCGACAATGGGCACTATTCGTGGATAGTTCATTCTAAGCGGCCCAATAACGCCGATTACTCCCAGTATGAAATCTCCCCGTCTGTAGGGTGACGATACGACCCCAATCTCTTTAAATTCGCTAATTTGACTCTCTGGACCAAGAATAACATGAACTCCTTCTCTTGAGCCTATTGTCATATCGAGAAGTTTTACGATACGGCTTTTGTCTTCAAAGGTTCTTATGATTTGTTTAAGACGGTCAATGTCTGAAAATTCTGGATTGTTTAATAAGTTGGCCTGTCCTTCTATATAAACGTTAGCTTCCAACTCCTCGGTTTGTTTGAAAAGTTCCCCAAGAAGTTTTACGACCCGAGAGTATATGCGATCAAAGGCTATCTTATCCCGTTTCATCTCTTCAAGGATTTTCAACTTTATCTCGCTAAGAGTCAGTTCCTTAAGGGTATCATTTAAGTAGCGGCTGTATTTATCAAGCTCTTCTTGGGATAGATCCTCATCGCCCTTTATGAGGCGATGATGAACAATGCCTGATTCTGCAACAATAATGGTTATAATGTAGCCTTCGTGGAGGCGAACGAATTCAATGCGTTTTACTCGAACGTTTTCAAGCTTCGGAAATAGCACCACACCAACTTGAGCACATAACTCAGAAAGCAGCTGAGAGGTCCTTTTTAAAACGTCTTCCGTGCTACCTGTAGTATCCTGATAGGCCCGTCTTATAAGTTCCTGTTCATCTCTTTCAAGTTTTCTGGATTCCATAAGGGATTCGAGGTAGAACCTGAGCCCCTTTTCGGTGGGAATTCGTCCCGCAGAAGTATGAGGTTGATACAGATATCCCATCTCTTCCAGATCCGACATAATATTACGAATTGTTGCTGGTCCAAGGTGCTTCATGTACTTTTTCGATACTGTCCGTGATCCTACAGGTTCTCCCGTATGGATATAATCTATAATTACGGCTTTCAGCACTTCCTGATCTCTTGGGCTCAACCCAACCATTCTACCTCACCCCCTTTCAAAGGTTTTACTAGTTTTATTACGGTTTCAAGCTACTTGGAAATCTAGTGTCAATTTCTATCCATGTCAACCTACTCTCCCTCTATCTCCTATTCCTGCAATGCTTCTCCATATTCTTTTAACTTATTCCTGAGCGTCTTGACGGTGATACCCAAAATTTCCGCCGCCTTTGTCCTGTTACCATTGGTGGCTTCTAGAGCTTTGTAAATAAGCTTTCGTTCCATCTCCCTGATAGGGACAATGGATAATCTTTCATCACTCGGTTCTGCTCCATCATACATTTCATCGAACATAATGTGCTGGGGTAAGATGTCCCTTGATGGTGCAATAATGTGGGCTCTCTGGATAACGTTTTCCAATTCCCTTACATTCCCTGGCCAGGTATGTTTCTTAAGCTTCTCCTTCGCTTCGGAAGAAAGTTTTTTCGGAGTAGTCCTTTCCTCTTTGGCAATTTCGACTAAGACGTGCTCAGCTATCGGCACAATATCTTCCGGTCGTTCTCTTAGAGGTGGCACTTTTATAGGCATAACATTAAGGCGATAATAAAGATCCTTTCTAAAGGTTCCCTCCTTTACCTTTTCCTCTACCACCACATTGGTCGTTGCAATGACTCTTACATTAAGAGGTATTGGACGTGTTCCCCCAAGTCTTTCAACTTCTCGCTCCTGAAGCACTCTAAGGAGTTTGGCCTGAAGATTTAATGGCATCTCAGTCACTTCATCGAGGAGTATAGTTCCCCCTTTGGCAAGCTCGAATTTGCCAGGCTTTTGACGGGTTGCTCCGGTGAAGGCCCCCCTTTCGTAACCGAAAAGCTCGCTCTCTAGGAGGTTTTCTGGGATAGCTGCGCAGTTTATGGCAACGAAAGGTCCTTGCCTTCTGGGACTATTTCGATGAATATAGCGAGCGATTAACTCCTTTCCTGTTCCACTTTCTCCTTGGATAAACACCGAGGCATCACTTGACGCTACTCGACGGGCAAGCTGTATCAATTCGCGCATTATGGGACTTACTGCTACAATGGGTCGATCACTTTCATTTAGAATATGCTTGGGGAAAAGCACCTCTTCGAGCCACTCGACAGTTTTCGTAAATCTTTCTTTTTCAGTAGGCACCACCCATACATCATCGGCTCCATGTTTCACAAGAAAGACTGTGTCTTCTATGCTTGGACGTTCTATGAGAACTACTAGATAGGCCCTTGGGAGGAGCGTCTTTATCTGATCTACAGTTATAGCTACATTCCGTATCTCGCCGGAGATTGGCATAAAAATTAAATCGAGGCTAAGGGAGGTTATCCTTTTGATTAACTCACTCGAAGTTTCTAATATATGGACCTCATGTCCTGCACTTCTAAGTTCTTCAACAGGTATATGGGGACCTTTCACAGCTCCTACTTTCATAACCTTTCCCCAGCTTCGGAAACCTTTTTAACTCCTTCAGTCTTTTTTAGAAATTCTAAATATCTCATACCCTCTTCACCAACTTTTTTCCAGAAAGGATTTTCGCACTTAGAAAGTTTTTTCAAGGCATTTTCCGCCTCGGGTTGTTGCTTTGTAGAAACATAGAGATTGTAGAGCTTGTAGATAAGAGCACATCTTTCCTCTTGATCGGGAGAGATTTCTATAGCCTCTACTACCTTGCCAATTAACTCTGGTGTCCGTCTGAGGGCCTCAAGACATTTAATCTTGAGTTTTAATAGTCTAAAGCGTTCACTTTGATCGAGGTTTGGTATATTTTCTGCCGAATTTGAAATAACCTGAAGGGCATTTGACCAATCCTTTTGTTCTAATAAACATTCAAGCAAAGAAAATACTATCTCCTTTTCTGGTCCATGGGTTGAGATAAGCTTTTCAAAAATTTTCCTAGCCTCCGTGAATTTTCTCTTCAACATAAGAAGTCTTGCAAAGATAAGGGCATATTCCTTTTCAAGATCTGGAGCCTGTCGAAAAAGGGTTTCAGCCTTTTCTAGTTCTCCCATAACGTAAGCGCAATGGGCAGCCATTATCAGCCATTCCTTAGGAGGTTTCGCTCTAGTTGTAAATAGTTTGTCAAAAAAGCTCAAAGCAGTGGAGCAATCATTATTTTTATAAAGACTTATAGCGACGGCTTCGGTCACGGCACTATCTTCATAAAATCCGCCTCTATATTTCTTGTAAAGCCCAACCACCTTTTGATAGTTTCCAGCTCGGTATTCCTCCATTAACCACTCTCTAATAATCTCTCCTTTAAGGTCTGCAAAATCATCTAAAAAGTAAGCTCTTTCATTTTTCATTGAAGGATTTTCCATGAATTCTTCAATCTTGGCTACAGCATCGGAAAACCGCCTTTGATTTTTTAGCAATAGAGTCCATCTGAAAAGATGAATAAAAGTAAGAGCCTCTGGTAACTGTTTTTTCCCAAGATCTTCGTAAATGGCATAGGCCTGTTCAATCTTACCCTTTTCTTCTAATCTTTGGGCTTTTCTTAGGGAGGTAAGATAGCCTCCTTCGGAGTTTGGCATATTGAAAATGATATAGTTTTGGATACGTTCGGCAATAGTTTCTCTTTGGGTCTGCACAAGAGTTTCGGCTATATAGGCCCATAGCATATCCTCTGATGGAGCATGGGGAGATAGGTTAAGATACCAGATAAAGGCCTTTAATGCTCCCTGATAGTCTCGCATGCCAAAAAGAGTTTCTCCGAAAATTTTTAAAAAGTCTGTATTCTCGAGATACATCGCTGGATAGAATTCCAGAGCTCGCTTTAGGTAAGAGATAGCCTGTTTATAGGCTCCGCCCTCCGAAAGAGTTTTTCCTATCAACATAGAGATTAGGGCAGCCTCTTTAGGTTTGGGACTAAACTTCATAGCTTCATAGAAGGCCTTTATCGCTTCAATGTATTGCCCCTGTTTAAGAAAGATCTCTCCTAGAGTTTTCCAAACACAGATCGCCGAATCACCTGGAATGGAGGTTTTCAAGAGCTCCTCCAACATATTTTGAGCTCGCTTTCTCATTCCCAATTTAAAGGCGGTGTTAGCGAGAAGACATTTTGCAAGACTCGATCTAGGACTGTTCGGCAACACATTAAGCGCTTGCTGTAATGCCTCGCTTATCTCATTCCCAAATTGGGTTAATTCGTTCTCGTGGAGCCTGTAAAAACTTAAAGCAAAGCCGTAATGGGCCTCTCCAAGGTGTTCCCCTTTAGCTCTCTCAATGTAACGTCGGTAAAGATTTTTTGCTCGTTCGTAGTCTTCCTCTTCAAAGGCTTTATTTGCTTCGATGAAAAATATTTCTTCGAAGGGGATTTCTCCTGAAACCATTGGTGGTCCCTTCTCCTCTTTCCTCTCCGGCGTAATAATCCTTTCCTTTTCTAGCTTCTTAGCTTCTTCTTCCAGGAGTTTTTCCATAGGAGGGCCGGTAGTCTTTAGAGGTGCGGTAAAGGGAGCTGATGTGACTATATCTATGACCAAACGGTAGGTGCCCGGTTTCATAGCGCCTACCAAGGGAAGGACGAGATATTCAACCTTGGCCTTTGAATCCGCCAGGGTTATCTCGATAAGACCGTTAGCACCTTCATTAAAATGTATGTTACCTATAATGGATGGAAGCTCTCCTAAGCTCTTTTTTGCTGCTTCTTCTACCTTAAGTTCTTTAAAGGTGACCGTTATCTTGGGAACAGTTTTAGTTTCGACCTTTTGGGGAAATCCTCCTTCCATATTGAAGTTAAGCCTTATTGTATCCAGGGAGGTTTCGACGGAAAAGTTTAGAAGCTTTTCTCCATAACAGGGAGAATGGGTAAATACTGTCAAAAATACGACTATAGGGATTAGCCAGAAAAACCGTTTTGTAAATATCCGAGCCATTTCTGTAACCTTTTCCGATTGGGAGCCTATATTCCTATTGAGTAGGATATCCGAATTATTCTAGAGGCAATTTTGATACCACAGAATTTAGTTCTTTCCACCGTAGGAAAGGTCCATTCCAAGTTTTTTCATCTTTTCTATAAGGGTTGTTCTGTTAAGTCCTAATAGCTTAGCTGCCTGATTTTTGACGCCACCCGTCTTATCAAGGGCCTGTTGGATTAAAGATTTTTCTATATTTTCTAGAAATTTCTTAAGATCAATTCCCTCTTCCGGAAGAGTAGCAAGTATTGGGGAGGGGAGTTTATCTTTTTTAGGTTTGTAGAGACGTTCAGGAAGGTCTTCTACCGTAATCTCTTCTCCTTCGGAAAGAATTATGAGTCTTTTTACAATGTTTTCTAGTTCTCTTACGTTACCAGGCCAGGAATATTCCATGAAACATTCGATCGCTTCTGGGCTTATTCTTTTTCGACCTTCTTCGTTTAAAGATGGGCTGTGGCGTGATAGGAAGTGTTCCACTAGGAGTGGAATATCTTCCTTTCTTTCCCTTAGGGGTGGCACATGAATAGGCACAACATTTAGTCTATAGAAAAGATCCTCCCGGAAGGTTCCCTCTTGAACAGCTTTCCAAAGATCCTTATTGGTTGCAGCTATGACCCTAACATCGACTTCTATTGTTTTGAGTCCTCCCACTCTTTCGAAGGTTCGCTCCTGCAAAAATCTAAGAAGCTTAACCTGAAGGGATGATTTCATCTCACCTATTTCGTCAAGAAATATCGACCCTCCATTGGCAAGCTCAAATCTACCTATCTTTGTTCGTATAGCTCCAGAAAAGGCCCCCTTTTCGTGTCCAAAGAGCTCACTTTCCAATAGTTCTTCTGGGATAGCTCCACAATTTATGGGCACAAAGGGTTTGTCCCTTCTTTTACTTCTTCGATGTATCGCCTGGGCAACAAGCTCCTTCCCTGTTCCACTTTCTCCAGTAATTAGGATTGTAACATCCGCCTGAGCTACTCTATCTATCAGTCGGTAAAGTTTCTTCATAGGTGGGCTCGCCCCAACTATTTCCTCAAAATAGGGCTGTTGGGACTCTTCATAAATCCCATTTGACTGTAACAGCGCTTCCTTCAAGGAATCGATAATTTTTTTTAATGATGCCTCCTTGGAGGATAATATTAAATAATCGTGGGCTCCACGCTTCATAAAAAAGGTAGCTCTTTCTATAGAGGGCTCCTTTGAGATCACTATGATGGGAAAGGAGAGATCAAATTTACGGCGATATTCCAATAATTCAATGCACACTTGGCTTTTTGATAATTCATCCATAAAGACGACCGCATGAACCTTTTGCCGTTCTATGACCTTTAATACCTCACTTCCCGGTTCAACGAAAACTATTTTATAACCACCCTCTTCTGAAATCGCTTGCGCTATGCTCTGACCAAGCCTGTCCTTTTGGCACGCAACAAGAATTGTTTGCTCTGGTTGCGAACCCATTCGTTCCTCCTATGTCATTATATAGACACCTCTTGAATCTTTAAAGGAGGTATATACTTCAGAAAATTGACATTAACGTAAATGTCTGGGGATCACAATAAAAATTTCTTTTAGTGCTATAGATCGATGTTATCTGGATATCCCCTATGGAGGAAGGAGAAATCTATGAAGGGCCGGACACTTTTTTCTTTATTAATCACCATTGAAGCTAGATCTATCCATTCATAGGCCTTGTCTATAACAGCGCTATCACTACTTGCTATTATGCTTTCTTGGTATGGGAAGCTACGTTCCGGGACTTGGACCGTTAAGGCTTTTCCCCTTATACCGTATTTTCTAAAAAGCTCATTATAGATTTTTGCCAATTCACCACTTTTACTTACGGGAGCGTCAAAATAGATAAAAACTTCTGCAATGTCGTAGGGTTCCAAAAACCGACATATTAGTTCCGCGGCAAAGAGGGATACTTCTGTAAGTCTGAAACTACCGGATATTTCTGCTATATCCCTCAAGGCCCCATCGTTTCCCTTAAGAATTAGGCGTTCAAGAAGGGCGCTTTCAACCGTTATATGTACGTTGTGGCCATCGATCGTTAGAGTTTTGTAGCGGCTGGATGCAAGGTGTGTTCGCTTACCTTGTCTTGTAAGGGCATCTTTGGATCCGAATACACCCCGTCTCAAAATATTACGTTCCGAAGCTGTCAAGTTGTACCTATTTCCAACCATTTCAAGAGATCTTTCTCTTGGGTAGTCTCGGTTTTGGAGAAAGTAGAAATCGAAGGATGCGATAACGAGGATATCTTTTCTTGGGGTAGCTCTATTGGGCATAATTTCTAAGTTGGGGAGTAGGGGTACTTTAGCCCCATCTCCCCGTGTATCGTTTATTTTTGCTGCTGTGCTAGCCTAGCCTCTTCTTCGGCCTTCAGATCTTTTCTTAGGATTTTTCCAACGCTACTTTTGGGAAGGTTGTCCCGTATTTCCACAATCTTTGGAACCTTATAGGCCGCTAGTCTAGTTTTACAAAATGAAATAATCTCTTCCTCTGTCAAGGTTTCACCGGGTTTAGGAACTACAAAAACCTTTACCGTTTCACCCCTGTAGGGATCCTTTACACCAATTGTTGCCGCATCAAGCACCTTTGGATGGCTGTAAAGAACTTCATCAATTTCTCGAGGATAAATGTTGTAACCGCCGGCTATAATCATATCCTTTTTGCGATCCACAATAAATGTGTAGCCGTCCGAATCCATCATGGCGATGTCACCCGTATATAGCCAGCCATCTCGAAGAGTCTGTTTGGTCTCTTCAGGTTTTTTCCAGTAGCCTTTCATGACCTGAGGGCCCTTTACTACCAGCTCTCCGGCTTCACCTGGTGGGAGCTCCCGTTCTCCCGATTCAATGTCTACAATTTTTACGTAGGTATCCGGCATGGGAAGCCCAACGGAACCAGGTTTTCTAAGGCCGCGTATTGGGTTACAATGGGTGACTGGACTTGCTTCGCTTAAACCGAATCCTTCAACGATAATACTTCCGGTCATTTCCTCAAACTTTTTCATTACCTCAACGGGCATAGGAGCTGAACCGGTTATACAGAACTTCACCGATGAGAGGTCAAAGCTACTAATTCTAGGGTGGTTTAGGATGGCGACATACAAAGTGGGGACGCCGGGGAAAAGAGTTGGTTTAAATTTATGAAGAAGTTTCAATAGATCGTTTATCTCAAACTTAGGGATAAGACAGACGTAGCTTCCAGTATAAAGAGCATAATTCATACACACGGTCATGCCAAATACGTGAAAAAGGGGTAGAAGCCCTACAACCCGTTCTTCATTTATTCTAACCTCAGGGAACCAAGTGTTTATCTGAACAACGTTTGCGAGTATATTTTTGTGGGTAAGCATAGCGCCTTTAGCTACCCCCGTCGTTCCGCCGGTGTATTGAAGCACCGCGAGATCTTCAAGGGTCGCATTAAAGGGGCGCTCTGTCGGAGGAGTTCGATTTATGAGATCAGTGAAATTGAGAACTCCATCGCCATAGGGAACCTTCATGAAGAGATTTTGTTTTTTCGCCTTTATAGGATAAAGCATAGAAAGGGGGAAGGGTAGTGCTTCCTTTAGGCTGGTTACAATAACCTTTTTTACCTGGGTTTTTCCGATGACGGGAGCAACCTTAGGATATAAGTGATCCAACACGATCGCATATTCCACATCACCATCATTCCATTGATGTTCGATCTCCCTTTCCACATACATGGGATTAGTGTTTACAACAACAGCGCCAAGCCACAGGGTAGCGTAGTAGGCGATGAAAAATTGAGGGCAGTTAGGGAGCATAATCCCAACCTTTGTTTCCTTCTCTACCCCTAATCGTGCTAAGGCTTCGGCAAACCGCATGATCTTGTCCCAAAGCTCTCTGTAGGTAAGCTTTTTCCCGTAAAAGTATGTGGCTGGTAGATGTCCCCATCTTTCTACGTTCTTCCCAAGAATCGCTGGTAAGGGATCGGCCGGGTATGTTGCCTGTCGAGGAACACCTTTATCATAGTGAGCAATCCACAGTGCTTCCATAGATTCCACACTCATAGGTAAGCCTCCGAGATAGTTTTAGGGAGGGACAATTTCCCAACCCTCCCTTTTTTACGAGCACTTTCTAGCAGGTGCTTTTGTATTTCTTTACTTCTTCTGTAAAGACGGGGATAAACTTGAAGAGGTCTTCAACTATGCCGTAATCGGCCTTACTAAATATGGGGGCATCAGGGTCTTTATTTACAGCGACGATATATTTTGATGAGCCCATACCGGCAAGATGTTGAATGGCCCCGGAAATTCCCACAGCAATATAAAGGTTTGGGGTTACTACTTTACCGGTCTGACCAACCTGATCGGAATGGGGTCTCCATCCTGCGTCGACGGCTGCTCGGGAAGCACCCACTGCGGCGCCGAGAACCTTCGCAAGTTCCTCTAGAATTACAAAGTTTTCAGCAGCCTTCATACCTCGACCGCCAGACACGATAATGTCGGCTTCGGTGAGTTCGACCTTTCCTGAAGTATCCATTTCCACTCCCACAACCTGGGATTTTGGAGAAGGGACTTCTACATCGGCCAGGACCACCTCTGCTTGCTTACTTTCATCTGGTGCAAGGCATGACATAACATTTGGACGGCAGGAAATCATGACAAGGGATCCCTCGGTCCATTCGTACCAACCCAGGCATTTCCCTCCGAAAAGAGGTCTTTTGGCCCTGATTTTTCCGTTGGATATGGCGATTTCAGTAGAGTCTTGAGCAAGACCGGCTTCCAGTCGAGCTGCAAGTCTAGCTGCAAGATCCTTTCCATTCATGGACGCTGGAAGAAGCACAACCCCAGCGTTGGCTTTTTTAATAATTTCAGCTATGATAGGTGCATAGGCTTCGGCATTATAATGTTCAAGAGCTGGATTATCGACCACAAAAATCTTATCGACACCATAATGTCCTAGTCTAGGGGCAACAGAGGAAACGCCGGACCCTAAGGCGATACCGTAGAGCTTCAATCCTAGAGCATCGGCTATGCGACGCCCTTCACTAGCTATTTCAAAGGAAACCTTCCTGAAGTTACCGTCTCTATATTCTGCTACGATACATACCGATTCAGCCATCTTTTCCCCTCCACTATATAACGCCTGCTTCTTCATGAAGCAGTCTAACCAATTCTCTTGCTTTCCCTTCCGTATCAAGATTACCATTTATAATCTTTCCAGGCTTTCTCTCGGGTGGACGCTCGAGGCCAACAAGTTTTATCTTAGCTGAAGCTCCACCGCATTCGTCAGCACTAAGGCCAAGGTCTGCAAGTTTTTTGATTTCAAGGGGTTTCTTTTTGGCCTTCATAATGCCTGGAAGGCTTGCATATCGAGGATTCCATACTGCATGGGAGCCACCCATTGTGACCACGACGGGAAGGGGAGAGGTAAGAATCATTTTGCCACCTTCGACAGGCCTTTCAATCTTAACCGTCTGCCCATCGCATTCCATGGAAAGGGCAAGAGGAAGATGGGGCCATCCAAGAAGTTCCGCTACCATTGGACCTCTCTGATTATGGTCGTAATCAACAGCTCGATGGCCACAGAGCACAATGTCGGGGTTTAGTTGCTTTACCGCTGCGGCAAGGGCTTTTGCTACACCGAAGCTATCACTTTCATTGAGGGCCTCATCATCGATAAGAAGTCCCTTGTCGGCTCCCATAGCAAGAGCTGTGCGAATGGATTCCACTACTCGTTGGGGTCCCCAACTAACGATCGTTACGGTGCCACCATGTTTTTCCTTAAGTCTTAGAGCTGCTTCAACGGCAAACTCATCATAAGGATTGATGATCCACTTAAGATCTGTTGTTACAATCGATTTACCATCATCGGCTATCCGGATAACCGATTCTGTATCCGGCGTCTGTTTGAGAAGCACTACAATGTTCACGTCCGTCCTCCTCCCTGTGAAATTAATTTTTTAAAACGATCTCGCCGAACCCTCTTGAACAAATTTTTCTTTATTATGCAACTATTTTTTGACATTTCTAAACTGAATGATGATTCATTCACGCTATACCAAACATCCCATCCTCATAGCAACAAAAAAAACTCCCTCCCGCAAGTGGTCCTCGCTTTTTTTTCGAAAAAAAATGTGATACTTGACTGATCCTGAGATTAACACAACAGGCGGGGACTTAATGGGGAAAAGGTTATGATTTGGTGGAGAAAAAAGGTTGGGCTTCCAGAGGAGAATAAAGAAGAAGGACAGGTTTTAGGGGAGACCCAGATCGAAAAAGAGCCTGAGTTGGAAAACAGCGAAAGGCGGGAAGGCCTGTGGAAAAGGTTAGTAAAGGGGCTTCAGAAAACTAGAGACCATTTCACCTCTAGAATAGAACAGCTTTTTAGTGGTAGAAAAACTATTGACAGAGAGCTCTTTGATGAGCTTGAGGAGATTTTAATTACTTCTGACGTTGGAGTAGCCGCAACAAGAAGACTTCTTAATAATCTCGAGGAACGAGTAGAGAGGGAATCTATTCAGGAACTAGAAATTCTATACAAGATGCTTGAAGAAGAAATAATAGGCCTTTTGAGTATTCCCGCTGAACCCCTAGACCCCAATAGGGCAGATCCCTTTGTAATAATGGTTGTTGGCGTAAACGGCGTTGGGAAAACTACCACCATTGCTAAACTCGCTAACCACTGGAAAACAGAGGGTAAAAAACCCCTCGTAGTTGCTGGTGATACCTTTCGAGCCGCTGCCATAGATCAACTTGCCATGTGGGCAGAAAGGGTAGGGGTTCCCATAATTAAACAAAGACCTGGTGCGGATCCTTCCGCCGTAGTTTACGATGCACTGGATGCCGCAGTTTCTAGAGGTTATGATCTGGTGATTATTGATACTGCAGGTCGCATGCATACGAAGTCTAATCTAATGGAGGAGTTAAAAAAAATCCGCCGGGTGATGGCAAAAAAGATTCCTGAGGCCCCTCATGAAACCTTTCTTGTCTTAGACGCTACTACGGGACAGAACGCCTATTCCCAGGTAAAAACTTTTAAGGAGGAGATAAGCATCTCGGGGCTTATTCTTACAAAGCTGGATGGAACAGCGAAAGGCGGGGTAGTTATAGGCATTTGCCACGAATTTGGTATACCAATAAGGTTCATTGGGGTAGGAGAAGGTATTGAGGATCTTCGCCCTTTTCAGCCGGAACTATTCGCTAAGGCTCTGCTAGGTCATTAGATATAAAGGGACGGCCAAGGGGCCGATCCCTGGTTTACTTCGTATACCCTGGAAGTGTTATGGTTGAACATGAAGAGCCGGGACTACAGGATCTACTTGTCAAAGAAGGACCTTCTCCAGAAGAGAATGAGGTTTTAACAAAGTGGCTTGTTCGACTTACGATTCGCTCAAATTCTTCTCCCCCACATTGGTTGCAGTGAAGTTTGATCTCCTCCTTGGAAGAGATAAAAAGGACTTCCTCGATGTTTCCACATTTGACACATCTAAATTCATAAATTGGCATTGTCTCTTCCTCCCTAATTCACCCCGTCAAAATCTTAGCTCAATAAAGTGGTTATAGCCACCATGAACTCTCTTAACCTTTGTACACCCTTTGATGATACATCCTGCTTTAGATGTTGTCCACCCATTAGACCTTCTGGTTATGATCATATTGATTATATCTCCAGTCTAAAGAGGGAGTTTAGGGAAAACAGAAATAGAATATCTTCTAGAAAGATCCTTCCTAGACCAATAGTGGGTTTTTGGTGCTGGGCTCTAGGTTATATTGATGACCATTTTAAAACTATTGGCTGTCTTCTTCATCCTGCTCGAAATAGGGGTGTGGATCTAAGATTTCTTACGGGCTACGGGGCGAAGTGTGCTAGGGAGATATGTTATGAAGCTCGTGAATTTTTAAAACTTTCGAAGAAATCGCAACTCTTTTGGTTAGAGCTTGCCCGAGGACTCAGTAGCTTTTACTTCTCAAGCCCCCGAGCAAACCCTCTCTTACACCTTCTTAGGTGGGGAGGTTCTCTTTTGGAGGTGATAAGGGACGTGGCGGATAGAAGATTTTGGACGGCAACCGAAGCGGTTTGGCGTCTTGAATTTCTTCTTAGAGCTGACCTTAATCCAAGAGCCTGGAAGTTGCCTGTAGAGATCGCTTTAGCTGTCGTCTCGGATAGGGAGGATGTGGAAGTTTTTCTAGGAAGTGACTTTTTTTTTAGGCTAACACAACTCTGGATAGACAAAGGGTATGGGGTTTCCATGAATTACGAAGAGATGCCCTATGTGCACTTTTTGAGTATTGATGACTCATTGAAAGATTTTATAAAATTTTTCCTTGGTGTCCCAAAAATGACCCTAAATCAGGCTCTAGAGTTAAGAGAAATTTTAAAAAAAATCGTGATAGAGTGCCTTTTTGAAGGCGATGAAGGAAAAAAAATTTATCATAAAGACCTTTGGATGCAAGGTTAACCAGACTGAGTCGGCCTTTATGGCTTCGGAGCTCTACCGCCGGGGATATAGGGAGGCTCAGCCTGGAGATCCTGTAGGAGTTTGTATAGTTCACGGGTGTGCTGTAACATCGAGAGCTTCCTATGAAGCGAGGCAGGCTTTGTATCAGTTTCATCGTAAATATCCTGGCGCTATTTATGTTTTTGCAGGCTGCGCTGCCAATTACGAAGGGATAGCAATAGCTAAGAGACATCTTGCAACCCATATCTTAGGAAACATAGAGAAGCTAGATCTTGTAGATTTCATCGAAAAAGAGGCTTCCCTACAACATCCTCTTGTCGCAAATTCCGATCCAAGGGGTTGCCCCTACAAACCTATGAAAGCTCTTTACTACGACCCTAGGGTGATGACTCGATCAAGGGTCTTTATAAAAATTCAGGATGGATGTGATGCCTTTTGTTCATACTGTGTTGTGCCCTATATTAGGGGCTATCGAAGGAGTCTCAAAGCTGAGGAGGTGGCGTTGCAAATCCAAGATGCTACCTCGGTTGGCTACAACGAGGTGGTTCTTACTGGGATTCATCTTGGCCAGTGGGGACAAGATTTTTCACCTTCTAAAACTATTCTAGATCTTCTAAGATTTCTCGAAAATAGTAAAAGTGTTCCCCCTAAACTTCGCCTAAGTTCTCTTGAACCCTCCGAGTGGGACCATGAGCTCATAGATTTTTTGAGGGATAAGGACTGGTTTTGTCCCCATTTTCATGTGCCTTTACAAAGTGGGGATCCGCAGATTCTAAAACTCATGGGGCGAAATTACAGCCCGGATTTTTACAAAGAGGTCATTGAGGCTATAAGATCGGCCTTTCCTCACGCAGCCATTGGAGCGGACGTCATTGTGGGATTTCCGGGAGAAACGGACAAGATGTTTAAAAACACCTTAGAACTTGTT
The DNA here is from genome assembly GCA_026417655.1 of Syntrophobacterales bacterium. GTDB lineage: Bacteria > Desulfobacterota > Syntrophobacteria > Syntrophobacterales > Thermodesulforhabdaceae > JAOACS01. The sequence continues at coordinate 105,694 of JAOACS010000012.1, forward strand.
GAAAGCCTTCCCTTAACCTACCTTCATGTCTTTCCCTATTCACCAAGGGAGGGTACGCCAGCTGTGAAGCTTCATGGTAATGTGTCTCCCTATGAAGTTCAACTTAGAACGAAGAAATTGAGAGAGATTGGTGCTTCAAAAAAAAGATCCTTTATGGTCTCCCAGTTATCAAGAAAGCTCGTGGTTATCCTAGAAAGGCCTCTTAAGAAGGATCTATGGAAGGCTACGTCTGAAAACTACCTTCCCCTTCTAGTTCCTGTAACTAATGGTGAAATTCTTCTTAAGGGGGCTCTTGTTAAGGTTACCGTTGAAAAATACGACTCGGAAGAAAATATCCTAATAGGAAGCTTGGCTTAAGGCTACGGTTTTTTTTCTGGAGAATGGGTTCTTCTCGTGGTAATGAATAGGTAGGAAAGGGACTGTCGGAATAGGAAGTTTTATAATAGGAAGGGAGTTATTTAGAAGATGGAATATGAAGCTGTAATAGGTCTTGAAGTCCATGCTCAACTTCTAACCGAAACGAAAATCTTTTGCGGGTGTTCCACAAAATTTGGGGCTGAACCTAACACAAATGTCTGTCCTGTATGTTTGGGGATGCCTGGCGTTTTGCCTGTTGTAAATAGGAAGGTAGTTGATTTTGCAATAAAGCTTGCTATCGCAACGAACTGTTCCATCGCCTCTGTTAGTCGATTTGCGAGAAAAAATTATTTTTATCCAGATCTACCCAAGGGTTATCAGATCTCCCAGTATAAGCTTCCTATTGCCGAAAATGGTTGGATCGATGTTGAAGTGGGTGGAAATGTTCGTCGTATTAGAATTAGGCGCATCCATATGGAAGAGGATGCGGGGAAGTTAATTCACGATGAGCACCAGCCCATGAGTTATGTAGATTTTAATAGGGCCGGTGTTCCTCTTCTTGAGATTGTGAGCGAGCCTGACATTCGAACACCGGAGGAGGCTGCTTTGTACCTCAAGGCCCTTAGAGACATCGTTGTTTATCTTGGGATTTGCGACGGAAACATGGAAGAGGGGAGTTTTCGCTGTGACGCCAATGTCTCACTGCGGCCTATAGGAAGTCGGGAGCTTGGGGTTAAGACTGAGTTAAAGAATATGAACTCCTTCAGAAATGTCCAGAGGGCTTTAGAGTTTGAGATAAGACGCCAACGGGCTCTTTTAGAAAGGGGCGAAAGGATCACCCAGGAAACTCGTTTGTGGGATGCTGCAAAGGGTGTTACGATTGGGATGAGGGCGAAGGAAGAGGAGCATGACTATCGTTACTTTCCTGATCCTGATCTTGTTCCCATTGTTATAGATAAGGCCTGGATTGAAAAGATGAGGAAAACCATTCCCGAACTTCCCAACGAGAAAAGACGCCGTTTTGCTGAAGAATATGGGCTCCCTGAGAAAGACATAGAGATTCTTATATCAGACCGATCCCTTGCGGATTATTTCGAGGAGACGGTAAGATATTTTAATAACCCTAAGATGGTGAGTAACTGGATACTTTCAGAGTTACTGAGAGAACTTAATCGGAGTAATTGTTCCCCTTCCAACTGTCCTGTTTCCCCTCAAAATCTTGCACAACTTCTTGAGCTCATTGATAATGGAACCATAAGTGGTAAGATTGCGAAAACCGTCTTTGAAGAGATGTATAGTAGCGGAAAGAAGGCCTCTGATATTGTTAAGGAGCGAGGTCTCAAACAGGTCGCCGACGAGGGGCTGCTAGAGCAGATTATAGAGGAGGTAATTCGATCCCATCCCACCGAGGTAGAACGTTACTGTAGGGGCGAAGTTAAATTGATGGGGTTCTTTGTCGGCCAGATCATGAAAAGGACTCAGGGGAAAGCTAATCCAAAACTTGTAAACGAGATCCTTTCGAATAAGTTGAAAAACTCACAGCAGGGATAATTGCGAGGGGCGCCATGAACGGGGGACTGGAGGTAAGGCCTATTTTTTGGGACGGAGATACCTGTGTTATTCTTGATCAGCGCTATCTCCCACAGGAGGAAAAATATATAAGATGTTCCACTGCAGAAGAGGTTATTGACGCAATTAAGAATATGGCCATTAGAGGGGCTCCTGCTGTAGGGCTTGCAGGAGCAGCAGCTGTTGCCTTAGGGGCGAGAACGTTGTTGGGGGCTTCAGGTAAGGATGCCTTCTTTAAGGGGTTAAACCATTTCTGCGATGTCGTAAGGAAGGCCCGTCCAACCGGTTATAATCTCGAATGGGCAGTAGAGGTTATGAGATCCACCGCTGTTGAGCATGTTCAGGATTCTATTGAGGAGATTGTTGAGCTGTTACGGAACAAGGCTAAAGAACTTATCGAAGAGGACGTGGCTATTAACAGGAATATAGGTCGTTGGGGGAAAACGGTCATACCTCAGGGAGCAAGAATTTTAACCTATTGCAATGCAGGGAGCCTTGCAACGGGAGGCTATGGCACAGCTCTTGGTGTGATTAGGGCAGCTTGGGAGGAGGACAGGACCATACAGGTTTTTGCCTGTGAAACTAGACCCTATCTTCAGGGAGCTCGGCTCACGGTGTATGAACTAATGAAGGATGGGATCCCTGTTGTTCTCATCACTGACAATACGGCAGGATACCTTATGCAAAAACGAAGAATTGACGTGATTGTTGTTGGAGCCGATCGTATTGCAGCAAATGGAGATGTGGCCAATAAAATTGGAACCTACACCCTTGCCGTTCTTGCTAAACACCATGGTATCCCATTTTTTGTTGCGGCACCACGATCGACCATTGACCCAAGAACGCCAAAGGGGGATAGTATTGTAATTGAGGAACGCCCATCAAAGGAAGTTACTTCCATTGGGAAAAGGCCCATAGCACCAAAGGATACGAGAGCCCTTTATATTGCCTTCGATGTTACGCCCCATCGATATATCTCGGGTATTATCACAGAGGTGGGTATCATAGTAAAACCCTTTTCTAAGAATTTGAAGGAGGCCCTCTTTAAATAACTAAGGGACCTATCCTAGCAATCCGATTTGTTTTCTAAAAGAAAGAATCGATCTATGTTGAAACATGGCCCATTCATGGACATTCTTGAGATTTTCCACTGTTTTTAGGTTAATGAAAATGCCTTACGACTCCTTGACTCCTATATAGGAATATCCTAGATATGGATTTTGTTTTCTAGGATACAGACCGAAGATTTCTCCGTTGGAGGTGGAAGATGTTGTTCGATCCCGAAGAAGGGCTCTACGTGTTTGAAGTAACGGTGGGGTATCGGGCTAGTGGGATAACTCGTTTTAGCTCTCCCATTCTAGTCCAGGCAGATGACGAAGAAGAGGCTGAAGAGAAGGTGCTTGAATACCTTGCAGATATGGATCTTGAGGGAAAATTCTGGGTAGAGGAGATGAGCGAACCATTTAAAATTAAGGAATATGAGCAACAGTTAAAAGATGAAGATATCCCTCCCTATCCTTTGCTTTCGGAGCTTACCGAGGAGGGCTTTATGGAACTCCTATCCGAGTAGATGGGCCAAAAAGCCTTTAATCAAGGGGTATGAAGCGGGATATTTCGGCATTGACGTATCTATAAATTTCCTCATCGGTTCCATAAATATCGATTACGCATTTATGGTTTATGAGATTTTCCAGGATCCAGGCCGTGACGTAAAGGCTTACAAAATGCGGCCTAGGCACTATATTCCGAAAAGGTGCGGTCAAATATTGAATGTCAACATCTTCCGATGTAAGAAGGCTCTGAAGGCAGATGTTAATCTGCCTTTCCAGTTCAATTTTACTTGTGGTTTCTATAGCCTTTACCTCAATCAGTCTCATTGTAATGCGATCACTTAGCTCATCGAGATGTTTCTTTAGTAACCTCATGGCTTTCATCTTCATAGCTTCCTTTTCGTGGTCAAGGCGGGATATGACCGCCATTTCTCTTCCGCTAGGTCTGAAGGCTTTGGCCATTATTTTAACCTCCCGTTCTTTTGGTAACTATTCTTCTGTGAATCAAAGATGCCACATACCCCCCACCGAATCCATTGTCAATATTTACCACAACAACACCGGGAGAACAGCTATTTAAGGCTCCAAGAAGAGGCGCTAGTCCTCCGAAGTGAGCTCCGTATCCTATGCTTGTAGGCACTGCTATGACAGGTCCTTCCACAAGACCTGCGACAATACTAGGAAGGGCTCCTTCCATCCCAGCAACCACAACCCAAACCGTGGCTTTCATGATCTCATCAAGATTGTCAAAAAGTCTATGGATACCGGCTACGCCTACATCGTAGAAACGCTTCACTGAACTGCCTAAAAATTCAGCCGTAATGGCTGCCTCTTCCGCGACGGGAATATCGAGCGTTCCACCTGTAAGGACTGCCACATAGCCCTCCTTGAGACTCAATACCTCCTTATGCCTGAGAACCCAGGAGCGACAGATTTCAAAATATTTTCCCTCAGGGAAGTGGATACTTAATTTGTTGGCCTTTTCTGGTTCAAGTCTTGTGATCAGAACATTTGTTTCGGCCCTTTTCATGGCCTCCACAAGAACAATGAGATGTTCTAGACTCTTACCCTCTCCATAAATCACTTCAGGGGCTCCTCGGCGAAGAACCCGATGGTGGTCTATTCGCGCAAAGGCTATAGTGTTTGAGGAATCCTTTTCTAGGAGAACCTCATAGGGGAATTTTTTTATATACTCCAGAGCATCTTCAATATCTATCGCGCCATTTCGAAGATCTTCAAGCAATTTGCGAATGTTCCACATAGGGTTGGCCTCTTTCGTTAGATATTTTCAACAAATTCCATCACCCATGAAGCGTATAATCGAGATGCCCCAGAAAGCTCCCCCACAACCTTCAAAACGTTGGCTTCTTCAATGGGTTCTCTGTTCATTAGGCCCTCTTTAGCATGAAACAAAAATTCATCCAAGTTTCGACATAAAATCCCTATGCCCCATTTTTCCAATATCCCATGTTCCACCTCTACTTTGTGAATGGATGGCCCGTAAAGCACCCTTTTCCCCCACACTGCAGGTTCTACAATATTGTGACCTCCGATAGGTTCGAAGGTTCCCCCACAAAAGGCTACATCAGCTATGCTGTAAAGATCAAATAGTAAACCGAAGGAATCAACAACTAGGAGTGTAGGCTCTGTTCCATCGGTTTGGTTTTTCAGGAAGGTTGACAATAGGTTTACCCTAATATGCCTCTTCCTTGATTCTTTAATAATATCGTCGATCCTATTAAGATGCCTTGGGGCCATTATAGCGAGAATATCGGGAAAATCCCCCTTTAGTTTCTCAATAGCGTTAAGCACCATATGGCATTCTTTTCCTCTGAGATTTCCCGCTACGATAACAGGCCTGTCGTTGCCTTTTAGTATCTTTTCTCGCCACTTTTTTACCTTTTCTTTGCTACATTGCTTGTAAAGATCGTCATACTTGGAATTTCCACTAACAAAGGTTGATTCTAGGGATGCACCGAGAAGGATTGCCCGATCTCTATGGACCTGGGAGACCATGCCAAGGCGTGAAAAATAACCAAAGATGGGTCTAAAGATTTGGGAAAAGGACCTATAAAAGATAAAGGATCTTCTTGAAATCCTTCCGTTTACTAGGATAGCAGGGATCTTATTTAGGCGAAGATATGAAAATAGCATAGGCCAATATTCTGCTTCGAAGTTTACGAAAAGCCTAGGCTTTATGGTTTTTACAAAGGCTCTTATAGAGATGGGGATTTCAAGGGGTGCTGCTACTACAGCTAGAGAAGGATCCAAAGTTTCTAAGCCCTTTGCTTTACGATATGCTGTGGGAGTTCCCACGGAGATAATTATTGATCCGGAAAAGCCACATTCTCTAAGTCTTCTCGTGAATGGAAAGACTCCGTTTAATTCACCAAGAGATGCTGCGTGGAAAATAATTCGAGGGAAAGCCTCCGGAAGGTTCTCTGGTGCTCCACGAAGTCGCTTCAGCCAAAATAATCGATCCTCCGCTGTTTTTAAGTGGTTCAGGACATTCATATTGGAAAGACTTTTCTTATAACTGTAGGGTGAAGTGCAAAGTCAGCTATCACAAGAAGCATCATAGCTTCACACACGGGAACGATGCGAGGTATGGCGCTTACATCATGGCGACCCTCTACAACAATTGTTGTTGGGGTTCCATCTCTTCGAGTGGTTTTCTGGGGGATTCGGATAGAAGGGATAGGTTTTACCGCAACTCTAGCGATTATCTCCGAACCACTTGATATACCTCCTAAGATCCCACCAGCGTTATTGGATTCATAACCTTCGGCTGTTATGGGATCATTGTGTTGACTTCCTAGCATATCAGCCGAACGGAAGCCACTTCCTATTTCTACACCCTTTACAGCCCCTATGGACATGAGGGCGTAGGCGATTCTAGCGTCAAGTTTGTCGAAAACAGGCTCTCCAAGTCCCGGGGGGCATCCACTAGCTCTTATCTCTACTATGCCTCCAATGGAGTCACCCTTTCGGCGAACCTCTTCAACACGTTTTTCCATGAGGGTAAGAGCTTCGGGGTCGGGGCAATAGAAGGGATTTTGATCTATAAAACTTTCATCGTAGTTTCTGCAGTGAATCCCTCCTAGGGCTACCGTGTAGGCCCTTACAGTGATACCTGCGATTTTAAGCATCTTTCTTGCTATAGCTCCTGCCGCCACGCGGCCTACCGTCTCTCTGGCTGAGCTTCTTCCGCCTCCCCGCCAATCTCTAATGCCATACTTTTGTTCGTAAGTGCGATCTGCATGGCCTGGACGGTATAGATCCGAAAGGAGAGCATAGTCGGAGGATCTGGGATTTTCATTATAAACTATAAGAGATATAGGCGTTCCGGTGGTTTTTCCCTCAAAAATACCCGAAAGGATCTCAACTCTGTCCGATTCTTTTCTGGTGGTCGAAGCGATAGATCCTCCTGGCCTTCTTCGATCTAAATCCCTCTGTATATCTTCCCGAGAGATCGATATGCCTGGAAGACATCCATCAATTACAACTCCTACAGCGGGACCATGAGATTCTCCCCACGTGGTTATTCGAAAAAATCTACCAAAGCTATTTCCTGCCATAAAAAGACCGCCTCCAGGGTAGTAATCTTCAAACTGAACCTATAACAGAAAAGTCCTTAAATTTAAAGGGCGGGTTAGATACCCGCCCCTTCACCTTTTACGGAGTAGGTGTTACCTTACTTCCTCTCCGTAAAATCTTTCCCATTCTCCGTGAAGTCTATCGGTCCAGATGTCGCCTCCCCCACCTACAAAGTCTGATAGAGATTCAACACCATAGTGGGTCATCCACAAAGGTCTTCCAGTCTTTCTGAGTTCTTCAAACCTTATTTCCTTTCCAACCACTACTTCTGAAGTTTCCGACTCGGAGACCTCCTCTCCGTAATCGCGCTCCCATTCTCCATAAAGTCTATCCGTCCAGATATCTCCACCGCCTCCCAGGAAATCGGCGTAGGATTCAACGCCGTAATGGGTCATCCAGAGAGGTCGTCCTGTTTTTCTGAGTTCTTCAAAGTTGATCCGTTTCATGGTAACCCTCCTTGTTACTTTGGGTTTACCTTTTATTTTCAATTATTATATAATAATGTTAGGTCATCTTGTAAAGATTAGGTAGAGCTAATCCAAAACCCCTAGTTAAAAATCCCTTGATGGGCACCAACTAAGCTAGTATAAGAACAAATTGTTTTAGTTAGATCAAACATGGGGAGGGGGAATTTATTATGTCTTTGAGGCAGAAGCTTTTAATAAGTGGTATTTTGTGCATAGCTCTTCCTGTACTTACCCTTAGTATGCTGACCTATTCAAAAACCAAGGTCGAATCATCTAAGACGGCAGAGGTGAACGCCCTTAACATGAGTAGGATCATAGCCCTTGCTGTAAGGGACATCTTAGTTGGTCACCTAAGGCTTCTCCAGTCTTTTTCTCTTAATCCTATAGCGCCTAAGATCGCCCAAGGTGATTTGGAGAGTCTCGGCAAGGCTAATAACTCTTTAAAGGAACTTAACAAAAGGCTAAATGAAGCCTACGAGGTGATATTTATTGCAGATGCCTCGGGAAACATAGTGGCAGATAGTGTTGATGGAGGGTATAAGAATATAAATATTGCCGACAGAGAGTATTGGAAAAAGGCCATTAAAGGTTCTTCTACTATTGATAATATGGTATTTTCCAAGAAAACCCAGCAACCGGTCCTTCCCATTGGTGTTCCAATAACAGACGACCAGGGGAAAGTGGTTGGAGTCTTAGCTGGAGCCTTAAAGGCAGAATCTCTAATTGAATTGGTAACGAAGCTAAGGATCTCCGAAACAAGTTATTCTTTTATGCTTGATCAGACTTCTACGGTGATAGCCCATCCCGACAAGAGTTTGATTATGAAACTCAACGCGAAGCAGACCCAGGGGCTCGAAGAGCTTGGCAACAAGATGACGAGTGGCCAAGAAGGGATAGTAAGGTATACATTTAGGGGATCCGAAAAGGTTGCGGCCTATGCCCCTGTGGGAATCAATGGTTGGTCTGTGGCGACAACTCAAACTGTTGCTGAATTCATGAAAACAGCGATAAGTATTCGCAATACGACTATCGTTGTAGCGGCTGGTTTCCTCATTTTAGGTATAGCTCTTATTTATGTTCTAGCCGCCTCTATAACGAGGCCCATATTTCGTATTTCCAAGGGCCTAATGGAGGGAGCTAATCAGGTATCGATAGCGGCAGAAGAGGTTTCTGGATCGAGTCAAACCCTTGCGGAGGGAGCTTCCCAACAGGCGGCCTCTATTGAAGAGACGTCGTCGGCTCTTGAAGAACTCGCCTCCATGACCCGTCAAAACGCTTCAAATGCCGATCAGTCAGCCTCTCTCATGAATCACACAGTACAGGCCGTTGAAATGGCTCATGACGCTATGAACCAGATCGCTCAATCGATGGCAGAGATTGCTAGAGCGAGCGATGAAACCCAAAAGATCATAAAAACTATAGATGAAATAGCCTTTCAAACTAATCTACTCGCCCTTAATGCTGCCGTTGAAGCCGCTAGGGCTGGAGAAGCTGGAGCAGGTTTCGCTGTTGTAGCGGATGAAGTCCGTTCTCTTGCCATGAGAGCTGCTGAAGCGGCAAAAAATACAGCCAAACTGATAGAACAAACCAGTAGTAGAGTTCGTGAAGGAGTTCAGGTTGTAGAGAAGGCTTCTCGGTCCTTTGCCGAAGTTAAGAATTCGGTAGGAAAGGTTGGTGAACTCATCGGGGAGGTTTCAGAGGCTTCCAAAGAACAGGCGGAAGGGATTGACCAGATCAACAAAGCCATTTCAGAGTTAGATAAGGTTGTACAGAAAAATGCTGCTACTGCAGAAGAAGCTGCTGCTGCAGCGGAGGAGTTGAATGCCCAGGCTTTTCAGATGAGAGATTATGTTTCGCAGCTTCTTACAGTTATAGGTTCAAGGGCTGCGGAGGCTCAGAAGATTCAGCTCACGGATCAAAAATCTATTTCTAAAAGAAAGATTTTACCTAAGCAGATTTCCAAAGCCAAAGGGGAACCTCCTCAAAAACCAGTAAAAGCAAAAGAAAAGGAAATAAGACCCGAAGCTGTCATTCCCCTTGATGAGAATTTTTAGTCATTGACCCTAGATACTGAAGCCATCCTATTACAAAGCTATAGGTAACTTCAGTATCTATCTATATTCAGTAGGATCAGCAACACCAGCTTCGGTAAACCCCTTTTTTCTCAGAAGACAGCTGTCGCAACGGCCACAGGCTCTTCCTTGTTCGTCCGGATCATAACAGGACTTGGTGAGGCGATAATCTACACCGAGTTCTAGTCCCTTACGAATAATTTGAGCCTTCGTAAGGTTTATGAGGGGTCTATGGATCCGAAAAACCACTTCCCCTTCCACACCCCTTCGAGTTCCAAGGTTTGCCATTTTTTCGAATGCTTCGATGTATTCTGGACGGCAATCGGGATAGCCAGAGTAGTCAAGGACATTGGCTCCTATAAAGATATTACCCGTTTCTAACACCTCTGCCCAAGCCACAGCAAAAGAGAGAAAGATCGTGTTTCTTGCTGGAACATAGGTGATAGGGATACCGGAGGATATTTCGTCCAAAGACCGATCCTTCGGAACAGATATTGACTTGTCCACTAGGGCAGAGCCACCTATTTGATCCAATGGAAGGTCAATGATGAGATGTTTCTTAACATCGAAGAGCCTTGCTATAGCTTTAGCGGCTTCAATCTCTATTCTATGGCGTTGGGAGTATTGAAAGGTCAGGGCGTAAAGATCGTATCCTTCACTTTTGGCTATAGCAAGGGTTGTTGAAGAATCAATTCCTCCAGAAAGGAGCACAACCGCCTTTTTCATAATTACACTCCTCTTTCAATGTCCCTCCAAATGTATTTGTGGAGTTGAAGATTGAGCCTTACATCTAATTTGTCTCTAAGGATCCACTCAGCAAGTTCCCTTGGCTCAAGTTCCCCAAAAACGGGCGAAAAGTTGATTGTTCCATACCATCCGCTTTCAAGAATCCTTTTTCGTAGGTCCAAAGCGAAGGAATAATCTTCTCTATTTCCAATGACGAACTTCACCTCATCGTGGCCAGCCACAAGACGGTAAATATTATCATAGTCATTATAGTCCATCATACCACTTGAGGGACATTTAAAGTCCACGATTCGTATAGCCCCTTTACTAATCATGTCTATACTGAGGCTTCCATTAGTTTCTACCAGGACTTGATATCCCCGGTTAAGCATTTCCTTCACAAGAATTGGTGTAGCTTCTTGAAGCAAGGGCTCTCCGCCTGTTATTTCAACGAGTCTAAAACCTTTGGCTTCTACCTGGGCTATAACATCTGAAAGAGACATCAACAGGTATTCTTTACGGGCATAAATAGTGTCACAGTATCGACAGTGTAGATTACATCCGGAGAGACGGACAAAGACGCAGGGAAAACCGGTATAACTCGACTCTCCCTGGATGCTTACAAATATTTCACAGACTTTCAAAATCTCCAACACTCCATACCTCCTTCTAAGACATCTAAAACTATGTTATTAGTTGTATCTTAGCTACCGAAAAACTGAAATCTAAAAGGTTACCTGGTTGTTTTGTCCATCAAAAGGGAGATTCCTCTAGAAGAAGGGTGTTGAAAGTATCGGTGAAATGGAGGATCAGGTGAGACTTGGTGCCCACGAATCCATAGCCGGTGGATTCCATAGAGCCATTGACCGAGCCAAAGCTGTGGGTTGTGAGGTTTTACAGCTCTTTGTAAAGTCGAGTCGTTCCTGGCACCTAAAACCGATCTCTCAGGATGAGGTAAAGCTTTTCAAAGAGAAGTCTCTTGAAACTGCCATTTACCCTGTTTCGGGACATGCTTCCTATCTTATAAATCTGGCGGCGCCCCAAAAGGAGCTATGGCGAAGATCCATTAATGCTCTAATTGTTGAACTAGAGCGATGCGAGATATTAGGGCTCCCCTATCTTGTTCTTCATCCCGGTTCTCACTTAGGAGCGGGGGAGAGGGAAGGACTAAAACGGGTTGCTAAGGCTCTTGGAGAGGTTCACAGAGGGACTTCTGGTCTTACAGCGAAGATTCTTCTTGAGTCCACGGCAGGCCAGGGAACAGCTCTTGGGCACCGGTTTGAGCATTTAGGGTGGCTTATGGAGAATACGCCCCAGGGGGATCGTCTCGGGGTCTGTATAGACACGTGCCATATTTTCGCATCGGGCTATGACATTAGAACTCCTGAGGCCTATGAAGCCACAATGGCCGAATTTGATCGGCTTGTAGGGTTTTCTCATTTACGGGTTATCCATTTTAATGATTCCAAAGGGGGACTTGGAAGTCACCTAGATCGGCACGAACATATTGGAAAGGGCGAGCTTGGGATTGAGGCCTTTCGCCACTTTATTAACGATTCAATGCTCCCTGAGGATATTTCTGGTATTTTGGAAACTCCAAAAGGTGATGATCTCCATGAGGACAGGGAAAATCTTTCCATACTCCGTTCTCTTGTAATCCCTGAAGAACGAAAAGAGGTTAGTTAGAATGGACTATCAAGGCATAGAAGTTCCTACCTCTTGGGAAAAGCTAAGGATCGAAGGGCTCCGTGGGGTTTTCATGATTATTGGAGCACCGGATTCGGGAAAGTCAACTTTTGCTCGGTATCTTTATTCTCGTCTCTCCTCTACCCCCCATAGGGTTGCCTTTATTGATGGTGATGTTGGACAGGCGACCCTGGGGCCTCCTACCACCATGACTCTTGTTATTAGTCAGAGAGAGAATGGTCACAGTCCCGAAGGGAGAATTATCTATCGAGTCTTTGTTGGATCAACATCACCTAGAGGTCATATGCTTCAGACCGTAATTGGATTGAGGAAATTGGTAGATAGAGCCTACCACCTTGGAGCTACCGCTATAATTGTTGACACCACTGGTTTAATTGATCCGGAACAGGGTGGGGGAATCCTAAAGCTTTCAAAGGTGGATCTTTTAGAGCCCCAAGTTGTCTTCGCAATACGAAGGGACAGGGAACTTGATCATATTTTAATCCCCCTTCGACGGTCATCTCGAACCTCCTTGGTGGAACTGAGTCCGGTCCCATCAATACAGCCTAGGAATTTTCTCCTTCGCCGAGCTCACCGCGTAGCAGCCTTTCGTCGCTATTTTGATGGTGCCTCACCTTTAGAGATTCGATGGGTAGATTTTGCCGTTGTTCCTTCACCTTCTTTTAGCCCAGGAAGGCTAATATCCTTTGATAATGCTAGGGGCTTCTCTCTGGGTCTAGGTATCGTTATCGACTCAAACAGGGATTTACGAACAATTTCTGTTCTTACGCCTCTTCGGGTTTTAGATGGTCTTGATACTATAAGGATTGGGAACCTATGGATAGATCCCCAGAGCTTTGAAGAGCGAAGATATGGGGAAGGGGTTTAATAGCTTTATATCTTACCAAATGCGAGGGCTATCCATTTTTGAATAATGTCTTTATAGTTAGGATCCTTTATAGTAACCTTTGGCTTTCCCTTTTCTATCTTCTCAATGTCCACCATACCACTAGCAAGCCAATTGATGCACTGGGCATAGATTTCATATTCTAGGGTTAACCCCCTCTTTCGAACATCTTCTAAGTTATCTCCAGGAAAGATCGGGTAAACGGCTTGAGCTATAATTGGTCCCGTATCTTCCCCCTCATCTACAAAGTGGACTGTCACACCACCCCAGCGGCATCCGTAATGAAATGTGTCCTCATAACCGTGCATTCCAGGAAAGGCTGGGAGTAGAGCAGGATGGATATTAAGAACCCTAAATACCCCTTCTTCAGTCTTAAAATTTTCTAAGAAATAGGGTGTAAGAAGCCTCATAAAACCAGCAAGCACTATGTAGTCCACTTCGTAGCGTTTGAAGATTTCGAGCATCTCGGCCTCCGCCTGCCTGTAACCTAATCTCCATCTTTCTATCCGATCCGAGACGTGGCGGAAGCTATCGATGTGCTTTCTATAATCCACTATGTAGGAGGGCACCCCATATCTTTTTGCTCGCTCCAGTCCGTAGGCATCCCCACGGTCTGAGATAACGAAAAGCACGTCGGCAGAGAGCCTTCCATCGGAGCTTCTATCTAAAAGAGATTGAAGATTTGTGCCACTTCCCGATATAAAGATCGCAAGTTTCAGCCTCTTCTCGTAAACCATATTTTAATCCCAGTATTTAACAGCGTTTCTGAAGAAGAGAATTCCCATACCTTCCTTCGAAATATTCTCCAAGGATTGTCCAGATCTAAGGAGGATTTCCTTATAGAGGGTCCAATTGGGATGGTTTGTGATATGATGAAAGGCCTCAGGATGGGGCATGAGTCCCATGATCCGTCCCGTGACGTCGCAGATACCGGCTACATCTAAAAGGGAGCCATTAGGATTGAAGGGATATTGGCCCTTTGCAAGGCTACCGTCGGGTCGAGCATACTGAAGGGCTATTTGATGATTTTTAACGAGGTTATTCATAACATCTTTGGAGGCGTAAAATTTCCCTTCGCCGTGTCTTACTGGAAATTCAATCATGTCAATGTCCTTGGTGAAGATACAGGGAGAAGATGGATTAGATTTTAACCAAACCCAACTGTCCACAAAGTGGCCACAGTCGTTGGGGATCAGGGCTACCTCGCGGGCGAAAAACCTTTCACGCCTTTCGGAATTTGTCTCCATTGCAGGAAGTAGACCAATATTTACAAGTACCTGGAATCCATTACAAATTCCAAGTATCAATCCCCCCTTTTCCGCAAACTCAAGTAATTCCTCTCCAAGTTGGTATCTTAGCCTACACCCCATAATGACGCCAGCTCCATGATCATCGCCCCAGGAAAAACCGCCATCGATAACGAAAATTTTTGCTTCCTTGAGCCATTGGGGTCTAGTTATGAGATCATTTAGGTGGAGTCGGATAGCCTGAGCGCCAGCAACTTCGAGAGCATGGGCCGTTTCGTAATCGCAGTTAAGGCCAAAGCCTGTAAGAACAATGGCAAGAGGTTTTTTCTTCAGAACCACCGGAGTGTTTACTGGGGAAGATTGGATGGAGAAGCTTTCTATCGAAAAAGGAGTAGTCTCTTCCTTTCCAGACCATGCCCTTTTAAGATCTCTGAGATTTTCTTCAAAAAGAAGCTTACCATCCAGTCCAATACATCGAAAGATCGGTTCATCGAGGATTTTTCCTACATTTTTTACCGCCCTTTCGCCTAATTCTCCGCAAAGGTTTCTGAATAGGGCTTCAAACTCATCCCTTTTATCTTGTGGCACCGTTACGATGAATCGGCCGGCCGATTCACTAAAGAGGACGTGATCGTTTCGGGTCACATTGAGGGCTGGGACCTCCTTTAGATTGAGCTCCATTCCGAGCCATCCCGCCATTGCAACGAGTGCAGCGTGCACAGCAAGACCTCCCCTATAAATGCCGTGGCAGGATGCTACAAGCCCTTTGAAAATTGCCTTTTCAAGAGCATCGTATAAAGGGAGAAGCTCCTGAACCTTCACCTTGGGAACATTCAGTCCTGTATAGCCAAAGAGATCATAATATTCTGACCCGCCGAGCTCATCCTTTGTAATACCCACTATATAGACTTCATCTCCCGGCATCTTTGCGTCCATTGTAAGGCATTTTAAAACGTCGTCGACAATCGTTGTGGCGGTAAACTGCATTGTAGGGAGACCAGAAACTTTATGTCTTTCTCCGAAGGTTCCTCTTAAAAAGCCATCTACATACATGCTGTCTTTTCCGGAAAGGAGAGGGATGCCATAGGCTCGACAGAAGTCTGCAAGAGCCCAGTTAGCTCGCACTAATTGGGCTGCTTTGTAGCGTCCATCGGGGTTATCTTCAGGATCGTATTGGATGGTAGGCCAACAGAAGTTATCGACACCACCAATGCGATCGCGCCTTCCACCCACGGCTATCAGCCTTCTCACACTTTCATCGATTGTAACGGCCACCATGTGGTATGTGTCAATTTGACCGTAGAAAGGATTAAGAGCCTGGGTCACCGCAAGTCCCTTGGGAGAGGAATAGATAGGTCGAATCACTACAGCATCGGAGGGTATGTCACGAAACCTTCCCACAAGAGGCTTTATTACCGATGTTCCCTGAACCTCATGATCGTATTGACGCTGAATCCACTCCCGAGAGCAGATATTTGGTCTTGCAAGGAGGGCTTTAATTAGAGAGCCGTAATCCTGAGGTTCCCTAATAACAGGCTCAAAGAGACCTCGGCTTTCGGGGGATCGCCACTCAGCATCGAATCGCCATTTCGGAAAATCCTCCTCGAAAAACCTTAGATCAAGGTAGGCACAGGTCTTTCCGCGATAGGTAAGATGGAGTTTTCCTGTATTTTCATAGCGTCCTATCACGGTGCTTTCTACTTCGTGCTTTCGAGAAAGCTCCATGAAACGATCAAGGTGTTTGGGCTTTATCCCAACGGTCATACGTTCCTGAGATTCCGAAACCCAAATCTCCCAAGGATCGAGTCCCTCATATTTAAGGGGTACCTTGTCTAGCTCTACAAAGGCGCCCCCTGCAAGTCTTGCAGATTCGCCAATGGAGGATGAGAGTCCACCCCCACCATTGTCAGTAATAAAAGAGATAAGGCCTTCATCGCGGGCCTCGAGGAGAAAGTCATGCATCTTTTTTTGAGTATAGGGGTCACCAATTTGAACATGTCCAACGGGCGTATGTTCCGAGTAAGCTTCACTGGAGGCGGTAACCCCATGAATACCATCCTTCCCCACCCTTCCTCCACACATTACTATGAGATCACCCGGTTCGGGTTTTTTATCATGGCAGGGACCATTTATAACAGAGCGAGGCATAATCCCTAGAGATGCGACAAAAACGAGGCACTTTCCCAAATAGGATGGATGGTAGAGGAGGTTTCCAAAGATGGTTGGAACGCCATGTTTATTGCCACCATCTCGAACTCCTTCGACCACGCCATCTAAAAGCCTTTTGGGATGAAGATGGGGTTTGAGAGGACCAGCATAGTCTTGTGGACCTACGCAGTAGCCATATAGACCTCCAACAAGTTTGGCTCCCTTTCCGGTTCCCATAATGTCTCGATACACACCAACGATACCCGTGAGAGCTCCTCCGTAGGCTTCCATATTAGAAGGGCTGTTATGGGTTTCGCCTGTGATGACATAGTGGTGCTCTTCATCAAAGGCGGCAACGCCTGCATTATCCCATAGAACAGATATTACCCAATCTTTTTGTTTCTGGAGTTCCAATGTTGGGGCTTCAATACATGTTTTAAAGAGATTGTCGATGACAATTGTCTCTTCGGTGTCTAGATCTCGATAGGTAAAAACCCCACGGAAGGTGTTGTGATTACAATGGTCACTTCTTGCCTGCGATATAGCCTCAAGCTCAACATCCGTTGGATTAGAGAGCCCCACAATAGCTCTTTCCGCCAGAACCTCCGGACGATTAAAGTAGGCCCGGATAACCGGAATATCCTGCGGATGGAGGGCAAGGTTGCGCTCCCGACTTAGGCGAGCTAGGACGTCGTCAGAGGTTACCGAGAAGGTTTCAATCCTTACAAAATCGCCCTTCCCCAATAGAACCCTTGGCACAATGAAACCGATACCTTCCTGAGGATCCCATTCATCGGAAGAGAAAATACGCCATTGCTGAATGAGCTCGTTGGCAAGGAGCTCCTTAGCAATAGTTTCAACCTGAAGGCGATTGAGATCTCCTGTTCTAATTTCGTAAATTCTCGATGTGTAGGCAGCATCTTCCGGGGGAAGCCTACGACGAAGGTAGGAAGCTACGGCCTCGAGGGCAACACTTCCCGCCGTGTCCCTTACTCCTGGTCTGAAACCAACCCAAATTACCCATTGAAAGGGCGTAACAGCAGGATTGGTGAGGGGAGAAAAACTAGAGATCTGTGTCACGGGATTAGTAAAAATATCTCGCCTTACGGCTTCATATTCATCGTCGTTAAGGTGAGATTCAAAGGTAATGACCTGAATTACTCGAATAGGTCCATAAGTTGAAAGATCGCCAAAGGGAATATTCCAACCAAAATAGTCCCTTACCTTACGCCTTATCCGTTCCCCTTCAGCATCGAGAATTCCGGGCTTAAGGGCTATTTCCAATCTTTTAAGCATTTCCCCTTTTCTCCAGTAAGCTATTTGTTTGACTCGGGATCAAACTTTATCTTTTTAAGTAGTCTGTATATGTGTTGGCGCTTAAGACCACATTCTCTTGCAGTTTGAGAAATATTACCGTTATGCTTTTCTAGAAGTCTTTGCAAATATCGCAGCTGAAATTCATCAAGAAGCTTCCCCTTGGCTTCTTTAAAGGGGAGATCGAAAATTGTTGGATCGGTGGGAATATTTAAAGGTCCAGGAGCCTGATGGTTGTACTCTGGAAACAGATCGGAGGGAGTAATCAATTCACTTGTAGCCATTATAACGCCTCGTTCAATGGTATTTTCTAATTCTCGAACATTCCCTGGCCAGGAGTGAGCCAAAAGTCTTTTTACCGCTTCTTGGTTAAATCCCTTTATTGGCTTTCCATGGACTGAAGCATATCTTGAGAGGAAGTGATAGGCCAGCAATTCGATATCTTCTCTACGTTCCCTAAGGGGTGGAATATGTATATTGAAGACATTTAGGCGGTAGAATAAATCCTCTCGGAACTCGCCCTTTTCGATTTTCTCTTTAAGATCGCGGTTTGTTGCCGCTATGTAGCGGACATCGGCCTTCTTTATTGTGTTGGATCCAATGGGTCTATATTCTCCCTCCTGAAGGAGCCTAAGGAGCTTTACTTGGAGGGTAGGGGAAAGGTCTCCGATTTCGTCGAGAAACAGGGTACCGCCTTGGGCCTCTTCTATAAGACCCTTTTTATCCTTTGTAGCTCCTGTAAAAGCTCCTTTCACATAGCCAAATAGCTCGCTTTCCAAGAGAGATTCAGGTATGGCACTACAATTTATGGGGATAAAGGGCTTATCGTGCCGAGTGCTATGAGCGTGAATAGCCTTTGCCACAAGCTCTTTTCCCGTTCCACTTTCTCCAGTAATGAGCACAGTTGCAGATGTTTTAGCAACCTTTGTAATCTGTTCACGGACAAGGGCTATAGCCTGACTATTGCCAATAAGGGATGGGTATCCGGCTTTTTCTAGAAGTTCCTGCCTAAGACGAAGGTTTTCAAGCCACATCTCTCGCCATCTTACAGCCTGCTGGACAACGTGAATTATTCTATCCTTTCGAAAGGGCTTAGTAACATAATCAAAGGCTCCCTTCTTGGTAGCCTCTACAGCCGATTCGATAGTGCCGTAGGCCGTAAGGATTATCACAGCGGTATTTTCATCCCTGGTTTTTGCTGCTTCGAGAACCTGCATCCCATCAATGTTTGGCATCTTGAGATCGGTAATAACAACATGATAAACATTTTTCGAAATAAGGTTTAACGCTTTCCGTGGGTCAGAAGTTGCATCAATACTGTAGGATGGCTCCTTTTCGAAAATACGAGTAAGGAGTGTAAGCATATCGGGTTCATCGTCTACAATGAGGATTCTAACGTCCATGACTTACTCCATCAGTAAGTTTCGGTTTTCTATTTGGCTTTTTGATTGATCATAAGTCAAGTATGATGTGTTTAAGAAGGATATTTAAGTTTTCGTAAAAGGGGTAGAGAAGAATGGGTTGGAGAGAATGGTTTCAAGGAAACACCTCTCAATCGTATCAATCCTTCGGGAAAAAGGAACTTAGAAAAATCCTTATAGGAATAGGAATAGCGACCTTTCTTGTAATTTGCGTTGCCACTGCCCTCGGTGTAAACAACATGAGGTACGTAAAAAATGTTGTAAGGGATCAATTCAATGAAGAACAACTCATACTGGCTCGGACGTCGGCTCAGAGAATAGAACGATCTTTTCACCATGCTTTATCAGATCTTGTCTTTCTTAGCACCTTCCCTGCCATTCAATATGCAGACAGAAAACACTACGAACATTTGCTAGCTCTAACCTTACCGATCCTTAAGAAGGATTTCATCACTGAAATTGTGCGTATAAAGGATAATGGCAAAAAATCCTTCGTGGTGGATATTGAAAATGGACTCTCTTTTGGTGAGCATTCCTTCGCCCATGATGAACCAGCTATCCACATGTCCGTTGCAAGGGATGTTTCGCTTCGAGGGAAAGCCATTCCTTTGGAAACAAAGAATGTAGAAAAGGATGGTAACATTTCTGTGTGGATGACTGTGATTGTGCCAATTTATGAAGATGCCATAGATGCTGAACATCCCTACCCTAGCCGAAGATTTGCTGGTTATCTAAGGGCGAGTATTGATCTTACCGATATGATTAAAAGTGTGTTATCTACTGTTCAATCGGGGAAAACTGGTTATAGCTGGGCTATCGATCACACGGGTACATTCCTTTATCATCCTGAAGATGATTTCATCGGTGAAAATGCCTTTGAGGCAAGAACTCGCAAAAATCCAAATATCTTCTTTATAAAAATAAATGAGATCCAAAAAAGGGAAATGCTTCAGGGCAAGGAAGGCGTTGGAAGCTATATTTCAGGGTGGCATAGGGAGATTGTAGCTCCTATGGAAAAGCTTATTGCCTACAGCCCCGTCAAAATTGTTGGATTAGACAGGACCACCTTTTGGTCGGTTGCTGTAGTTGCACCGATTCATGAGATCGAAGGAGTGGTGAGTCGAGTCTATGCTCGTCAAATAATTCTTCAAGGTATGGTTCTTTGTGCTATCTTGCTAGCGAGTCTTTTCATGATCCTTTATGAATTTAGATGGCTCTCCATATTGGAAACGGAAGTAACAAAAAAAACGGAAGATATTAAGGCCTATGCTAGAGAACTTGAACAGTCGGAGGCAAAGTATCGTTCGCTTGTGGAAAGCGCGGAGGATATCATCTTTAGCGTCGATGGGAAAGGTGTTATCAGGACAGCAAACCCCTCCACGAACCGCCTCTTTGGCATACCCGAAAATATATCCCTTGCTAAGAAATCAATTTCGGAAATATTTCCTGGTGACAAGACCGAAGAACAACAAAGAATAATAGAGAGTGTTATTTCATCGGGTAAAAGTTTTAGGACCGAAGAAACTCTTGTGGTAGGAAATCACACCTTGTGGCTTCATTTTAACTATATTCCAATAAAAAGTGGCGAGGACTCGCCCCTTGTCTTAGTAATTGGGCGTGATATGACCGATTGGAAGCAGATTGAGAATCAACTTATCAACACTGAAAAGCTTGCATCCCTTGGGACCCTTGCTGCCGGTGTAGCCCATGAACTTAACAACCCCCTTGGTATTATGTTGGGCTTTTGTGAACTACTACTAGAAAGGTTTGAACCTGGTAGTATGGAATATAATGACTTAAAGGTTATTGAGCGTCACGGTCTTCATTGTAAAAGCATTGTGGAAAGGCTCTTAAGCTTTGCGAGGTTTAGCGAAGAAAGGGAGAATATCTGTGATGTAAACGAAAATGTAAGACTTGTTGTATCTGTGACAGAGCATACCCTTGAGATGAACGATATCTCCTTGGAATGTTCGTTGGATGAAGACCTTCCACCTGTGACATGCGATCCACGGGGCTTTCAACAGGTGCTTTTAAACCTTATTACCAATGCGGTTCATGCCCTTAGGGGACGTAAAGAAAAGCGGATCTCCATAAGAACGAGAAAAAAGGATGATAGTTTTGTGGAGATAACAGTTTCTGATACGGGCTCCGGCATTCCCAAACATATTCTTCCAAGAATATTTGATCCCTTCTTTACAACCAAAAAGGTAGGGGAAGGAACTGGGCTTGGGCTTTCGGTAAGCTATGGTATTATAAATCAGTTTGGTGGTTCGATTAGTTGTGAAAGTATCGCTGAAGAGGATGATCCTGTAAGGGCAGGGACAACCTTTACTATTATTTTGCCAACTTATAGAGAGGATACTTTATGAAAACTTGGCATACAAAACTATTGACTGTTAATAAATACTTTGCTACGATCGATTTACAAAATGATGGGGCTGTAGCTCAGATGGGAGAGCGCTTGAATGGCATTCAAGAGGCCAGGGGTTCGATTCCCCTCAGCTCCACAATTAGATGCATACTTCTAGTAATCTCATTATCCTCAAAGAAATTACTACCAAAAGTCTGGAGCCTTCAATCGTGTCTTTATCAGTAAGAGAGAAGTTTCAAAACCTTTTACGTGTTCTTTTCGAATTCGACTGTGCCGATCTGGACTTCGGCATTTACCGCATTATGAACCACAAGCGGGCGGTCATTGAGCGATTTATTACGGAAGACCTGCCCAAAGCCATCGCCGAGGAACTACAGCGCGGCGCTCTGGCCGAACAGGGACAGATGCAGGAAGCGCTGGAGGAGGCACGCCAAAGGGTGCTCAGTACCTTGGGCAAGGAAGCGTTGGACGCCGAGGGCAACTTGGTCGAAACCTATCGTGAAACCCCGGTCGGACGGGAATATCGGGAAGCGCTGGAAAGGGCGAAAGGAGCGCGCTCCACTGAAGCCTTGGAAACGGCCGTCTATAACCATCTTTACACCTTTTTTAGCCGATACTGGGAGGACGGAGATTTCATCTCCAAGCGCCGCTACTCTAAGAAGGAACGCTATGCCATTCCCTATAACGGCGAAGAGGTGTATCTATACTGGGCAAATCATGACCAATACTACATTAAGACTGGCGAGTACTTCACTGACTACTCATGGAAGGCATCAAGTGGTGTAACTATCCTCTTCAAACTTCAGCAAGCGGACGTGGAGCAGAACAATGTCAAGGGCGAAAAGCGCTTCTTTCTGCCTGTACTCGACGGAATTACTTGGGACGGGGAAGCCCGTACACTTACTATTCCTTTTCATTTTCGTCCACTCACCACTGAGGAAGAAAAATCCTACGGGCAAAAAAAGCAGCAGGAAGCCATTATCGCCGAAGCGGTAAAAGAGATTCCTAAACGCGTCAAGGCTGTTGAGGTGCAAGCAGCCCTTATGGCCGAACGACGCAAAGCAGATAAAGGGGAATCCACATCATGGCTTGAACATCACCTACGCCAGTACACCCGCCGTAATACCAGTGACTTTTTCATCCACAAGGACCTCAAAGGCTTCCTCTCTCGGGAGCTGGACTTCTACCTAAAAAATGAAGTGCTCAATTTGGATGAGATGGAAGCCGCAGGTGAGCACCTGGCCGAAGGCTGGTTTCAACTCATGCGCCTCATCAAGCGTGTGGGACTCAAGATCATTGAGTTCCTGGCGCAGATTGAAAACTTTCAGAAAATGCTCTGGGAGAAGAAGAAGTTTATCACTGAGACGTTCTACGTCATCACGGTGGGCAACATCCCCGAAGCGTTCTACCCCGAGATTGCCGCCTGCGAAGCGCAGTGGGAGGAGTGGAAGAAACTCCTTGCCATTCACGAACTCCCCAAAGACTTACTTTCGGGCGACATTAAGACCCCCGAAGGCCGCCTTGCCTTTCTCAAAGCACATCCTACCTTGCCGCTGGATACGCGCCACTTCCCGCCCGAGTTTACAGACCGCCTTTTGGCTTCGTTCGACAACCTGGACGAGCTGACCGACGGCCTGCTCATCCACAGCGAAAATTGGCAGGCACTCAACCTCCTGCAGGAGAAGTACCGCGAGCGGGTGAAGTGCGTTTACATTGATCCGCCGTATAATACAGGGAACGATGAGTTTCTCTACCGCGACGCCTACCAGCATTCCAGTTGGCTGGCGATGATGGAAAACAGATTGCGCTTAGCCGGTGCAACCTTGAGTCGAGATGGGTGTATTTTTGTCAGTAATGATGATAACGAGCAGGCATTTTTGAAAGGATGTATGGATTTTATATTTGGCCCCGACAACTTTGTTACACAAATCATTTGGCAGAAGAAATACTCACCCCAAAACGACGCCAAGTATTTATCCGATAATCATGACTACCTATCCTTATACGCACGGGATAAAAGCAACTGGCGGCGCAACCTTCTTCCCCGCACAGAGGAAGCCAACGCTAGATATGAAAACCCCGACAACGATCCTCGTGGGCCGTGGAAGCCAAGTGGTCTGGATGTAAAAACTTACACTCCAGAATATGATTATCCGATTACAACACCATCTGGAAGGATTGTGAAACCACCGAGAGGCGCCTGCTGGCGTGTCAGCAGAGAAAGATTACAGGAGCTAATTGCCGATAATCGTATCTGGTTCGGACCCGATGGAAACAGTGTACCTGCTCTTAAGCGCTTTCTTTCTGAAGTTCAGGAAGGGATGGTGCCGCTCACTATCTGGACTTATCAAGAAGTGGGACATAATCAAGAGGGGAAGCAACATCTTAAGACAATTATGGGGGAGTTGGGAGATGTTTTTCAGACCCCCAAACCCGCCCGTTTGCTCGAAAGGTGTTTTCAGATCGGAGCAGACACGCATTCGACAATTGTGGACTTCTTCGCCGGCTCCGGCACCACCGGCCACGCAGTTATCAACCTCAACCGCGAGGATGGCGGTCGGCGCAAGTTCATCCTGGTGGAGATGGCGCAGTATTTTGATACCGTGCTCCTGCCGCGCATCAAAAAAGTTACCTTCTCCCCGGAGTGGAAGGACGGCAAACCCAAGCGCCTGGCCACAAAAGAAGAAGCCGAACGCTCCCCGCGCCTCGTCAAGGTCATCCGCTTAGAGTCCTATGAAGATGCGCTCAATAATCTGAGCTTTGACGACGAAAGCGGCCAAAAGGCGCTGGACCTGTTCGGGGAAGAGTACCTTCTGCGCTATATGCT
>JAOACS010000015.1 GCA_026417655.1 Syntrophobacterales bacterium
AGATGGTGATGCCTGGGGATAATATAAATCTTGAAGTGGAATTAATAACTCCTGTGGCCCTTGAAAAGGAGCTTCGTTTCGCTATCCGTGAAGGTGGCCGAACCGTAGGGGCAGGTGTTATTACGGAAATATTACAGTAAAGAGGAATAGCGATGACCACCGCAGGCGATAGAATACGGATCCGCTTGAAGGCTTACGATCATAGATTGTTGGATCAAGCAGTGAGAGAGATCGTAGAAACGGTTAGGAAGACAGGGGCAAGAATCTCTGGTCCTATCCCGCTTCCAACGAGAATCCATCGTTATACTGTGCTCCGTTCACCCCATATTGATAAGAAATCTAGGGAGCAGTTTGAGATTCGTGTCCATAAAAGGCTTATTGACATACTCGAACCTACTCAACAAACAGTTGATGCCCTTATGAAGCTCGATCTCTCAGCAGGCATTGATGTAGAAATCAAGTAGTTTAAACGAAGGCTAAGAGAGAGTGGAAGCCATGGTCAAGGGACTTATTGGACGTAAAATTGGAATGAGTCAAGTTTTCGCAGAGGACGGAACGGTTGTGCCGGTTACAGTCATTGAGGTTGGTCCCTGCGTGGTGACTCAGGTAAAGACTGAGGAAAAGGACGGCTATCGTGCTGTCCAGCTTGGATTTGGGCGTGCAAAACCGAAAAATCTTACTCGTCCTATGAAGGGGCATCTTGAAAAGGCGGTTTCTCTGCTTGAGACTAAGGAGTATCCAAAGGTTCTCAGGGAATTTAGGGTTGATGATCCTTCGGTTTTTCAGCTAGGACAGAGGATAACCGTGGGAGATGTCTTTTCCATTGGGGAGCGAGTAGATGTAACGGGCATAACTAAAGGAAGAGGTTTTTCAGGAACGATTAAGAGATGGGGCTTTAATCGTGGTCCCATGACTCATGGATGTAAAAACATCCGCGAGCCTGGTTCTACAGGATGTGCTACCTTTCCTGCTCGGGTCATTAAGGGCAAGAAGATGCCGGGTCATTACGGTAGTGAACGTGTGACGGTTCTCAATTTGCGGATCGTAGACATAAGACCTGAGGACAACGTAGTGTTGGTGCGTGGCGCTGTGCCAGGATCGAGAAATGCAATCGTGTTAATTCGTAAGACTAACCGTCTTAAGTAGCACAATGTTGAGGGTTTCCCATGCCAACAGTTGACGTATACAATATGCAAAAGGAGATTGTAGGACAGTTAGCTTTACGGGACGATATATTCAATGTTCCCGCAAAAATTCCTGTTCTTCATCAGGTGGTGCTTTATCACCTAGCAAAGCGTCGAGCAGGGACTGCCAAGACCAAGACTCGGGCTGAGGTATCGGGTGGTGGAAGGAAGCCCTGGCGTCAGAAGGGGACAGGTCGAGCTCGGGCCGGGAGTATCCGTTCGCCCCTTTGGAGGGGAGGCGGTATTATTCATGGTCCTCAACCGCGTTCTTATGCCTTTAAGCTACCTAAGAAGGTCAGACGGCTAGCTCTTAAGATGGCTCTGTCTCAGAAGCTTCGCGATTCTGAGCTTACTGTGCTCGACCAACTCCAGATGGAACGTATTAGTACCAAAGAATTTGTTACAATGATGAAGCGATTTGAGTGGGGCAAAACCCTTTTTGTAATACCCCAATCGGACGAGGTGGTGGAAAAATCGGCAAGAAATATCCCTTTGGTAAGGGTTATTCGTTGGGAAGGTCTCAATGTTTACGATATTCTTAACTATCACCACCTTGTTCTTACGCAGGAAACCGTTCAAAGGATAGAGGAGTTCCTGGGGCGATGAGTAGCGATATTATCAGGGCATATAATATCATAAAGCGGCCTATTTTGACTGAGAAAACGCTTCTTCAAAAGAATCTGTATAATCAGCTTACCTTTGAAGTGGATCCGAAGGCTAATAAGATAGAGATCAGAAAGGCCGTTGAGCTGATTTTTAAGGTGGATGTGATTAAGGTGCATACTATCAGGATGAAGGGTAAACGGAAGCGAGTTGGTCGATATTGGACAAAGAAGCCCGACTGGAAAAAGGCGATAGTGACTATTAAACCTGGACAGAAGGTTGAGCTCTTCGAGGGTGTGTAGGATACTGGCGGGGAGCGAGGTCTGTAATGTGAGGGTTAAATCATGGGTATTAAGAAGGTAAAACCAACATCACCGGGCAGGCGATTTCAGACCTATTTGACCTTTGAGGAGATTACTAAAACTGAGCCGGAAAAGAGCCTGGTGGAGCCCCTCAAAAAGACGGGCGGAAGAAATAATTACGGCCGAATAACCGCATGGCATAGAGGGGGCGGCCATAAAAGGCTTTATAGGATTATTGATTTCAGACGAGACAAAGAGGGCATCCCTGCAAAGGTTGCAAGTATTGAATACGATCCTAACAGGTCGGCAAACATAGCCCTTCTCCATTATGTAGATGGGGAAAAGCGCTATATCATTGCTCCAGTGGGTTTGAAGGTGGGCGACCGGGTTATAACTAGTGACGATGCTGACATTAAGCCTGGGAATTGTCTTAGACTGAAGGCTATTCCAGTAGGAACGATTGTCCACAATGTTGAGCTTCAACCTGGAAAAGGGGGGCAGTTGGGTAGATCCGCAGGGGCGGCTATACAGCTTATGGCTAAAGAGGGTCGTTATGCGGTGCTAAGGCTTCCTTCTGGCGAAATGCGGATGGTTCTTCTGGAATGTAAGGCTACTATCGGACAGGTAGGAAATATCGATCACATAAATGTATCCATAGGTAAGGCAGGGAGGAATCGTTGGAGGGGGTGGAGACCTCATGTAAGAGGTGTTGCTATGAACCCAATAGATCATCCTATGGGTGGCGGTGAGGGTAAGAGTTCAGGCGGACGTCATCCCTGCACTCCCTGGGGCGTGCCTACTAAAGGTTATAAAACCAGGAAACCTGGTAAGCCGAGTGATAAGTTCATAATAAGACGACGTAAGTAGCTGAGAGGTTAAGGAGGATAACGTGCCACGTTCCTTAAGAAAGGGACCTTTTGTAGATGATCATCTCATGAAGAAGGTTCTTAAGGCGAGAGAGACGGGTGATCGAAAGGTTATAAAAACATGGTCTCGTCGATCAACCATTGTGCCTGAGTTCGTGGGACTCACAATAGCAGTGCATAATGGGAAGAAGTTTATCCCAGTCTATATTACAGAAAACATGATTGGGCACAAGCTTGGTGAATTCGCTCCCACAAGAACCTTTTATGGACATGCAGGTGATAAGAAATCTAAGGTCAAAGGGAAGAAATAATGGAAGCGAGAGCTGTTACTAAGTATGTGCGGGTTTCACCCCAGAAGGCTCGTTTGGTTGCCGACCTAATTAGGGGCAAAACTGTAAGCGAAGCCTACCACATCCTTCGTTACACCCCAAGAAAGGCTGCTCGTATTATTTACAAAACTCTTGCTTCTGCAGTGGCTAATGCGGAAGAGACCAAAATGATGGATGTGGACAACCTCTATGTAAGTAAAATTTATGTCAATGAGGGACCTCGACTTAGGCGGTGGAGAGCCAGGGCTATGGGGAGGGTGAGACCTATAGTGAGGAGGTTAAGCCACATTACGGTTGTTGTGGCGGAGAAATAGGTAACTTTAGCAAGGTGTGGAGGTGAAGCTTGGGTCAAAAGGTTCATCCAAAGGGGTTTCGACTTGGAATTATAAAAACCTGGGATTCGAAATGGTTTTCCAGCAAAGAGTATGCGAAACTTGCGGTAGAGGATCGCAATATTAGAAGGATCATTAAAGAGAAATTCTACCATGCGGGGGTTTCCTCTATTGAGATTGAACGGGCAGGTGACAAGGCTAAAATAATTATTCATACGGCTCGACCAGGTATTGTTATTGGTAAGAAGGGTGTTGAGATTGAAGCCCTTCGGAAGGAACTGGAACAGCGTTTTCATCGAGAGTTTACCATTGATACCAAGGAGGTTAGGCGCCCGGAGCTAGATGCTACTCTTGTAGCAGAAAATATTGCTCTGCAACTTTTAAGAAGGGTAGCCTTTCGAAGAGCTATGAAACGGGCTGTAACTGCCGCGCTCAAGGCAGGGGCGAAGGGAATTAAAGTGGCCTGCTCTGGTCGGTTGGGTGGGGCAGAAATGGCTAGATACGAATGGTATAGGGAAGGACGAGTCCCCCTCCACACCATCCGAGCCGATATTGATTATGGAACTGCTATAGCCAAGACAACCTATGGTGTTATAGGAATAAAGGTTTGGATCTTCAAGGGAGAAGTACTCCCTTAGAGATGGTAAAGTAAGGAGACCTAGATATGTTAGCTCCCAAAAGAGTAAAATACCGTAAGATGCAAAAGGGTCGTATGAAGGGGATGGCCACAAGGGGCAATAAGCTCTCCTTCGGAGATTACGGCCTTAAGGCGCTGGAATGCGGTTGGTTGACATCAAAGCAGATTGAGGCAGCACGAATAGCTATTACCCGTTACGTAAAGCGTGGAGGGAAGGTTTGGATTCGCGTCTTTCCCGATAAGCCGATTACAAAGAAGCCGGCTGAAACCCGTATGGGTAAAGGGAAGGGTGCTCCCGAAGGTTGGGTTGCTGTCGTTAGGCCGGGCAGAATTCTTTATGAAATAAAGGGTATTTCTGAAGAGATCGCAAGGGAGGCTTTGCGCCTCGCATCCCATAAACTTCCTATTGCGACAAGGTTTGTGTCGAGGCAGGATGTGTTATGAATAAGAGGGCGAATGAATTGAGAAATCTTACCAAAGAAGAGCTTTTGGCGAGATTGAAGGATCTTAAGGAGTCTCTCTTTAGCCTTAAGATCCAGCATTCTCGTGAACAGCTCCAGAATACGGCTCAGTTGAAAAAAACTAGAAGGGAAATAGCTCGGGTTTTGACAATTCTTAGAGAACGAGAGCTACAAGGCGAAGGCAAATGAGGATAAGGGTTTATGGAAGAACAGGTTAAAAGGGTTCCCCATAGGAAAAGGTTTGTGGGTGTTGTTGTAAGCGATAAGATGGACAAGACGGTAACAGTTCGAGTTGAAAGGCTTATTGAACACCCAAAGTATCACAAATACATTAAGCGATATAAGAAGTTTAAAGCTCACGACCCCCAAAATCGTTGTCAGGAAGGGGATAAGGTTCTTATTGAAGAGACTAGGCCTCTCAGTAAGACAAAGCGGTGGCGAGTGGTGAAAATATTAGAACAAAATGTAAAGCGTGGTATTGAAGAAGTTCCAGTAAAGGAGCAGTAAGGAGCGGGAGCCATGATTCAGCAAGAAACACAACTCAACGCGGCAGACAACTCGGGAGCTAAAAGGCTCTACTGCATCCGTGTGCTCGGGGGTAGCAAAAGACGGTATGCGACCGTTGGAGATGTTATTGTTGTCTCCGTGAAGGAAGCTCTTCCAAACTCTAAAGTGAAGAAGGGCGATGTGATGAGAGCTGTGGTGGTGCGAACCAAAAAGGAGGTTCGACGTCCCGATGGTTCGTATATAAAATTTGATGACAATTCTGCCGTTCTTATTAACAACGCAGGGGATCCAATAGGGACTCGAATTTTCGGTCCTGTAGCGAGAGAGCTCCGAGCTAAGAATTTTATGAAGATCATCTCGCTCGCTCCCGAAGTACTATAGAAGGGAGAAGGTTTATGGCGTCGAAAAAAGCTTCCTCGACACTCAAGTATGAAAAGAAGTTTCGGATAAGGAAAAATGATGTTGTAATGGTGATAGCCGGTAAAGAGAAGGGGAAAACCGGTAAGGTGCTTAAGGTACTTAAGAAGAAGGACCGGGTTATAGTTGAAAAGCTCAATATGATTAAGCGACATCTTAGACCAGGTCGTTACAGTCAAGAGGGGGGAATTCTTGAAAGGGAAGGCCCCATTCATATTTCCAACGTTATGCTTATGTGTCCAAAGTGCACGAAGCCAACACGGGTGGGCTATAAGTTTCTAGATGATGGTCGCAAGACGCGCTATTGCAAAAAGTGCGGCGAAATCATCGGAAGCTAGACGTCCCCAATGGAGGAATTTCATGGCTCGACTGAGGCAACTTTACGAACAGGAAATTAAACCCATGTTGCAGCAAAGGTTTAATTACAAAAGTCCAATGCAGGTTCCTAAAATTGAAAAGATAGTGCTGAACATGGGGCTGGGTGAAGCCATCCAAAATGCTAAGATTCTTGATACCGCATCGGAGGATTTGAAGCTCATAAGTGGTCAGAAACCGGTTATTACCCGAGCTCGCAAAAGCATTGCTGCCTTTAAGCTCCGCAAAGGTATGCCTATAGGTTGTATGGTTACCCTTCGGGGCGATAGGATGTATGATTTTTTGGAAAAGCTTATTCATGTAGCGCTTCCTCGAATCAGGGACTTTAGAGGGGTCTCTCCAAAATCCTTCGACGGTCGAGGTAATTATACCATAGGTATTCGGGAGCATATTATCTTTCCCGAGATCGACTACGATAAGGTGGACAAGATAAAAGGACTTAATGTAACCATCACAACAACAGCTAAAACCGATGAAGAAGCACGAGCCCTTCTTGAAGGGTTTGGGATGCCCTTCAGAAAGTGATGGGGAGGGAGGAGCCTTGGCAAGGAAAGGATTGATTATTAAAGCTAATAGGAAGCCAAAGTTCAAAGTTAGAGCTTACAATAGATGTCCGCTGTGCGGGCGTTCACGAGCTTTTCTCCGAAAATTCGGGATGTGTCGTATATGTTTTCGGACACTGGCTCTTAACGGAGAACTTCCAGGAGTCAGGAAGGCAAGTTGGTAGGTATAAGAGGAGCTGATTTCCATGGTTATGACAGATCCAATTGCCGATTTTTTAAATAGAATCGCTAACGCTCAGCGGGTGCGTATGGATAAGGTCGACATTCCTGCATCCAAGATTAAGCTGAACATTGCAAGGATTCTAAAGGAAGAGGGTTACATTAAACACTACAAGTTTATTCATGACAACAGGCAGGGCATTTTGAGGATTCAGCTAAAATATGATGCTCAGAGGCAAGCGGCGATTGCTGGGCTTAAGAGGATTAGCAAACCCGGAAGGCGTGTTTACGTTGGCTACGAAGATATTCCCAAGATTTTGAACGGCCTGGGAATAGCCATTCTTTCCACTTCTAAGGGTATTCTGACCGATAAGCAAGCGAGAAAAGAAAAGGTCGGTGGGGAGTTGCTCTGCGCTGTGTGGTGAAAAGAGAACGGATAACGAAAAGAGAGAAGGAGAAAGGAGACAGGGTCATGTCCCGTATTGGGAAGCGTCCTGTGCAGATACCAAAGAATGTGACGGTCACTGTTGAAGGTACAAAAGTGACGGTAAAAGGACCAAGGGGAACCCTTACTCGCGAATTTCCCGATAGGGTCCGCATTGAACTGAAGGATGGGGCAGTGGTTGTAACTCCCAAAGATCAATCGCGTCAAGCGAGGG
Organism: Syntrophobacterales bacterium; assembly: GCA_026417655.1. Classification (GTDB taxonomy): domain Bacteria; phylum Desulfobacterota; class Syntrophobacteria; order Syntrophobacterales; family Thermodesulforhabdaceae; genus JAOACS01. The sequence continues at coordinate 7,395 of JAOACS010000015.1, forward strand.
CTTACTATGGGCTCGTGAGGACGCTAATTAACAACATGGTTGTTGGAGTAGATCAGGGGTTCACTAAAGAGTTGCATATATTTGGGACCGGTTATCGTGCAGATACTAAGGGCAATGCTTTAGTGCTTTCGCTGGGATATTCCCATCCGGTTGAGTTCCCACTCCCCGAAGGGGTCAAAGCAACGGTAGATAAACAGGTGGTAATAAAACTTGAAAGTGCTGATAAGGAGCTTTTGGGACAGACGGCAGCGAAGATTAGAGCTCTAAGGCCGGTCGAACCATACAAGGGTAAGGGTATTCGCTACGGAGACGAGGAAGTACGACGGAAGGCCGGTAAAGCTGGATCTAAAAAATAGGCGCAATTGGAGGAGGATCTATACATGGGTTCAGAGATCAATCCGCGGGTGGCAGCACGTCTTAGACGGAAGAAAAGGATTAGAAAAAAGGTGTTTGGAACAGCCCTTCGCCCTCGTCTGTGCGTCTATAGAAGCCTTAAACACATCTATGCTCAAGTAATCGACGATGAAAGGGGTGTAACTCTCGTGGCAGCATCTACTCTGTCCCCAGAAATCAAGAGCCAAGTTGAGACTATGGCTGGTAAGGTCGGTGCTGCCAGGGTGGTTGGTCAGCTCGTTGGAAAAAAAGCTATAGAGAAGGGCATTAAGAAGGTAGTTTTCGACCGAAATGGTTATCTCTACCATGGGCGAATTCAGGCTCTGGCAGAGGGGGCTAGAGAAGCCGGTTTGGACTTTTAAAAGAAGGGAGGCAACATCTTGATAAGGCAAGTTACAACCGAGGATGCTTACGATCTTCAGCTTATCGATAAGGTTGTTCATATCAGTCGAGTAGCCAAAGTTGTAAAGGGTGGTCGTCGCTTTTCTTTCAGTGCCCTTGTGGTGGTTGGCGACGGCAAGGGACGTGTAGGATACGCTCTTGGAAAAGCTCGAGAAGTGCCAGATGCTATAAGAAAGGGGATGGAATCTGCTCAGAAGAATATGTTTTCTATCCCTCTTGTTAATGGCACAATACCTCATATGGTGGAAGGAAACTTTGGTGCATCCAAGGTTATTCTTAAACCAGCTTCTCAGGGAACGGGTGTTATCGCTGGTGGTGTAGTAAGAGCTATTATGGAAGCCGCTGGGGTGACCGATATTCTTACTAAGTGTCTTGGATCTCGAAATCCTCATAACGTCATAAAGGCAACGGTAGAGGGGCTTAAAAAGCTCAAAAGCGCTGAAGAGGTTGCGAAACTGAGAGGGAAGGATTTAGAAGAGCTTACAGCTTAGAGTAGGAGCAAGAGGGAGTGGGGCTAATGGCTCAAATGATCAAAGTGAAACTGGTAAGAAGTCCTATAGGACATCCGCAAAAGCATCGTAGAATCTTGAAGGCCTTGGGTCTTACAAAACTTCATAAAACTCGCCAGCTCTACGCAACACCGACTGTGCTTGGAGCGATTAGGAAGGTTATTCACTTTGTAGAGCTAGAAGTTACGGACGGAAAGTAGGACATAGGAGAAGAAGAGAGGTGCACAATGGGTTTGAGACTATCTGATCTGGCTCCAGCGCCAGGATCAAAGCATAAAAAGAAAAGAGTAGGAAGGGGACCTGGATCAGGACATGGAAAGACTGCCTGTAAGGGTCATAAGGGGCAAAAGGCTAGAACAGGGTTAGAGATCCCTCCTTGGTTTGAAGGCGGTCAAATGCCGCTTATCCGTAGGGTCCCTAAACGAGGTTTTCATAACAAGTTTCGAAAGGAGTATGCGATAGTTAACCTGAGAGATCTTAATAGATTTGAGCCAAATAGCGAAATTGGACCTGAAGAGTTAAAGGAAGCGGGACTGGTTAAGAAGTTCAAGGAGGGGATAAAACTCCTTGCAGAGGGAGAATTGGCCCATCCTCTTACCTTGAAAGTTCATAAGGCCAGTGCTGCCGCTGTAGAAAAAGTGAAAGCTATTGGTGGTCGGGTGGTAATTATCTCACAAAGTGAGGCTACTCAATAATGTTTAACGTAGGGAGTTTCCAAAATATCGGGAAAATTCCCGAACTTAAGAAACGTATTTTAATAACTTTTCTTTTTTTAGCCATTTACAGAATTGGTGTGCATGTGCCAACGCCTGGTATTAATGCCGAGGCGTTGAACGCTTTTTTCAACGCTTCCCAGGGCACTCTCCTCGGTTTCTTTGATATGTTTTCTGGTGGTGCGATGCGCCGCCTTTCTATTTTTGCCCTGGGCATTATGCCCTATATCAGTTCCTCAATTATCCTCCAACTTCTTACCGTAGTAATCCCCCATCTTGAACAGCTAAAAAAGGAAGGGGAGGCTGGCAGAAAGAAAATTGTCCAGTATACGAGATACGGGACGGTAATTCTTAGTTTTATCCAAGGGTTTGGTATAGCTTTTGGTCTGGAGGGTATGGCAGCTCCAAGTGGAGAGGCTGTTGTTATCAATCCCGGTTGGGGTTTTCGCTTTCTCACCGTTATCACTCTTACGGCTGGAACAGCATTTATCATGTGGTTGGGAGAACAGATAACCGAAAAGGGGATTGGTAATGGTATATCTCTTATAATCTTTGCGGGTATAGTGGCAGGTATGCCATCGGCGGTTGGTAATACTCTCAGACTTGTGGAAACAGGGGAAATGAGCATCTTCAAAATGCTTATTATATTAGTGCTTATGTTAGTGGTAGTGGGCTTCATTATCTTCGTTGAGCGTGGACAGAGAAGGATCCCTGTGCAGTATGCTAGGCGAGTGGTGGGACGAAGGGTATATGGTGGCCAGAGCACCCATATCCCTCTTAAAATAAATACCTCTGGTGTTATTCCTCCTATATTTGCGTCCTCTCTTATTATGTTTCCCGCTACAATAGCTAATTTCGTTCCCCATCCGGTGATTCAAACGGTTGCTATGTGGCTTTCCCCCGGTCATTTGCTCCATACGGTCCTTTATATTGGATTCATAATATTTTTCTGCTTTTTCTATACGGCCATCGTTTTTAATACCCAGGATGTATCGGAAAATATGAAAAAGTATGGAGGTTTTATCCCCGGTATAAGACCGGGTAAGGCGACGGCCGAGTATATAGACAAGGTGCTTAGTCGAATAACGCTTGGTGGGGCGATATATGTATCGGCAGTATGTATCCTTCCGGAGATACTTATTACTGAATTCAATGTTCCCTTCTATTTTGGTGGTACAGCTCTTCTTATTGTAGTTGGTGTCGCTCTCGATACCGTAGCCCAGATAGAAGCTCATATGCTCACGAGACATTATGAAGGTTTTCTTAAACAGGGTAGAGTAGTAGGACGTCGGTAGGACTTAAAGATTGCAGGGAAAAAGTGAGGAGGAACAAATGAACATTATACTGTTAGGACCACCAGGGGCAGGTAAAGGGACTCAGGCTAAACGTTTAATTGAAAGGTATGGGATTCCTCAAATTTCTACCGGTGATATGCTGAGAGCAGCGGTGGCGGAAAAGACACCGCTTGGGCTAGAAGCAAAAAAATATATGGACGCAGGTCAACTGGTTCCCGATAGCGTGGTTATTGGGCTGGTGAAGGAACGCATTCAGAAAGATGACTGCAAAAAGGGTTACATGTTGGATGGTTTTCCAAGAAATGTGAGTCAAGCTGAAACCCTCGACAGGATGTTAAACGAGCTTGGACAGAAGATTGATCATGTAGTATGCATTGAGGTTCCCGAAGATGAATTGATCCAGAGACTTACAGGACGTAGAACTTGTAGACAATGTGGTGCAGGATTTCACGTTATGTTTGACCCTCCAAAGCAAGAAGGCCTTTGTGATAAATGTGGGGGTGAACTCTATCAGCGTGATGATGACAATGTTCAGACAGTAACATCAAGACTTAAGGTTTACAAAGATCAAACAGAGCCCCTCATCGCCTATTATGAAAAACAAGGAAAGCTTCGTCGAATTGATGGCCTCGGTTCCATAGATGAGATATTCAACCGTATTGTGGCAGTACTCGGATAAAGCAGGTGGATAGAGGGTGGGTGTCGTTGATAACTCTCAAGAGTCGTGAAGAGATAGAAAAGATTCGTAGAGCATGTCTCATAGTGGCAGAAGTGCTGGAGCGTTTGAAAGAGGAGACTAAGCCTGGAGTTACCACATGGGACCTAAATCAATTGAGTGAAGAACTGGCTCGACGTAGGAAAGCAAGGCCAGCCTTCAAAGGGTATAGGGGTTATCCCTATGCCCTTTGCACATCTATAAATGAAGAGATTGTGCATGGGATGCCATCAAAGAAGCGAGTTCTTAAGGAGGGGGATATAATCAGTTTGGATTTTGGTGTTATAGTGGATGGGTTTTACGGGGATGCGGCCATAACGATTCCAGTAGGTAGAATAAGTGAAAGGGCCGAAAGGCTTTGTCGAGTTACGGAAGAAGCGCTTTATAAAGGTATTGCCCAGGCAAGGGTAGGAAATAGGCTATCCGATATCTCTCATGCCATTCAAACTCATGTGGAAAAGGAGGGATTTTCCGTCGTTAGAGAGTTTGTAGGCCATGGGATAGGAAGATTTTTGCATGAAAGCCCTCAGATACCAAACTATGGTCCGCCAGGCAGGGGAGTAAGATTAAGAGCGGGGATGGTTTTTGCTATAGAACCAATGATCAATGAAGGTGGACATCAAATAGAAATCCTTCCCGATGGTTGGACGGCAGTTACAAAGGATAGAAAACTTTCCGCTCATTTTGAACACACGGTAGCTGTAACGGTTTCGGGACCAGAAATTCTTTCTTCTTTAAATGAAAGGACGGTTTTCTTTGACAAAAGTAATTATAAGGTGTAAATTTTTTGTTTTGAGATTTTAAGCCAAAATTTTTATTAAGGAGAAGTGATAGGCATGCCAAAAGAGGATGCCATTGAAGTTGAAGGGACAGTGGTGGAAACATTACCGAATGCCATGTTCAGAGTGGAGCTTCCTAACGGTCACAGGGTGTTAGCTCATATCTCTGGAAAGATGAGAATGCATTTTATCAGAATCCTTCCTGGGGATAAGGTGACAGTGGAATTGTCACCCTATGATCTGACTCGAGGACGAATTGTTTATAGGGCAAAATCATAATTGGGCAGGGAGTGGATTCATGAAGGTTCGAGCATCAGTAAAGAGGATGTGTAAGAAGTGTAAAATTATAAAACGGCATGGTTCTGTAAGGGTTATCTGTGAAAACCCTAAGCACAAACAACGTCAGGGATAATGGGATCGGGAGGTAGAGAAGTTGGCTCGTATTGCAGGTGTTGATTTGCCGAAGAATAAACGCATAGAGATAGCTCTTACCTACATTTACGGTATAGGGCGATCTACCGCTAGGAAGATTCTAGAGGAAGCGGGTGTAAGTCCAGATGTCCGCACAGATAATTTGACAGATGAGCAAATAGCTACGCTCAGACGAATTATCGACACCAATTATAAGGTTGAGGGAGAATTGAGAGCTCAGGTGTCGATGAATATCAAAAGACTAATGGATCTTGGGTGTTATCGAGGACTTCGCCATCGCCGAGGATTGCCTGTAAGGGGGCAGCGAACGCATTCTAATGCTAGAACTCGAAAAGGACCAAGAGGGTCTCTAATTGGGAAGAAGAAAAAGTAGGTATTAGAAAGGATCAACCATGGGTAAACCTAAGGGACCAAGAAAGAAAAAAGAAAAGAAGAATATTCAAAATGGAATTGTTCATATTCAGTCGACCTTTAACAATACCATTGTAACCATTACCGATATGAGTGGTAATACCATAGCTTGGGCCAGTGCTGGAACTCAGAATTTCAAGGGTTCGAGGAAAAGTACGCCCTTTGCTGCTCAAATGGCCGCCGAAGCGGCAGCGAAGAAGGCAATGGAGCATGGTCTTCAGAATGTTGAGGTTTGCATCAAGGGACCAGGATCTGGTCGTGAAGCAGCCTTAAGGGCCTTACAAGCGGCGGGGCTGAACATTACCGCCATAAAGGACGTTACCCCAATCCCTCACAATGGTTGTCGCCCTCCGAAGCGTCGGAGAGTATGAGAGTCTTTTAAATACGCAGGAAAAGGAGGTAAAAGCCTTGGCTCGATATACTGGACCTGTTTGTCGGTTGTGCCGCCGGGAGAATATGAAGCTGTACCTCAAAGGTGACCGTTGCTACTCCGACAAATGCGCTTATGAAAGGCGAAATTATGCCCCAGGTCAACATGGAAGAGTGAGACCGAAGCTTTCGGATTACGGTTTGCGACTTAGAGAAAAACAAAAACTGAGACGCATCTATGGGCTTACAGAGAAACAGTTCAAGCGTTACTTCAAAGAAGCAGATAGGCAAAAGGGTGTTACAGGAACAAACTTTCTTATTCTCCTAGAAAGAAGATTGGATAATGTGGTTTATAGACTTGGCTTTGCTCAATCTAGGTCGCAGGCACGTCAACTTGTTCGCCATGGTCATTTCCTTGTAAACGGCAAATCTGTAGATATACCGTCCTATCTGTTAAAACCTGGTGATACCGTTACGGTTGTGGAGAAGAGTCGTAGCCTTTCGGTGATTAATGAAGCTCTTGAAACTTTACCTCGCCGTGGGGTGCCTCCATGGCTAGAGTTGAGAAAGGAACAGTACGAAGGGGTTTTCAAGACCTTCCCGACGAGGGAAGAGATAGATATACCTGTGCAGGAGCAGTTCATCGTAGAATTTTATTCGAAATAGTTGCTACACCTCGATTTTCTAAGAACCGGTTGAAATCCCATTCCTTTCATGGGTAAAGCCGGTTTTTGTTGTCTCTGTTTAAAGGAGACGAAATTGGTGTTGACGACTTGATGAGGATACACCATGGATATAGCAAAGAACTGGAAAGAACTTATAAAGCCTAAAGGTTTAAAGGTAGAAAAGGCAAGCGATTCAAATAGATATGCAAAATTTACCTGTGAACCTCTTGAGAGGGGCTTTGGAATTACCCTAGGAAATGCTCTAAGAAGGGTTTTGCTTTCATCTCTAAGGGGTTGTGCCATAACCAGCGTCAAAATCGAAGGTGTGGCTCATGAGTTTTCTAGTATCCCAGGAGTTGTAGAGGATGTTACCGATATCATATTGAACCTCAAGGGAGTACGGTTTAAATCTAAGACTGATGATCCAGTTACTCTTCGTATTGATAAAAGTGGTGAAGGGATCGTCAAAGCAGGGGATATCTATGGGAGTTCTCTTATTACCGTTCTTAATCCTGAGCATTATATATGCACCCTCTCTAAGGATGCCCATATCAGGATGGAACTTAGAGTGAAAAGTGGAAAGGGTTATGTGCCTGCGGAAAGAAACGCTGAACCCACCATGCCTATTGGGACTATCCCTATCGATGCTATATTTTCGCCTATAGAACGTGTAAGCTATACCGTTACTCAAGCACGAGTTGGTCAAATGACGGACTATGACCGTCTTACAATGGAAATCTGGACCGATGGAAGTGTCTCTCCTGAGGATGCCTTGGCCTATGCTGCAAAGATCCTAAAGGATCAGTTTACCATCTTTATTAACTTTGAAGAGGAGCATGAAATCCCTAAAGAGGAAGCTCCTAGAGAAGAAAAGGTTGTATGGAACGAAAATCTATTCCGGCGGGTTGATGAACTCGAACTGTCGGTTAGGTCTGCAAACTGCTTGAAAAACGCTGACATTAAGTATATAGGAGAGCTGGTTCAGAAAACTGAATCGGAGATGCTTAAGACGAAGAATTTCGGTCGAAAATCTCTTAACGAGATTAAAGAAATCCTTGCCGAAATGGGTCTATCGTTGGGAATGAAGCTCGAGGGATTCCCTAGTAGAGAAGAGTTGGAAAGAAGAGAACGAGAGAGGGAAAAGGAAACCTATGCGTCATAGAGTAGCTGGAAGAAAACTAGGAAGAAAGACGGAGCATCGCCTTGCCATGTTCAGAAATATGGTCACTTCTCTTCTGGATCATGAAAGAATTGTGACTACGGTGGCTAAGGCGAAGGAGATCAGAAAGTTTGCAGAACAGATGATTACTCTCGGAAAGAGGGGAGATCTCCACGCTAGACGGCAGGCTTTGGCCTTTGTGAGGAACAAAAGGGTTGTTCACAAACTATTTGCCGACGTAGCCCCTAGGTATGCTCAGCGTAAGGGAGGATATACCCGTATAGTCAAAATGGGTTTCCGCCGTGGAGATGGTGCCCCCATGTGTCTGATTGAACTGGTTAAACCGGAAGAAGAAAACAAGTAGAAAGATCGTAAAGCGGGGAACACCCTAGGTTCCCTGCTTTATCTTTCGCCTCGGCCAATTCTCTTCGCTACTATTTCATGATTAAAAGCGTCTATCTTATAAGCCTTGGATGCGATAAAAACTTGGTTGATGGTGAGCGGATGATGGGCATTCTTGCCCGTGAGGGGTTAGTTTCTGTAACTGATCCAGCCGATGCTCATATGATTGTTATTAATACCTGTGGTTTCATCGAATCTGCGGTTAAGGAAGCCATAGACCATATTCTTAAGCTATCTTTATGGAAAAAACGGGGAATATGCAAAAAACTGGTTGTCACCGGCTGTATGGTCCAGCGATACGGTAAGAAGCTTGTTTCACTCATACCAGAGGTAGATCTCTTTTTAGGAACGAATCACTACGAAGATGTGGGGGTAGCACTCGATTCGTCTCACCCTTCTATTTTAATCTCCCGTCCCTCAAAGGTAAGTCCTGAAACATTCCTCTCCCGCCCAATTTCAACTTTCCCCTCCTATGCCTACGTTAAAATATCTGAAGGTTGCAGTAATAGTTGTTCTTATTGTATGATCCCCAAGATTAGGGGCCCCGTAAGAAGTCGTCCTATTAGGGATATTCTTCAGGAAGTCCAGAGGCTAGGTGAGCTGGGGATTCCCGAAATTATATTAATAGCTCAGGATGTTACTTCCTATGGATTGGATCGAGGGTGCCCAAGGGCACTACTCGAACTTCTTGAAGCCCTAGAGCTGGTTTCTCCAATTCGTTGGATCCGCCTCCTCTATGTCTATCCTGGTAACATAACTGAAGAACTCCTAGCTCTTATTAAAGAGTCAAAGAAAATTCTTCCTTATCTCGATATACCCTTCCAGCACGTTTCACCTTCCCTTCTTTCTGCGATGGGGCGGAAGGGGATAGCGATGGAACCTGAAAAATTGCTAGAAATGATCCGTTCCTTTATCCCTAATATTACACTTAGAACTACCTTTATGGTAGGATTTCCTGGTGAGGGAGAAGACGAATTTAATGAGCTCTTGGAATTTATTGAACGAATAGAGATAGATCACGTCGGAGCTTTCGCTTTCTCTCCAGAAAGGGGTACGAAGGCAGCTAGTTTTCCAAATCAGGTGCCCGAGAGGGTCAAGAAAGCGAGGTTAAAAAAACTTTATGGGGTTCAGAAGAAAGTCTCCAGAAAAAAGCTTAGGCAATATCTGGGTAAAGAGCTTCCTGTGATAATTGATGGTCTCCATCCCGAGTCTGATCTCTTGTTGGTTGGAAGACTTCCATCCCAGGCTCCACAAATTGATGGAGTTGTCACTATCACCTCAGGCACAGCAACGCCAGGCTCTATAGTAAAAGCTCGTATAACTAAAACTCATACTTATGATGTAGAGGCCGAGATACTAGAGTGAGCCCTGGGTCATAAGCTGAAGATGTTTAAGTTTCTTGATCTTATCTCTAAGTTCCGCCGCTTTTTCGAACTCGAGCTTTTCTGCTGCCTCTTTCATGGCACGTTCTAACTCCTTTATTCGACCATCTAAATCATCTCTTGCCCATGTCTTTCCAGGTTCCATAATTTCATAAAATTTCTCTTTTAACTCTACTCCTACTTCGTCAACCATACGGTAAGGAGCAAGTACGTCTGGAATACCCTTTTTTATCGTTTGAGGAGTAATACCATGCTTTTCGTTATAGGCGAGTTGAATGCGTCTTCGGCGATTGGTTTCTTCGATAGCCTTCAGCATAGACTTTGTGATTTTGTCAGCATAGAGAATGACTGTGCCATCGGCGTTTCTTGCTGCTCTTCCTGCGGTTTGAATGAGAGATCTTTCGGATCTTAAAAATCCCTCACTGTCAGCATCTAGGATGGCAACCAGAGAGACTTCAGGTATATCGAGCCCCTCTCGGAGAAGATTTATACCAACAAGGACATCGTAGCTCCCAAGTCTAAGTTCCCTTATGAGTTCGATTCTCTCAATGGTATCTACATCGGAGTGGATATAACGAACTCTAATCTTTAACTCCGACAGATACTCCGTAAGATCTTCCGCCATACGTTTTGTAAGGGTTGTTACGAGGACTCGTTGTCCTTTTTTTACACGTTTTTTAATTTCTCCAATAAGATCGTCAATCTGATTCTTTGCCGGTCTTACCTCAATAAGGGGATCGACCAACCCTGTAGGACGAATGATTTGTTCAACCACAGCATCTCTAGATACCTTTAATTCATAGGGACCTGGGGTAGCGGACACAAAAATTACTTGATTTATTCTCTCTATGAATTCCTCGAAGGATAAAGGACGGTTATCCAGAGCTGAAGGGAGTCTGAAACCATGCTCTACAAGAGTTAGTTTGCGGGATCGATCACCCCTGTACATACCCTGTAGTTGTGGGACCGTAATATGGCTTTCATCTATAAATAGGAGCCAATCTGAGGGAAAATAATCAATGAGAGTAGGAGGCGGCTCACCAGGACGCCTTCCTGTAAGATGCCTCGAATAGTTCTCTATTCCTTGACAGTATCCAAGTTCAAGTAGCATCTCCATGTCGAGCCTTGTTCTTTCCTCAAGTCGTTGGGCTTCGAGAAGTTTCCCCTCCGATCTTAGTTCTTTTAGGCGTTCTTTCAGTTCTTCTTCTATGGCTTTTATTGCTCGCTCAAGCTTTTCACGGCTCGTTATATAATGGGTTGCGGGATAGATTGCGACTTCAGCCAGTCTTCTGAGAGTTCTTCCTGTGAGGGGATCGAATTCTTTGATGTTTTCAACCCAGTTTCCAAAGAGCTCTATTCTCACGGCGAGATCTTCCTGATGGGATGGGAAAATGTCTATCACATCTCCCCGAACTCTAAAGCACCCCCGCTTAAAGTCCAAGTCATTTCTTTGATACTGAATTTCTACAAGCTTTTTTATAATGGATTCTCTAGAAATCGTTTCATTCTCCTTTAGCCATAGCATCATTTGCCTATACTCTTCTGGCTCTCCTAGACCGTATATACATGAGACGCTACTTACTATGATCACATCTTTACGTTCTAGAAGAGCTCTTGTGGCGCTATGGCGCATCTTATCAATGGTATCATTAATGGAGGCGTCCTTTGCTATATAAGTGTCGGTCTGAGGGATGTATGCTTCTGGTTGGTAGTAATCATAGTAAGATACAAAGTATTCTACGGCGTTTTGAGGAAAAAAGGTTTTGAATTCTCCGTAAAGTTGGGCGGCAAGAGTTTTGTTTGGAGCGATTACGAGAGTTGGTTTTTGAACTTCCGCAATGACATGTGCCATTGTTAAGGTCTTACCGGATCCCGTAACCCCAAGGAGAGTTTGAAACTTACGGTTTCTTCTTATTCCCTCCACAAGTTTTTTTATAGCTTGGGGCTGGTCACACTTAGGTTCCAAAAGGTGTTCTCTATTGAATATATTCATATCCCTCACCTCTTTTTAACTGATCGCTTCGAAAGTTAAGATCGGATTGAAGAAAAAATCAATACATGTTACAAGCCAGTGGCACCTAATAAGAAGGATGAAGGGTTTTTATGGTGGGACCATCTTTGTTGGAGATACTTCGACTCTTTAAGTCAGCTCTACCGGGAGGGATTTCAGGTTCTGAACTTGCTTCCCGGTTCGGAGTCACACGTGTGGCTATTTGGAAGAAAATAAAGAAGCTCCAGGAGATAGGTTATCTCTTCGAGGGGAGACCAAAGCAGGGATACCGTCTCGTTTCAACTCCGGATCTACTTCACCCTATTGAGATTTATAGCGAATTGGAAACCTCCTGGTTTGGAAGAAAGTATATATATCATGAAGAGGTCGATTCCACCAACACGGTTGCTACAAAACTTGCTATGGACGGCGCACCCCATGGAACCCTTGTTGTTGCGGAAAGCCAAACGGCAGGGCGGGGAAGGCTTGGCCGTAGCTGGATGTCTTTGCCTAGGAAGGGACTTTATTTTTCGTTTATTTTGAGACCCCCCTTAGAACCCCGAAGCGCTTTCCAGCTTACTCTCCTTACAGCCCTTGCCCTTTTGGAAACTTTACGGGGCCTATATGGCTTCCCTGTTATGTTGAAGTGGCCAAATGATATTGTCTTGGGAGAGAAAAAACTTGCCGGTATCCTTGCTGAGTCTCACATGGAACCTCAGCGACTCAAATTCGTTGTCATTGGCGTGGGAGTTAACGTATTCCATCGGAAAGAAGATTTTACTGGAGAGTTTCGATACAGCCCTACCTCTATCCTAATAGAGCTTCAAGATAGGATCCCAATTCGTCGGCAGGACATACTGTGTAGCTTTGGGAAGAGGTTTGAAGAATACTACGAAAGGTTTCTTGTAATTGGTTGGCAGCCTTGGATTGAGAAGCTCAAGGAGGTCTCTTTCCTGCTTGGACGGTTTGTGACCATAAATACGGGACAGGAAAAGATTTCTGGAATCGCTATCGACTTTTCAACCTCTGGAGGAATTATTCTTGAGACATCTTCGAAAGGGCTTAGAGAAATATGGATTGGTGACATAGAGCAGGTGGCGTGGAAATATAACAACGGCACCCCCTCCACGCCTTGTCTTTAAATAAGCCTCCTATTATTCGCCTTTGATTTTTTCTAGGGCTTCTTGTTTTCTTTTACACTCAATGCAAAGGGTGGTGACTGGTCGAGCCTTGAGCCGCTCAATGTCTATATCGTCACCACACTGTTCACAAATGCCAAAGGTGCCGTTTTCTATTCGTTCCAGGGCTGCTTGTATCTTGGAAATAAGTTTCCTCTCCCTCTCCCTGATACGGAGCAAAAAGTTTCTTTCTGCCTCTGCTGAGGCTCTATCGGCAGGATCGGGGAAAAAGGTCCCATTGTCGCTCATGTCTTGAACGGTTTTTTCAGCTTCCTGCAAAAGCTCCTTCAAACGATCCTGGAGAAGCTTTTTGAAGTAAAGGAGGTCTTCTTGCTTCATGGAGCTCACTCCTTACGCGTCTGGAATTAACTCTCATCCCCACCTGTGCGGGGCACGGAAGGGCGCTTGAATGTACCGCTTTTCCCGCCGGATTTATAAACAAGTCGTATTTGGTCTATAGTCATTGTTTTGTCAAGAGCTTTGCACATATCATAGATAGCAAGGGCTGCAATAGCAACGGCAGTAAGGGCTTCCATCTCTACACCGGTTTTATCTGTGGCTCGAACAGTCGAACGGATAGCAATAGCTGGAGGATCCCATTCTATCTCAAATTCAACGTTTATGGAGGTAAGAGCGAGCTGGTGACAAAGCGGTATAAGCTCCCAGGTTTTCTTAGCACCCATGATACCAGCTATTCGAGCTGCTTCTAGCACGTTCCCCTTAACCGTTTCACCCTTTATAATCGCCTCTAGCACATCCTGTCCCATTTTTATTTTGCCTTCCGCCCTAGCTTCTCGGATTGTTGGGGATTTTTCAGTAACGTCCACCATCCTAAGGTGGCCCCTTTCGTCTAAATGACTTAATGAAGTGTGGTCTGAAAAGGCCATAGAGCTCTCTCCTTTTTCTAAGCCTCCGGTAATAAATCTTCAACCCTTTCCACAATCCTACATGGTGGAAGATTTAGTAACACCTCTCGTCCATAACTTTTGATTCTTATCCTAACATCAAATATGCCCACTAACCCCCGATCTTTCGATGAACGAATAAGCCTTCCTATGCCTTGTCGTAGCGTAAGTATCATTTTCGGTAAAAAATAGTTTTTAAAAGAATCGTAGCCTAACTCTTCCAATCGGCGAGAAGATCCTTCCACTAGAGGATCTACCGGAGAAGGAAAGGGAAGTTTATCAATAAATAATACCTGAAGGCTTTCTCCCGGGATATCTATTCCTTCCCAAAACGTTCCTGTAGCAACCAGTATGGAATTCTTGTCACGGCGAAATTCTTCTAATATGTGAGCCCTAGATGCTTCTCCCTGAACAAGGATGTACCTATCAGTTATAGCTTCACGGAGACCGCTTGCTATAGCCCTCATGTTTCGATAACTGGTGCAGAGGAAAAGGGTTCCTCCCGGCGAGGCTTTAATTAGTGGAGCCGAATAGTTAAGGATAGCTTCTATAAAGTAGGGACTGTCTGGAAGGGGAAAATCCTCCGGAGGGATAAAGCAAACCATTTGGTCCCTATAGTTATAGGGAGAACCTACCACTAGCGTGTCTGTAGGAGCCGAAAAACCTATCTCTTTCTTAAAATAGTCAAAGGAGGGTCCTTTTTTCACATTGGCTATGGCTATAGTGGCGGAAGTGAAAACAATAGAAGAATAGGAGTTAAGGAGCATATCTGAAACTATGGTGCCTCCATTTAAGGGGGTTATATGAATGGAAAAACCTTGTCTTCCTATTTCGAACCATTTAAGGCCTTCAGAGGGTTCATCTTTAGCAAATTCCCTTAGAAGGTCTCGGTTTTTCCGTGCCATGGAAAGGACTGCTCCATGGTTTTCATTTTTTTCGTCAAAAAGAAGTGTTATTTCATCATAGCACTCGGAAATAGCCAAAAGGATATTTTTTAAACTAAGCTGATTCTCTTCGGACTTCAAAGCCTTACTAAAGCTTACTCTATACTCCCTTGAGTCATCTGAGTTAAATGTTGATGGCTGTGATAGGATAGAGTAGAGCCTGTTGTGGTGTTCTCGGATGTTGTTTCCTATCTCAACAAAATCTTCCCAGATTTTACCGTCTTTTTTGGTTATTAGAGCCACCTCATCCATCAAAGGACTCAACTGGTTTGAGTGATAGGAGATAGAAAGGGCCCGAGCGATTACATCTGGTAGGTGATGAGCCTCATCGAAGACAAGGAGATCAGCTGGAGGTATAATATCAAAGGTTTTGAAGAACTTGCCAACAAGGTCCGTAAAAAGAAGGTAATGATTTACAACAACAAGTTTAGCTTTTTGAGCCCTCTTTCTGATGGTTGTTACGAAACAGTAAGGGAAAAGACCACAGGATAGGCCAGGACACTGATCGGAAGATATCCCCAAAAGATACCCTAGCTTCTCTTCAAGGAAAGGGATGTCCTGAAATTCTTCGGTGGCCTCTTTTACAAGTTCGGTAGCAAACTCTGAGATATCGCCAGTTTCGGTATTCTTTAACCATTGTATTAGGATCTTCATAAACTGTATAAAGACCTTTGGGTCTATGGTAGGTCCAATTATTTGATCAAATTTTACGCGGAAAGCATTTCCTTCAAGGAATTTAAGTTTCCTCTTGCAAACGTAATTAGATCTACCCTTTAGGACACATAGGTAATTCTCGGGTTTGGTATTCATGTCGAGAAGAGTTAACAACAGAGGTATATCCCTTTTTACAAGCTGTTCCTGGAGTATCTTAGTGGCGGTTGATACGATAACCTTTTTTCCCGAAGCAACTATAGGGGCAAGGTAGGCAAAGGTTTTTCCTATCCCTGTTCCAGCCTCTACTATGAGATGTTTTTGGTTTTCTAGTGCTTCCGTTATGGCCATAGCCATTTCAACCTGTTGTGGTCGGTACTCATAGGATGGGACTAGTTTAGAAAGGGCTCCTTTATGTTCAGAAGATCCAAACCAGGTGTTGAGAACCTCTCTCAGGTAGCCTACCTTGTTCATAAAATTTTCCCAAAAGACCTCTTCTTAATACTTTAGAGCAGAGAATTAAAAGCCCGTAAGTTGGTTGTTATTAGCGCCCACAGGTATTTTCTATCCGTTAGAAGAGTCCTGATTTATATACCGACTCGCCTCCCTCCTCTTCGGGAATTGATCTATCCTCTACAATGGCACTTTCTTCTTCCGATGGTGGTTCGAGATATGCCTTTCGAGATGAGACAGTATCGGGTTTGAAGGGAACGTATGCGGTCTTTTCACTACCATCGACACTCGCAACCTTAACAAAAACTACTTGAGGAGGAGGCGTGAAGGGTTTTGCTGGTTTGTCGACAAGCCACTCTTTCATAAAATCTGTCCAAATGGGGCAGGCCAGTTTACCACCTGCTTCACCATGTCCTAGAGATCTAGTATTGTCATCGTAACCAACCCACACACCGGCTATATAATCAGGGGTATAGCCTATGAACCAGGCATCACGGAACTCATTGCTAGTACCAGTTTTGCCGGCAACGGGTCTTCCTAAAGCTTTTGCTGCCTTTCCTGTACCTTCTTGAATAACAGCCGTAAGCATGTCAGTAATAATGTAGGCCGTATCGGGGGATATGGCAGTCTTCTGAAAGACAGGAAACTCCTCTAGTATATTTCCGTGTCTGTCCAAAACCTTTGTGACGAATCTAAAGGGGACGAGGACACCATTGTTTGCAAAAACAGAATAGGCCTGGGTAAGTTCTATAAGGGGAAGTCCCGAAGCACCAAGAGAAAGAGCGAGAGTAGGTGTAAGAGGCGATTCGATACCGAGCTTTCTGGCCATATCCACAACCTCCTCTATTCCTACGGCATTAGCGAGCTTTACGGCTACAACGTTCCGAGATAGAGCTAGAGCTTTCCTCAAAGTCATTGGCCCCATATAGGATCCATCGTAATTTCCCGGTTTCCAAAGTTTACCATTGGAGCCCTTAAAAACGATAGGAGCGTCAACAACGGTTGTGAGCTCGGTGAAACCTTGGTCAACAGCCGCAGCATATACAATGGGTTTAAAGGCAGAACCTGGTTGGCGCTTTGCTTGCGTTGCCCGGTTGAATTGGCTAGATCTAAAATCCCTTCCTCCAACAAGGGCTAACACATCGCCGGTCTTTAGATCGGCAACAATCATGGCACCTTCGACCTCGAGGCTTTGTTCAAGTATAAGAGCTTCTACTATCTTTGGCTCTTCACGAGTTCTTTTCGATGGAACCGGTTTTAGAGGCATTTTCCTTACAGATACCTTTATGACTGAGCCGGGCTGCAGAAGAGACTTCATCGTAGAATAACCCTTTCCCGTCCATTCCCAACCGCTTCGTTCAAGAAGAAACTCTTTGGATCCAACTGAAACAACAAAGGCTTTACGTGAGTCATCACTTGCCAACACTAGACCATCAAGAATTTGATCCTCCAAGATGTTTTGCTGGCGCTCTCTAAGTTCCTGTATAAAAGCTTTCCATTGGGTTTTTGGAATTACTTTTAGAACACCCTTAAAGCCATGACGTTTTTCATAGTCTGAAAGTCCCTTAAGAAGAGCCCTTTCTGCAAGGGATTGGGCCTTGATATCGTAGGTGGTATAGACTTGAAGGCCCTCTTCGTAAAAGATCTTTTCACCATAGCGGTCAACAAGGCGACGTCGAACCTCTTCTATGAAGTGATTCATTTCTTTGAGGGATTTCCCTCTATGGCCCTTCAGCTCTATGAGTTGTTGACGGGCCTCTTCAGCCTCCTTTTTAGAAATAAAACGCTCTTCTTCCATCCGCTGTATAACGAAAAGCTGACGTCTTCTTGCCTCGTCGAAGTTTTCATAGGGATTGAATTTTGATGGTGCCTTAGGAAGCCCAGCTATGAGAGCCGCCTCGGCAATGTTCAAATCCTGGACGTGCTTTCCAAAAAAGGTTCTCGCTGCAGCTTCAACGCCATAGGCTCCAGCTCCGAAATAGACTTGATTAAGGTAAAGCTCTAGGATTTCGTCTTTGGAGAGAAATTTATCGATCTTATAGGCAAGGATAGCTTCACGGATCTTTCTCTGCCAGGTTCTTTCTGGAGAAAGCAAAAGAGATTTAACCACCTGTTGGGTGATGGTGCTGCCGCCTTGAACTATTGTTCCAGCTCTGAGATTGGCAAGGGCTGCTCTAAGAACTCCCCAAATATCTATGCCTGGATGTTCGTAGAACCGAGCATCTTCGGCGGCAAGAAAGGCTTTTATGACGTGCCTAGGAATGTCGTTAATTCGAACAAGATAACGTCTTTCATGGTAAAATTCAGCTATAGGGGTCTCATCGGCAGCATAAAAGGTGGTGACGAGAGGGGGATGGTAGTTTTTTAGCGAATCTACCGACGGGAGTCCCTTCGTAATATTGTTGTAAAGGGATAAACCTACCCCTATGGCAAAGGCCAGTAAAGACAAAATGATTACCAAAGAGACAGTAATCCACAAGGAGAGGCTACCTTTTTTAGAAAAGTGGTTATAAAGTCTGGAGTTAGTTGAGTCTTCCTTTCTCTTCATTTTGAAAAAGCGAGCTCCTTTTCGGGTATTTTAAATCACCTGGTAGTTCTAGATCATGGATATTGCTATGTAAAGCGGTTTTTTCTTAATAAAATTCGGCTTTTCAGCATACTTGGGACGTGTTATGAGGACAAGACACGTAAAATAGGGGTCTACACATTCGAACAGTAAGGTTGAGGTTTACTATGGTTGGAACTCTTATAAACATTGCGGCCGTTTCGGTGGGATCCACCCTTGGCGTTATGCTTGGGAATAGGTTTCCTCAGCGTATTCAGGAGACAGTTTTTGATGGTCTTGGGTTACTCACACTTTTCATCGGTTTCCAGATGGCTTTTAAAACGGAGAATGTGCTTATTGTCCTAGGATCGCTCCTTGTGGGAGGTGTTGTTGGTGAGCTTTTTAAGATTGAAGATAGGTTGAACCGGCTTGGAGAGATCCTTCAAAGAACCTTCTCCATGGAGCGGCACAAAAAGTTTGTAGAGGGATTCGTTACAGCAAGTCTTCTTTTCTGTGTTGGCCCTATGGCCATTCTGGGATCAATCCGGGATGGCCTTACGGGGGACTATACCATTCTTGCAGTTAAATCAATGCTTGATGGTTTCGCTTCCCTTGGTTTTGCATCGGCCTTGGGTTGGGGGGTGCTCTTTTCGATTCTTACGGTTTTTCTTTTTCAGGGAAGTATTACCCTGAGTGCTGCCTGGATTCAAAAGCTTCTTACCACATCAATGGTTAACGAGATGACGGCAGCAGGAGGACTTATAATTGTAGGGATTGGCATAAGACTTTTGAAGATAAAAGACATTCGGGTAGGCAACTTTTTACCAGCCTTAGCCATAGCCCCTACTACTGTTTTTATTCTTGACCGTCTTAGGCCGTGGATTGATCTTTTGAAAGAATTGATAAACTCTTGAAAGAGGCTTTCCCTTATTTCGACAGCCGAGGGGCTCTGAAGAATCAATGGATATAAAGAGGCGGTTCCTGCTCACAAAGGGAGTATGAGATAGTCTAAAGAGGGTTCAAAGCGAGGCATAGAGGGAGAGTAGGCATGAGTAGGGAGTTGGAGCAGATTTCTCAAAATGGTATTTCATCGCTAAGAAATAACCATAGGTTAAAAAGGGTGCTTATAGCTTTTATAGGGTTTATTACATTAGGAAGCCTTATCTGGTGGTTTTACACTAGTCGTTATGTAAGAACCGATAACGCCTATGTCGTGGCCGACAGCGCTACTGTAAGTAGCAGGATTCCTGGTAGGGTGGTTAAAATCTATGTAGAAAATGATGACTCTGTAAAGGAGGGGATGCTTCTTCTTGAAATTGATCCCTCGGATTACGCCTTAAAGGTTCAACAGTCGGAAGCCAATCTAAAAGCTCTCGAAGAAGAACTAAATTTACGTAGGGCTAGTCTTTCTTACATAGAAACCACAATGACCGCTAATGTCGATGCCGCTAAAGCCACCCTTAAGATAGCTCTCGATAGAGAGCATCAAGCCCAGAAAAAGATTGAGGAAATAGAGGAAAAGAGGAAATCGGCTGAAGCTGATCTGAAACAGGCGGAAAAGGATTTCAGACGCTTTGGGGCTCTCTATGATCAAAGGGCCATCTCAGAACGTGAACTTGATCGAACTAGAACAGCCTACAAAAAAGCCCTTGCCCAGTATGAAGCTCTGTCGGCGGAACTGGCTTCGGCTCGAATAGCCCTTAGCTCGGCCAAGAAGGAGACGGAACGAGCTCAGGCACAACTTCGTGCTGCCGAAGCTCAGGATCTTCAAGCTCAGATGGAAAGGCATCGAATTAAAAATCTTGAAGCTCAGGTAGAAAAAGCTAAGGCAGAACTTGAATTGGCGAAACTTCAGTTGTCCTACTGTAAAATTTTCGCACCTATTTCTGGTTATGTAGCCCAGAGGCGATTTCAGGTAGGCGACTGGATTCAGACAGGGCAGCCTCTTCTTGCTATTGTGCCTCTACATGAAGTTTATGTTGAGGCGAATTTCAAGGAGACTCAACTTAAGAATATGCGAATTGGACAAAGGGCGGAAATTCGAGCCGATGTATACCCTAGATATGTTTATAAGGGTAGGGTTATAGGGATTAGAGCCGGAACGGGTGCCGCCTTTTCGCTCCTTCCACCAGAAAATGCCACAGGAAACTGGATTAAAGTGGTTCAACGAGTTCCTGTGAAGATCGCTTTGGATGAGCCTCCACCATCAGAATATCCCCTCCGGGTTGGATTATCTCTTGAGGTAAAGGTCTATACTTCAGATAGATCTGGTTCGAAACTCAAGGAGGAGAGGTAAAAGGCCTGTGAGAAATAGCGAGATCCAAAAGCCCCCTAGTCCAAGCAAATGGATTATTGCCTTCACAGTGATTCTTCCTACCTTCATAGAAGTAATGGATACTAGTGTTGTGAACGTATCTCTTCCCCATATCCAAGGAAGTCTTAACGCGGGAGTAGATGAGGTTACATGGGTTCTTACCTCTTATTTAGTCTCTAATGCTATCGTCATTCCAATTACTGGGTGGCTTGCGAGCCTCTTCGGTCGAAGAAATTATCTTCTCTTTAGTATTATCCTTTTTACTTTGAGCTCTATCCTATGTGGTGCTGCTCCATCCCTTGAAGTTCTAATAATTGCAAGAATTCTTCAGGGATTAGGGGGAGGAGGACTTCAACCGCTTTCTCAGGCTATACTTCTAGAAACCTTTCCAAGGCGGGAACACGGAATGGCGATGGCTATTTTCGGTATGGGCGTCGTATTCGCACCTATTCTAGGCCCTGTAGTGGGAGGATGGATTACCGATAATTGGAGTTGGCGATGGGTTTTCTATATAAACATTCCTGCTGGAATTCTTGCCGTAATTTTGACTCTTTCATTTATCTTCGATCCGCCCTATATCCGCCGAAAGCTAGTCTCTATAGATTATTGGGGACTTGCTTTGCTCTCGATAGGGCTCGGTTGCCTTCAGGTTGTGCTTGATAAAGGAGAAAGGGAAGACTGGTTTAATTCTAACTTCATAGTGACGCTTAGTGTAATATCAATAGTAAGTCTTATTGCCTTTGTTATTGTTGAACTCAAGACGGAACATCCAGTTGTGAATTTAAGAATTCTTAAGGATAGAACCTTCATTTTTGGCAATATCATTATGTTTACGGGGTTTTTCTGTATATTTGGAAGTATTGTCCTTCTTCCGCTTTATCTTCAAAATCTCATGGGTTATACTGCCTTTTGGGCAGGGCTTGTGTTGGGTCCGGGTGGAATTGCTAGCCTCATGGTAATGCCTATAGTTGGACAACTTATCAGACGAGGGATACAACCGAAGTTGTTACTATCCCTTGGACTTATTTTAACTACCTGTAGCCTTTTTCAAATGGCTCATTTTAATCTTGATGCAGATTTCATAAGCGTTTCTATACCGAGAATTATCCTAGGTTTTGGGGTGGGAATGTTTTTTGTGCCTCTTGGGGCTGCATCTTATGTGAATATTAGAGTAGAAGATATGGGACAGGCTACGGGAATTTTCAATTTACTTCGGAATCTTGGGGGGAGTTTCGGAACGGCCTTTTCAACCACTATACTTTCTCAGAGGTCTCAATTTCATCAACACATGCTTATTGAACATATCACACCCTTTAATCCGATCTTTCAGGAAAGATTTCATGCCATTATGAATTTTATAGGAGGGGAGCATTTGTCGTGGATTCAACAGCAACAGGGACTCTCTCTCTTCTATAGAGAAATCTTACGCCATGCTGGCATGTTAGCCTTTAACGATACCTTTTGGGTTTTGGGATGGATGACAGGTTGGTTAGTCCTTCTTGCTCTATTGATGAAGGGACCAAGGAAACCGATTATTATGGGAGCGGCCCATTAGAAGGCCTAATTTCATGAGTGGAGGAGATACCCTATGAAGGCTCTCATTTTATCTGGTGGGGCGGGAACTAGACTTAGACCACTTACATATACGGGAGCTAAGCAATTGGTTCCTGTAGCAAATAAGCCCATTCTTTTTTACGTGATCGAAAATATTGTAGCTACAGGTATAAAAGATATTGGCATCATAATAGCACCAGAAACTGGACGAGAGATTATTGATAGGGTAGGGGACGGGAGTCGATGGGGAGTTACCATCCAATACATTTGGCAGGAAAAGCCCTTAGGACTTGCTCACGCTGTTTGGGTGGCCAAGGACTACCTAGGAGATAACCCCTTTCTTATGTATCTTGGAGATAACCTTATTGGGTCTCGTGTTACGGAAGAGGTAAAATCGTTTATAGAGGATGAAGACCTTTCGGCAGCTATCTTTCTGAAATCGGTTTCAAATCCAAAGGCCTTTGGGGTTGCGGTTATTGATGAAGGAGGAAAGGTTATAGATCTTATCGAAAAGCCTGAACATCCACCCTCCGACCTTGCGCTGGTTGGTATCTATCTATTTCGGCCAATTATCTTCGAGGCGATATCGAGAATAAGGCCTTCTAAACGCGGTGAGTTGGAGATCACTGACGCCATTTCTTGGCTTATTAAGAAAGGTTACAACGTTCAGAGCCACATTGTCACGTCGTGGTGGTTGGATACGGGAAAAAAGGACGATTTGCTTCTTGCAAATGACACAGTGATGGATGAATGGCTTACAACAGATATTCAGGGAATAATAGATTCAGGAAGTAGGGTTACGGGTAGAGTTGTGATAGAAGAGGGTGCTAGGATAGAGCAATCGGTAGTAAGGGGACCAGCTATTATTGGAGCCGGCTCCCATCTTTTTCATGCCTATGTTGGACCCTTTACGGCCATTGGAAATAATGTGCGCATTGTGAGAGCGGCGGTAGAACACTGCGTAATCATGGAGGGATGTGTAATAGAGGATGTGCCTAGGTTGGAACACTCAGTGCTCGGTCGGCGCGTTTTTGTCCGTCCTACACCTCGTAATCAGGAATCGTTATGTCTCATGGTTGGAGATGATTGCGTTGTGGAGATTGGAAGAAAATAAATTAAATCGGCAAAGGGGAGGGAACGGTTATGCTACCTAAGGTTTTCAGAGAATATGATATTCGAGGAATAGTGGGAACGGAGAT
This sequence comes from Syntrophobacterales bacterium, assembly GCA_026417655.1. Classification (GTDB taxonomy): domain Bacteria; phylum Desulfobacterota; class Syntrophobacteria; order Syntrophobacterales; family Thermodesulforhabdaceae; genus JAOACS01. The sequence goes on from JAOACS010000015.1 coordinate 30,754, forward strand.
CCCCGAAGCGGACGTCCCCATATTGGGGAAGGCTTATGCGACTTATATGGCTAGAGAGGGAAAACGACACATCGTAGTGGGAAGGGATTGTCGTCTCAGTTCTGAAAGGTTTCGGGATCTCCTATTGGAGGGGCTCTTTTCTGGAGGGATGGATGTAGTGGATGTAGGGGTTTGTCCTACGCCGGTCTTTTATTTTGCTATCCGCCATCTTGATCGAGAAGGTGGAATGATGATCACCGCAAGCCACAATCCTCCAGAATACAATGGTTTCAAAATCTGTAGCGGTTACGATACTATCTTAGGAGAGGAGATTCAAAGGATTAGAAAAATAATGGAAGAGGGTGAATTTGTCTCAGGAAAGGGAAGCTACCAAGAATACGATATTCTCACACCTTATAAGGACTTCGTTGTCAATAATATTAAGATGGGACCCCGTAAGCTCCGAATCGCTATCGATGCAGGGAATGCTACAGGTGGCCCCGTAGCTCTCCCGATTCTTCAGAGGCTTGGTTGCGAAGTTTATCCGCTCTATTGCGAGATGGATGGAACTTTTCCAAATCATGAACCCGATCCTACGGTGATGGAAAATCTAAAGGACATTATAGATCTCGTTAAGAAAGAAAAACTCGATGTAGGGATAGCCTACGATGGGGATTGTGATAGATTGGGGGTTGTAGATCACAATGGAAATGCCATATACGGCGATAGGTTGATGCTTATTTTTGCTAGAGAGATTCTGAGTCGTAAACCTGGAGCTACCTTTGTCGCTGAAGTTAAATGTTCGAAAATACTTTTTGACGAAATAGAAAAGCTTGGCGGAAAAGCCATAATGTGGAAAACTGGCCATTCGCTAATTAAAGCAAAAATGAAGGAAGTAGGAGCCGATCTTGCTGGAGAAATGAGCGGTCACATGTTTTTCAAGGATCGTTACTTCGGCTTCGACGATGGTATTTACGCATCTTGCCGTCTTGTGGAGATTCTTTCCAATACAACCAAAACCATTTCAGAGTTACTGGAAGGACTTCCAGAGGTTTTCACTACTCCAGAAATTCGAGTCCCCTGTCCTGATGAGGTAAAGTTTCAAGTGGTAGAAAGAGCTAGGGAGATTTTAAGAGGTAGGGGCTATAAAGTAATAGACGTTGACGGTGCAAGGGTGGTTTTCCCAGACGGATGGGGACTGGTGAGAGCTTCCAATACTCAGCCTGTTCTTGTTGTCCGTTACGAAGCAGAAACGGAAAAAAGGCTTGATGAGATTAGAAATATTGTGGAGAGCGCTATTGAAGAGGCTAAAACCCAGCTTGGCGGATGATGATATTTTTGTTGGTTATGAATGAAGGGTTCGGGACCTAGAAAACCCGAGCCCTTCGTAGAGGGCAGAGCGAGAGGAAGGGTCGGTCTATTATGATAAGGCGAATTACTTTGAAAGATTTTATGAGCCATAGAGACACCTCCATTGAACTTAACGGTGGAGTAACGGTTCTTACGGGTCCAAACAACATAGGAAAAAGCGCTGTGGTAGAGGCTCTTCGATGTGTTGTTGAGAACCCGGCCTCTCAAGAGCTAATACGTCACGGTGCATCAAAGGCCGTTGTGAGTATTGAATTAGATTCTGGTGAGGTTATCACCTGGGAGCGGACCCCTACCTCATCGCGATATAAGATTTTCAAGGATGGTAGGGAAGAGATCTACGCAAAGGTTGGCAATAATGTTCCCGAAGATGTGAAAAAACTTCTTAGAATCTCGCCGGTCATTACTGGAGACAACGAAGAAGTTAACGTTCATATCGCCCTTCAAAAGGATCCGATTTTTATTCCCTCCGGATCAAGAGCTGCTGGGTTTTTTGCCGCCTCTACAGAGGCTCATTATCTTATTAGGATGCAACAAATCCTTAAGACGAAGGCTGATATTAAAAAAGCGAGAAGGAAGGAGATTGAAGAAGAAGTTACAAGGCTTCAAAGGCTAGTAGAGGCTTATCTTCCTTTGGATACCATCGGAGAAATGTTTTCCACAATAGATAGGCTTGAAACTGAAATAAAAAGACTTGAAGAGGCTATTCCTCTCCTTTTGGAAAATATTGAAAAATTGGAAATAACTGTCGGTGAAGTAACTTCTCTTAAAGCCCAATACGAGGTTTTTGAAGGTATTAAGGAACCACCCCCTATAAACAACACTGTTCCCCTTAAAGAATTGGTTAACGCTATGACCTCTGTTATAAGTTATCTTAACTACTTGGGGGAATTGGAAGCTATTTTAGAACAGCTTGAATCCCCTCCAGAAATAAGGTCTACAGGGGAGCTTTATAACTACCTCTCAAATATTAGTGCTCTAACTGCTACTGTTCAGCATCTTGATTTAATAGATAGGGAATTGAAAAATCTTCTTCCCCCACCGGATATTTATCCATCTAAGGATCTTTCCAATCTCATTTCTCACATAGAAGAACTTGAGAGGGAAAGATTAGGACTTTCAGAGGAGAATCTACTACTTTCATCGTTAAAGCCCTTTCCTGATTTGCGTCCAATTGATGAATTAAGATCCTTTATTGGCAAGATAAAGTCCATAACAGAGGAAATGGCACTTCTTGGTAAATACCAAGAAATTATCTTCGATTTAAAGCCACCACCGGAGCTTAAGAGCCCACACGAAATAACAGCTCTTAGGAACCTCATAACCAATATAGGGGATGTGGAAAGAAAAATAACGAAGGAAGAGGAGGAATATGCTGAGATCGAAAGACTTTTACAAAAAAGGCGGTCAGAGATTGAAGAAAAACTAAGAACTATCCGTATCTGTCCCCTCTGTAACCAACCAATTACCGGCTAACCTTTCTAGAGCCAATCTCCTCTTCCATAGCAACTTTGAGTTCTTTGTTGGTATAAAGTTATCATCGATTACACCAAGAGGGAGATCTTTTTTCTAAGAATGCGCATATACCCTCTTTAGCATCTCTTGCCATGGAGTTCATAGCCATAACTTCCTGAGCGTATCTATAGGCGCTATATTCGTCTAGGTCAATCTGGTCGTAAAAGGCTTTTTTACCAAGTCCAAGGGTAAATCGGCTGTATTGAGCTATTTCTCTAGCTAGACTAAGGGTTTCCTCTTCTAACCTTTCTTTCTCAACAACCCTATTGACGAGTCCCCATGAAAGGGCCTCTTGGGCAGAAATAAATCGGCCCGTCAGTAGCATCTCCATGGTCCTTCGCCTTCCTATAACTCGAACAAGAGGTACCATTGGGGTTGTGCAGAAAAGGCCGATCTTTACACCTGGAGTAGCAAACTTTGCTTCTGCTTCCGCAACTGCTAAATCACAGGTTGCCACCAATTGACATCCGGCAGCCGTAGCGATGCCCTGCACTTGAGCGATTACTGGTTGTGGAAGTTGGTGGATCATCCACATCATATCACTACAAACTCTAAAGATTCTACGAAGATAATTAATGTCCGTTTCTTTTCCAACCATGTCACCTAGGTCATGGCCTGCGCTAAAAACTGGTCCCTTCGCTTTAATTATCACGACCTTAATCGCCTCATTAGATGAAATGTCCTTTAAGATCTCTATCATGCTCTCCATAAGCTCTAGCGATAGAGCATTTCGCTTCTCGGGACGATTCAAGGTGATGATCCCAATAGCTTCATATTGATCCCAAAGTATAAGATTACCCATAGGTTCCCTCCATGGTTATCCAATGCTTGAGGCCTTATCCAACCAAAAGATTAAAGCCTGTTGAATCTCTCTGATCTGGTCAGGATCATATAGTTTGTTGCCCAAGTGATCTTTAACATAAAATACGTCGGCTACCTGATCTCCTCTGGTGGTGATCTTTGCTACATACACTCTAATCTCAAAACCTGCCAGTGTCTTGGTAATGAGATAAAGAAGACCTGGTCTGTCTTTAGTGTAGATCTCAAGAATTGTGTAATCCTCTGATGAATCATTGTCTACCACAACTTCAGTCGATATTGGTCGAGAACCTCTTGGGAATACAGCCCTTTGGGCGAGCCGGTAGTCTAATGCTAGTTTATGTTCTAAGAGCCGTTTAAGGTCTCTTTGTATTTCCTCCCAGTTGGTTTCGTGGTCAGGAATTCTTGAGATACACTGAAAATCTAGGATCATTATGCCATTTTTCTTTACAAATACCTGCGCCGATATGATGTCTAAATTATGGAGGGTAAGAAGACCGGCGACCTTGTAAAGAAGCCCCTGGGTCATTTCGCTTATAATTGTAAGGTTCCACCCCTTATCCATTCCTCCGTATTTTCCCAATGACCGTGGAACAATGCGGCAAACGAAGGGATCTGGGGAGTTGAAGAAAATCCATTCTAACCTTAAATGTTCTGCAATGTCCTCTGGAATCATTGAAAGAAGGTAGCGGGGAGAAACCTCTTCGAGTTGATTCTGAAGTTGGTGTTCATCCATAAGGTCTGAAACCTTTTCCTTTACTAACTTGGAAATCTGACTGATTCGGTCTCTGATAAGTTTTGGATTAGGTTCTCCCTTTTCTATGATTTGTCCTATCCTTTCGTACAAGAATAGAATGGGGCTTCTTTGCCACTTTTCAAAGGCCGTGGGACCGGTTGATTTTAAATCCGCAAAGGTCAAGATCAAAAGAAGATCAAGCCGGACAGGGTTCCCAATAATGAGGCTACACTGGGAAAGCATCCCCTCGTCACCAATATCCCTCATTGAAGCGCTATCCATAAGAAGGGTATGTTGAGCAACAAGAAATTGCACCATATCGCTTTCTTCAGGAAGGAGTCCAAGTCGTCTTGCAATGGGTGGAATCATTTCTCCGCCTTTTATCGCATGGTCTCTTCCACCGCTTTTTCCGATGTCGTGAAGAAGAGCAGCAAGATAGAGCCATCTTGGATCGCTTATTCGGTTACCCACCCTGGTTATCTCAGCCTCTTCCTTGGCATAGTCCCCGTTAAGCACTTTTTTAACCTCTTGAAGCGCCCTTATGGCGTGTTCATGGAAGGGGAAGGCATGGAAAAAATCGTGTTGAGCAAGCCCTAAGATTGAGTTCCACTCGGGGATAAGGGCTCCAAAAAAACCCATATCGTGAAATTGTCTAAAGGCAAGTAGTCTAGGAGAGTCTGAATGGATCATTAGAAGAAGTTCTTCAGAAACAGCCCTGTTACCTGCTGATGATTCCAAAATATTTCGATGAGAAATGAGATGGCGAAGGGTTTTCGCTCCAACGGGAACTCCGTATTGAGCCGCCATTCTGAATATTGACACAAAACTTACCGGATTGAGAGGAAATTTCTCGAAATCAATATCTAAAGAACCCTCACGAATAAAGACCCCCGATCTGATTTCCCTAGGGATTGGTTTCTCTCCAATTAGATCGGTTTTCTCCTCTATGCTACGCCAAAAGATCTGGCAGATCCGGCTTACATCGTGGAGAGCTCTATAAACCTCTTGCATGAAAGCTTCCACCGCAGAAAAATCGGCTCGACCGGTATACCCCATTTTTAAAGCTACCTCTTCTTGGACATTATAGGAAAGAACCGATCCGCCGGCCGCATTAAGAATGCGTAAATAAAAACGTTCTACCTGCTGTAAACGATCTATATCCTGCCTTTCTAAAATTCCTTGGCGGGCAGCGTCGTCCAAGCGATTCATGCCAAGAATGTTAAGAGTGATTCTTAAGCAACGAATGTCATCAAGGCCTCCAGAAAAACTATAGAGATCAAGCTCAAGCCAATCTTCCGCCTTTGTCGCCATCTCGAAGCGTTCTACCCAACTCTTCTTACATTCACCGATGAGTTCGACGCCTTGAGTCCGAATCCACTCCTTAAGAACAGCCTCTAACTCATCCGCTATAAGGCGATTTCCGGAGATATAACGCATGTAAATCACTTTCTTTAAGAAACTGTAATCTCTCGATAGCTTCTCTGTAAGAGCCGAAAGTGTAAGGACCTCCCATTCAACTTTCCATCCAGCTTCCTCCAAAGGATTGATAACCTCTCTGAACCATTCTTTTTCCTTTTCCAGTTTTGGAGTGACTAGAAATACGATTTGGACTGGTTGAAGGGGTCCTATCATGCCACGGCCAAAGTCTCCAATAGCGATAATGGAGCCTTCAGAACGAAAAATTTCTGAGGAGTTTTCCAACATGTTAGCAACACGGTTATGAAGGGAGATGATGGAAATCTCCAAAAGATTTGTGTGGGCGGTAAATCCCTCCTCACCATAGTCATTAATTAGCCGTTCCCTTTGCCTCCTGAGAGATTCTACTACGTAGCCGTATTCAACCATTGCCTTCCCCATCCCTCACTGATATCGTGTTTAAAGAAATAAAAAGAGTCAGGGCAACCACACAGGGGTTGCCCTATAAAACTTTAGTTAAGTATATTTTCCTACATTGCCTGTTTTCCTTCGAATCGAGTCTCCACCACTTTCCAATTTATCTGTTGCATTACTGCTTTTATGTAGGAGGCTCGATCGAGTTGATAGTCCACTATAAAAGCATGCTCGAAGACGTCCAAGACAAGGAGTGGAATGCACTGAGAAAGAAGCCCTACATGATGTTCATTGATCCAGGCGTTCATAAGGCGACCGGCCGAGGGATCATAGAATAGGACCGCCCAACCGATGCCTCTTATCTGAGCTGTCGCGATAAAGTCTTTTTGCCATGAGTCAAAGCTACCAAAGCTAGCTTCTAAGGCTTTATAGAGAGAACTATTTGGACTTAGAGCCGACGGTGTTACCCCAAGGTTTTCAAAAAAGAGTTCGTGAAGCTTCATCCCATTGAATTCAAAGGAAAAACGGCGTTTCAGTTCAGCATATTGAGGAGTGTTAGCCATGCCTTGTTCGGCTAGAGTTTTCATCTCCTCTAACAACTTATTGGTATTGTTTACGTAACCCTGGTAGAGGGAAAAATGTAATCGTAACGCTGTCTCAGTTAGGCCCGGCATGCCTATTAAATGGGAGTAGTCCTTTGCCTCATATGATTTTACTTGTTGCATCTTCTGTTCCCCACTTTTTCCTTTGCCCTTGTCACATCCAATTAGGGCTAAGGTTAGAAAGGAAATCAAAATCATACCTTTAAAATGGCTTGCCCGCATTTTCCATACCTCGGTGACTTTTAATCATTTTTTAATCCCCAATTTTTGCATAATCTCTTCCACTTCTTCGGCTCCTTCTTTGTAAAACTCTTCTTCTTGGGGATCAAGGTATTTGAGGAGTCTTAAAAATTCTCCCGCATGAACTCTTTCTTCATTGGCAATATCCTTAAGAACCTCCTTTGCTAAAGGATCGTCGATTGATTCAGCAAGTTGCATATAGAGCTGAACAGCTTCGTATTCAGCAGCAATCAGAAACCTAATAGCTCTGATAAGTTCCTCCTTTGTCAATTTTCTTTCGTGTGCAACTCCTGAGAAAGGGTGTCCAAACTCTGGCATATACTTTTCCCTCCTAAGTTTGTAGTATAACTTGTTACAGCTCCTTCCCGATACTCTTATATAAGAGAAAGACTAAAAATTTCTTTCGTCCCTGTAAAGGGAAAACGGAATGGATGGAAGTGAATCTTTACTTTTAACTCTCCTTTTCCTATAGTCCCTCGGGACATAGGGTGAAACTAAAGGAAAAAGGTTTGCTTAAGTATGTGGCAAAGCATTAAAGAAATCCTTTCTCCCCTTCAGGAGCAGATAGTTTGTTGGCCTAGAGGGCCTATACTCGTTTCAGCGGGTGCTGGGAGTGGAAAGACGAGAACTCTTACAGCAAAGATCGCATACCTTGTAAGTGAAGAGGGCTACAGTCCTGATCGTATCTTGGCGATTACCTTTACTAATAAGGCTGCTGAAGAGATGAAGTCTAGGTTGGAGAGTATGACGGGTCTTTCTCGTTACCGCTTCCCATGGATTCGAACATTCCATAGCGCCTGTTTTAAGATTCTTAACCGAGAGGCTTTTCGCCTTGGCTATCGTCAACCTATCTCCATTTATAGTGAATCTCAACAGAGGACTCTTCTAAAGAGGATCCTTCTAAGCCTCAATTTGGATACGACAAAGTATTTAGGGTTAGCTCACAGCGCAATATCGCTAGCCAAAAATAGTGGATCCCCCGAGAGATTCCTTGATAAATACTCCCATGTTCCCAAGATCATGGATGCCTATGAAAGGTACAATGAGGCTCTAAAAAGCCTCAATGCTGTTGACTTTGAGGATATATTACTTCTTGTTCGAAACCTTTTAAGGTCGGAGGAGGCCATAAGAGGCTTTTATCAGAGTGCCTTTGACTATATCTTGGTAGATGAATTTCAGGATTCGAACCGTCTGCAAAACGAGATTACCGAATTGTTGATGAGAAATGGAAATCTCATGGTTGTAGGAGATGACTATCAGAGCATTTACGGCTTTAGAGGGTCTGATCTCGCCTATTTTGTGTCCTTTCCAGAAAGGTTTAGAGAAGGCGTTATCTTCAGGCTAGAAGAGAATTTTAGGTCGACCAAACCGATTGTAGCAGCTGCAGATGCCTTAATCGCTAACAATACATTTCGCTTGGAGAAACGTTGCTATAGTAATCGGCCGGGACCGCCCATAGTTCTTGTTGAGTGCTTAAATGAGCGGGAAGAGGCTAGATGGGTTGCCCTTAGGTGTATAGAGCACAACCTGAAGAATAACATCCCCTTCCAATCAATGGCGGTGCTTTATAGAACTCGCTTCTGTTCTTTACCCTTTGAGGAAGTTTTTCGGGAAATGAAGATCCCTTACCGAATAGTGGGAGCTCGAGGATTTTTTGAAAGTAAGGAGATTCAGGACATAAATGCCTATCTTGTGAGCTCTCTAAATCCGAGAGACGATATGGCCTTTGAGAGAGTGCTAAATGTTCCCAAAAGAGGTATAGGATCCGCTACGTTAAAGAAGATTGAAGGGTTCAAACAACCTGGTATGTCTTTACAGGAAGCCACATGGATAGCTCTTCAGGCTAACATCTTATCCAAGAAGGTCTCGAAGGGGCTCTTGGATCTAAAGGTTCTCCTAAGTGACATAGCCAAGATGTCCCCCAAGGAGGCCATTGAATGTTTCATTAGTAGAACATCCTATCTGAATTATCTTCGAGACTACTCAGAAAGTGAGGAAGATTTTTTGAACCGGCAGGGTAACATCGAGCAATTTATCTACATGGCCTCTGAAAGCGAATCTTTAGCTGACTTGCTGGAGCGGGCATCGCTTTTACAAGAAGATCGTAACCTGGATGGAGATGGTGAAGATCTTAGGGCAGTTCAACTTATGACCTTTCATGGAGCAAAGGGACTTGAGTTCGATGTAGTGTTTATAATAGGCGTTGAGGATGGCCTTATACCCCACTGGAGAGCGATCGCCGACGAATGGTATGGTAGAAAGTATATAGAGGCTGTTGAGGAAGAAAGGCGACTTATGTATGTTGCCATGACAAGGGCAGCAAGATATCTTCATATAAGCTGGGCTCTCCAAAGGCAAGGAAAGATAACAGAACCGAGTCGTTTTCTTGACGAGATCCCTAAAAAGTATGTTATTTTTGAAAAAAGTTACAAAAACCTTGCTAAGAGGAGGACATAGATAAACAGTTTATCCAAAAAAGGAGAAGCAAGGATGGCAACCATAATACCTGAAAGTGAGGCAATAAAGAAAGCGATAAAGTGGATTTCAGCTATGATTGAAGAACAGGGGAAGCAACACCTCAACCGTTTTATTAATGAAGCAATTCATAAATTCGATCTTTCACCAAAGGATTCGGAATTTCTGATAGGATTTTATAAAGAGAAAGGAAGGGAAGTAAAATGCAGTCAGTGATTTCTTCAGTTTACGAAACAAATCTCGAAGGTCTTAAGCTACTAGGAAGGGGTAAGGTCAGAGACATTTACGATCTTGGTGACATGCTTCTTATTGTTGCAACCGACAGGATCTCAGCTTTCGACGTGGTTATGCCCGATCCTATCCCTGATAAGGGTAAAATCTTAACAGCCCTTTCCCTTTTCTGGCTCGATTTTCTAAAGGACATTTGCAGGAATCATCTTGTATCATCGAATGTAGATGATTTCCCTTATGAGTGCCAGACTCATCGAAGCCTTCTAGAAGGTAGATCCATGTTGGTTCGTAAGGCGAAGGTCTTTCCTGTAGAGTGTATAGTTAGAGGGTATTTAGTAGGATCGGGATGGAAAGATTACCAAAAAACTGGGAAAGTCTGTGGAATTGAATTGCCACCGGGACTTAAGCAGGCTCAAAAACTTCCAGAACCAATATTCACTCCATCTACCAAAGCCGAAATAGGCCAGCATGATGAAAACATCTCCTTGGATCAGATGGAATCCATAATAGGGAAAGAGAACACTGCCCACCTTAAGGAACTTAGCATCGCCCTTTACACTAAGGCTGCAGAATATGCGGAGGAGAGGGGCATAATCCTTGCCGATACCAAGTTTGAATTCGGCCTAATAGATGGAGAGATCGCCCTTGTCGATGAGGTCTTAACACCAGACTCAAGCCGTTTTTGGCCAAGGGATAGATACGAAGTAGGGAAAAACCCCGAAAGCTTTGATAAACAATACCTTCGGGATTTCCTCGTGGAAATAGGGTGGAAAGCCAATGATCCTCCGCCTCATCTTCCCTCCGATGTTATTGCCAATACTAGACTTCGCTATATGGAGGCTCTAAAAAGGCTTACGGGGCGAACTCTTGATTAGCTTTAGTAATACAAGGCGTTCTATCCTTAGGATAGCTTTTACATTTCTTTTGTTTATGACGCTGGTAGAGATCGGGAAAGCTTCAGAGGCTCCATCTTTTCCAGCGTTTATTGAAGATAAAAAAAATAACATTATCAATGAGGCGACTAAGGCCTTTTCGCAGTCAGCTCCAGAACTGGCTGGCGTGAGATTTCTCGTTCAATATCTCAGCATTGGAGATCTCATACGCCTTACCTCAGAAGAGATTATTAACCACGTGCGTTATTCCTACAAAGCAAGAGAGCTTATGCCGTGGGGGAAATCTATCCCTGAGAAAGTCTTTCTTGAATATGTGCTTTTTCATAGAGCCGCTCAGGAGCCCTTTGAACCTTATAAACCTAAGCTTTTTTCAAAATTAGCTCCTGTGGCCTATCAAGCTAAAAACATGAGTGAGGCGGCCTTGGCTGTAAACAGATGGGTTTTCGAGCAGGTATCCTTTCGTCCTAGCAGTGCCTGGGATATGGGACCTCTTGGGCTCCTCCGTAGAGGTTTTGGACGATGTGAAGAGCTGGCCATTCTTGTAGTTTCCGCTTTAAGAAGTGTGGCCATTCCTGCTCGTATCGCCTGGATACCTGCTTGGCGTCACACAGAGGGAAATCATGCATGGGTTGAAGTGTATCTCGACGATGGTAAATGGCATTTTCTAGATGCCGCATCGCTACAGGATGACTTTGACCGTCCTTGGTTTAAAAAATTTCTTACCTACGCTCCTATTGTATGGACAACATCCCTAGAGGGCAAAAACTGCTCTGAGGGAATAGCTTATGGTAAAATTTTCCTTTGTAACGAAAGGGAGCGTTATATAAAGACGAAACCCTTTATTATAAGTGTTGTGGACAGCTTAAAAGGTTTACCCCTAAAGGCTTCTTTGAGGCTCCTTGTTTGGAACGGAGGACGACTGAGATCCATTATTGACAGTAAGACTGATGAAAAGGGAGTGGCCCAGTTTAACGTTAGTCCCGGTGGGTGTGTTCTTGAGGTAGTTGCCGAAGAGCCCGACGGAGGATTTTTGCAAAAGCTTTTCTGTCTAAAAGATGTAGAAGGTATGATTACGGTAAGCTTTGATGGCGTATTCTCAGATTCTTTTAGATGTAATCTTTACTTGCCGGAGCTTCCCGCTAATAGTGAATCGGGCCTTTTTCCTTCCTCGGATGTTACACGATCCGAAAAGCTTGTGACCTCAATCGGGCAGCTGATCTCTCTGTGGCGAGATGATATGGATTGGAAGATTTCTAGTCACTTGGCGGAAGCAGGCTCAAGGGCCTTTGAGCTACTTGTTGCTATGGAGGATTTTACAAACGAAGAACTTAGCGCTACTAGGGATATTCTTTTTCTCACTGATCCCAAGGGACTTGCTTTAACGTTTTTCCATGACCTAAGGCACCATGTCAGGAAGCTACTTGGTATAAGAAGGGAAAGAATAAAGATGGGACTCTCATACGACGATGAGGTATTTACCCATTTTGTCCTTAGCCCCCAGTTTCCCGATGAGCCCCCCTTTTGGTTTTCTGAAAAGATTAAGTTTTTATCGGAGAAGGAAGATCTTACAAAGCTTATTGAAAGGGCTCTGGAGATAGCCAAAACAGTAGCTCCTATCTCGCAGGAATTTTTTTCCTCTCCGCTTCATCCAGAGGATGTTATTTTAAATCGAATCTCCTATTCAAGACGTGAAACTCTTATTGCTCTAGGGGTATTTATGCGCTTTCATGGTGTAGCTACCTTTTACGATGAGCTTAATGATCGCTTAATAATCCATGATGGTAGGAACTGGCAGGTGTTTAACCATAAAGCCGATTCTATTAAGGAGGCTCTTACTCCTCTAGAGCCACCGGGAGAGCTCGTTATTGAGTATGGTGATTGCCAAGGGCCGACTCGACCATCCTATGGGGTTGATTTTGCGATAACTAAGCTAGATGCTGGAAAGAGGATCTTCGTTAAGAATCCCAAGATGAGATGGGATAACAGGGACTGTTCCTTTCGTGTAACCCTTCCCGAGGGAGTTTATGAATTTTCTGCGGGCCGAAGGATTTCCCCAGCTAAGTATCCTATGGAAATTGAATTTTTCTTAGAATGGCCTTTGATAAAATCTGGTGAACAGACCAAGGTTAGATACCCCGAACTCAAATGAGTTACTTCTTTTCTAAGCTGGGATTCTTATTGACTTGTTTATCACATTATTAGAAATGAGTCTTTGATGTTCCCTTGTATAAAACTTCTGGAGGGTTAGCCAATGCCTGTTTCCCAAAAGATGCTTCAATTTATGGGACGGAGTTCCTGGATTAGAAAAATGTTTGAAGAGGGGGCTCGCCTTAAGGCGATTCATGGAGCAGATAAGGTTTATGATTTTAGTCTTGGAAACCCCAATGTCTATCCACCTGAGATTGTATACGAGGAGTTACATAGGGTGGTTCAGGAGAGCACACCGGCCTCTCACGGTTATATGCCTAATGCTGGCTATCCTTGGGTTAGAGAAAAGATAGCCGATTTTGTAAGCAAAGATCATAACCTGTCCGATAAAGAATCTCTTTCCCCAGATCACATTGTAATGACCTGTGGTGCCGCTGGTGGATTGAATGTTGTTCTTAAATCTATTCTCGATCCTGGAGATGAGGTAATCGTTACAGCTCCTTACTTTGTAGAATATGGCTTTTACATTGACAATCATGGTGGGGTGATGAGGCAAGTTCCAACTAGACCAGACTTTTCTCTAGATATTGAAGCCATTGAAAACTCGATTTCTCCTAAGACCAAAGCGGTTCTTATCAACTCCCCTAACAATCCTACAGGGCGTGTCTATAGTGAAGAGAGTCTATCGATTCTAGGAAATGTTCTAGACCGTAAGAGTCTTCAGTTCGGAAAAGTAATTTACCTTATCTCCGATGAGCCCTATAGGCGAATCGTTTTCGATGACCTAAAGGTTCCATCGATATTAAAGATGTATCCCCATAGTTTCGTTGTAACGTCCTATTCGAAGGATCTATGCCTTCCGGGAGAAAGAATCGGCTTCATAGCAGTAAACCCTTTGATGGAAAACGTTAGGGACGTTATCGATAGCCTCATTCTTGCAAACCGGATTTTAGGTTTCGTAAATGCCCCTGCGTTGATGCAGCGGCTTGTTGCAAGACTTCAAGGGGTTTCGGTAGATCCACTAGTTTATCAGAAAAAGCGAGATAAATTATACAATGCCCTTATAGAAATAGGTTATGAATGTGTTAAACCCGAAGGAGCTTTCTATCTATTTCCAAGGACTCCCATCTCTGACGATGTAACCTTTGTAAAGATGCTTCAGGAAGAGCTTGTCCTTGTGGTGCCAGGGACAGGATTTGGTTGTCCTTCGCATATGAGGATCGCCTACTGCGTGGACGATTCGACAATTGAAGGGTCTATTGACGGTTTTGCTAGGGCCTTCAAAAGAGCGAAGGCGATATAAGATTGTTACTTAAGGAGATATCATGGCAACTAATAAGGGTCTTTATCTTCAAAGGGGCTTAAAGAAAGAAAAAAAAAGCCATAGAAAAATTATATTGCTTCTTGCGGTCCTTTTTACCCTTGGAGTGTTGATTGCTCCTTTTTTGTGGAAGGTTGCATCAAAGTCAAAACAGGCTTCAGAAAAAGCCTCCATAGCAAAGCCTGGCGAAACCTTTAGTGGAGGAGCTAAGCAGGATATTGTGGTGGGAAAAATTCCAAAGGGGCAAGTCGTTACTATGCCTCAGAGGGAGACACCACCTTCTCAATCTACTGTAGGGGGAGAGGTTCCAAAGGGTGATAGTAAACCTTCTCCTGCCACCCTACCACCAACTACTCCTTCTAGTGCTTCTCCCCTTGTGGCATCGCCGCTCCTACCCCCTAAACAGGAAAATATTTACGAACTACGCTCAGAGTTACGGCAAAAGGAAATCGCTGAAGACAAGAAGGCTAAAGAGACTGTTGCTCAAAGTGCCCTTAGTGAAATGCCTTTTCCATCGGGAGGCGCTTCTACTGAAGCAACTAAGGCGTCATCAGGAAAACATACTATTGTAAGTATGCTTGAGCCGGAGAAAAGGGCTAAAAAAAAGGAACCCCCCGAAACCCCTTCTGAGAAAACCTCTTCTGAGAAAATCCCTCCAAAGGGTTCTACCGCTTCTGTAACTAAGCCTGCAACCCCTAGTAGTGCCCAACGAGAAGTAACCCTATCTTCAACATCCTCTTCTCCTAGCAAAAGTGAAGCCTCCTATTGGATACAGGTAGGTGCCTACCGGGAAGAAGGGAATGCAAAGAGAGTGAAGGCCATTATAAGTGAGCTCGGCCATGAGGCTATTGTGAAGCAGAGTTCCCATCCTAAGCTAGGTGTGATTTATGTTGTTCGTGTTCCTGTTAAAGGAAGCAAATCCGATGCTCAAAAGCTTATTTCGCTTATTGCTCAGAAAACAGGCGATAAACCGTTTCTTATGGAGTCCAGGTAGCATTCCCAAGGGAAGAAAGCTTTTTTCTTGACATGATGCTTAAGATTTGCTAGAGAGAACGGCGACTTAAATTCCCCGGTAGCTCAACAGGCAGAGCGGGTGGCTGTTAACCACTAGGTTGCTGGTTCGAGTCCGGCCCGGGGAGCCATATTTAATAATACGAACTAGGGATTTTCGGAAAGGGAAATGGAAGTCCCCTTTCTCTTTTTGTCCCCACACGACCTAACCCCTGAAGAAATATTTGAATTTTTGAAAGCGTTAAAATCCTCTGAATAATAAAGGATTTGCTCTTTCGAATAAAGAATATCTTCGATGAACTTTTTGACTAAAATATTCCTTTCAATTTGAGAATATTTTGAATAGTTTGAGAGGAAATAAAAAAATAGAAGAGTCTCGACTTTTGGTTTATTATCTATTATCATATATTAGCAATCGTTGATAAATATGAATAAAAGGATTATAATTATGGATAAATGGTTAACACTGGAACAGATAGCAGAATATTTACAGATGAGCACATCTTCAATCTATAAGATGGCTCAGGCTGGTAAAATTCCAACCTATAAGGTTGGCAGGCAGTGGAGATTTAAGAAAGAGGTAATTGATAAGTGGATAGAACAACAAAAATATAGTAAAAAAAGAAAATATGAGAGTAAAAAAATTATTGTTCAATCAAAGAACTTGATTTTGAAACTCAATCATTATGCGCTTTAGTCGGAGAAAATAATTCAGGAAAATCTAATATTCTAAATGCAATAGACATAATATTAGGTGAATCTTGGCCTTCTATAAAAAATATTTCAAACGATGATATTTGCAAAAAAACATAAATCAAGATATTGAGATTAAAATATGGTTTGATCAACCTCTTAAAGAAGATTAAGACGCTACGGAGAACCTAAAATTGATTTTATTTGTATAGATGAGGATGGAAATGAAATAAATATAATTAAGAGACTACAAAAAGGCAAGCGAGTTTATAGTGAACCTCTATTCGTTAATTCTGAATTAAGAGATATGGTCCCTATAGTTTCATTGGTGTAAATGGGAAAAAGGTATCTAAGTTTATCAATACAAACCAATTGTCTACACTAATAAATTTCCCGGCCAATAGCTAATGGGCATAGTAAATGGAGTAATACTGGTAAACTATATCCCCTCTTCTAAGAAAACTTTTTATCCCTTCAATTTGTAAAGCCCTATGAGACACTTTTCTTGTCCCTCCCCCAATTATTTTCTTTGCCTTTTTAGTTCGTTAAGCCTATGCCTCATATGCCACCCTTTATGCTTCCCTTTTAATACCTCAAGGAATTTGCCCCTCCAACGGTAATAAAGACCTTAGAGAAGATTAACCCAAGTAATCATCTCTTGACGGTTTTAAGCCTGACACCACATATTATCTCCTGAAATATTAAATTAAAGGGAGGCTGGGAGTATGCCGGCAAATTTACCACCCCACTATTTTGAAGCGGAAAAAAGATACCGGGAAGCTAAGACACCCGAGGAGAAGGTTCAAGCTCTTGAAGAGATGCTCACCATAATGCCCAAACATAAGGGAACCGATAAGCTGAGGGCAGCTCTTACAAGCAAAATTGCAAAGTTTAAAGCTCAGGCTCAACAGAAAAGGGGAGGAGGACGGAGGGATTCGGACTATTTAATAGAGAAGGAAGGAGTTCTTCAGGTTGCCATAGTAGGTGCGCCAAATACGGGAAAATCTTCTATAGTAGCTACCCTTACCAACGCCTCCCCTGAGATCGCCGACTTTCCCCATTCCACGTGGAAACCAGTGCCCGGTATGGCAACCTTTGAAAACATTCAGTTTCAGCTTATAGACACACCCCCTATTACAGCTGAATATATTGACCCTGGGATGGCTGATCTGATGAGAAGAGCTGATCTTATAGTCCTTGTCGTTGATGTTCAAAGTGATCCTTTTCATCAGTATGAAGAGACTATGGAGGTATTAAGAAGCGTACGAATTTATCCTAATGCTGAATCTGTGCCGAAGGACCTTGTCAAGAAACCTTTTATAAAAAAGATGATGGTCCTTGTTAACAAAGTAGATACCTCCAAGGAAGAGGAGGATTATGAAGTTTTTATGGAGCTTCTTAACCTAGCTCTTCCATGTCTTCCCTTTTCTACTCTGAACGATAAGTATAAAGAGGTTTTCTTAAAGAAGCTCTATGAGCTCGGAGATATTATAAGAGTTTATACCAAACCCCCTGGAAAGGAGCCTCGCCTAGATGCTCCCTTTGTGCTCCCCAAGGGAAGCACTCTGGAGGATCTAGCGGGGGAAATTCATAAGGATTTCCTAGAAAAGCTCAAATACGCAAAAGTATGGGGAACCACGGTTTTTGGAGGCCAGATGGTTCAGAGAAACTATGTATTACAGGATGGTGATATAGTAGAACTTCACATATAAGCTCATTTCGTCTTTGAAAGAACTCTTTCAATAGTCTCTATCAGTTGTTTACTGGAGAAGGGTTTATAGAGCACCTCCTTTACGCCCAATTCCATGAGAACCTCTTGGGAGAAGCTGAATCCATAACCGGTGCATATAATTATGGGCATGCTAGGCTCAGTGGAGGAAATCATCTTTGCTAGTATATCACCTCTAATACGAGGCATGGTAATATCGGTGATAACAAGATGGATATCCTCGGCGTGGTTTTTGAAAAACTCCCAAGCCTCTTTTGGATCAGTGAAGGCATACACCTTGTATCCTGCCGTAGTAAGGGTAAGGCTTACAAGCTCAACTATAGAAGACTCATCGTCCACAAAGAGAAGAGATTTTCCTTCCCCAGGTTTTGCATCAATCTTATCTTCATCCATTTCCAATGGGAATTTTTCTCTACGCACCACAGGTAGGTAAATCAGCATGGTTGTTCCTTTGCCAATTTCGCTTATAATCTCCATATCTCCACCGCAGGATAGAACCACATTCCTAACGATTGATAGACCAAGACCTGTGCCTTTTGTTGGTTCCTTTGTGGTAAAGTAAGGATCGAATATTTTCGAGATTATGGTGGGAGGAATGCCATGTCCCGTATCTATCACCGCAAGTTTAAGATAGTCACCAGCGGGAAGGGTTGAAAAAAGGCAATTCTTTGGACTATCAAAGGTTACCTGTTGTGTTTCTATGGTAAGGAGTCCCTCTCCTTTCGATTCCATGGCATGAACACTATTAGTGCAAAGATTCATCAAAACTTGTTGAAATTGGGATGGATCAGCTTTTATGTAAATCTCAGTATCCCTGAGCTTGTATTCAATGCCTATGGTAGAGGGGACACTAGCTCTTAAGAATTTTACAGCCTCCTTTATAAGAGGTGCAGGATTAAAGACCACAGCCTCCGACGGTTGGGATCTCCCGATAGCAAATATCTGTTGAATGAGGTCTTTTGCTCTTGAACAGGCACTGCATACGTGTGAAAGATACTCTTGGACGGGGGCATCTTCAGGTGACGCGAAACGGGCAAGGTCAGTGTATCCAATTATAACTGTAAGGATATTATTAAAATCGTGGGCGATACCACTTGCAAGGGTTCCTATAGCTTCAAATTTTTGAAGGCGATGCATACGCTCAGTGGTTTCAATCTTCTCCCGCTCCATTTCTTTCCGCCATGAAAGATCACGCACAATAGCTACTACCAGCTCAGCGGAATTACCCTCCTCAAAGGTATTAGCAAGTGATACTTCCACGGGAACGGTTGAACCATCCCTTTTGATGGCGGTCATTTCATGGAGAGAAAGTGTTAGTTTCTCCCTTTTTAAAACATATTTTTCAAGAAGTTTTTTGTCGGGTTCTGAAAAGAGATCACAGATTGTTAACTTAAGAAATTCTTCACCTGAATAACCAAAAAGAAGCTCCGAAGCCCGATTAGCATAATCGATTCTACCGTTAGAATATGAAATGATTACGCAGTCTCCAGCAACACTCATAACAGCTTTGAATTTAGCCTCACTCTCCTTAAAGGCTTGAAGGGCTTCTTCTCGCTTTTCAATTTCTAATTGAAGCTTTTCGTTTATCGCCCTTAGTAGTTCCTCTCTCTTTCTAATCTCCTCCGACATGTTCATCATTTCTTTAAGAATTATGGAAAGCTCTTGATATCTTGACTCATCTGGAAGGGAGAGATCATAGTCGCCAGAGGCTATCTTTTTCATGCATTCAGCGAAATGGCTTAATGGTATAGTAATAGTTTTCCAGGTGAACCAAGATACCCCTACTGAAAGAACTAGGGCGACTAAGGCAATAATTATAAGATGAAAAATAAAGACATTAAATACTTCACGATTGGCTAGCTCATATGTAAACTCAACTTTTACTTTGCCTACATTAATTCCTTCATAGGTTACGTCCTGGGTCTTAACTATAGAAACTGAAAACAGTTTACCAGTTTCGGAACATAGGGTATTTCCGTCGGAATCGAAGATAGTAAGACTTACTGTCCATGGTGTTGTTTCATAGAAAAGCCTACACATGTGTCTTACAGCATCGTATTCCATCATCCAGAGCGGCAAGGCTATAGCCTGAATCAGATGGTGAGAATATTCGTCGGCGAGTTTTTTGTATTCATGGGAGATCCTATGTTTATAAAGCACGTAACCTAAGGTAGTTGATATCAAACTTATTACAGCAATTAAAGCAATACAGATAATAACGAGCCTTTTAGCTATTGTAGTTTTCGCCATTTTAGAGTGTCTCCTAATCAAGCCACGATACGATTGAACGAATACTTTCGTTTATACGTTCAATAGTTCTTTCAGACAATCCTTTGCTACACATAAGATAGCGTTTGTTGCCTTCGTGAACCCCATCTATAACCATAGTGGCTAATGATTTTCTCAATTCGGGATAATTATTGAAAATGTAACCAAACTCTTCCGAAAAAATTATAGTGAAATCTACTCTCTTTGTAGCGATCATCTTCAAAACATTTACCACACTGGTGGAGATGCACCTAGTAAAGAGCTCTTCTTTAGAAAAGATTGAATCTAGGAAGGGACCATAGGAGAAACCACAGATGAGACCTGGAACCCGGGATGATCTAATAAAGGCGATCATTTCTTTAACGGTTATTTTTGAATCTTCAGCATTTTGCCTACTCATGACAAAGGTAAGAGGGGCATCCCGATAAATTGGAGCGGAAAATAGGTAGAGCTTTTCCCGATCGGGTGTTTTGAACCATCCTGGCGAACAGGCTCTCTTAGGCTTTTTCAATTCCTCAAGAATTCGTTTAGGAGGAAATTCCTGAAAATCTACCTCAAGACCTGCCCTTTCAAAAACCTTTACCACAAATGTCATGATAAACCCCTTGGGAGAAGCTCCATTAGTCTTAAAATAATAGGGTGGGCGATGAAAGTAATAGATGGTTAGGTTATTTTCTTTGGCACCAGTTTTTGTATAAAAACAGGTTAGGATCGCTATTACTAAACCCCCTAAAAACTTAAAACGGATTCTTCTACTTTTCATCATGTAAAATATCCTGCCAGAATAGGATTCTCTCTATTTGAAACATAACCTCATCAACGGTTATCTCTTTGATACATCTAGCATTCTGAGGGCAGACCGCTGTGTAACCATATCGAGTGCAGGGGCTACAGGGAAGCCTTCTATTTATGACCACACTCTTATTGTCTCGTGGAGCCCATTTGGATTCTATACCAGGTCCAAAAAGAGCAACAACAGGCGTTCCTACCGAAAGGGCAAGGTGCATTATGCCGGAGTCAGAAGAAAGGAGAAGATCCGCCGAGGCCAGGATATGAGCTGTCCCTTCGAGGGAGGTTTTTCCAGAGAGGTTCTCCACCCCCTTAATCCCCCCTGTGATCGCTTCAGACAATTCTACATCCTCCTTTCCTCCTATGACAACCACACTAACGTTTTTCGCCCTTAGCCTTTTTGCTACTTCTCGGAAATTCTCAGGAGGCCACTGCCTCTCTTTGATACTTGCGCCTGGGAATAGAACCACTCTTTTTGAATTTGAGGTTACAGGCTCTTTCAAAATTGGATAAAATCTGGAATAGGGGCGAGGAGGCTTAACCTTTATCTCAAGGGGTTCGAGAAGCCTAAAGAAATTGTCACCCTCAAATCCATCATCATCATAGGGGACAGGGTGGGAGAATAGGTTCGCCCGATCGTCTGTAGCAAAACCAATAGTAATTCCTCCTTTTTTTGCAAGAAAGGAGGTAAGTAAGGCAGAAAGGACATGCCATTGTTCCGAATCTATGATGACATCGAAGCTCCTCATAATGATTCTTAGAAAGTCTCGAAGGTTGTCGTAACACAGTAGTTCGTCAATAACGGAACCAACAAGGGGTCGAAAAACGGAGACGTTTCTTCGCTCTGAAAGGACAGTGATACTAGATTTAGGATATTGATTTCTAAGAGTGTTCAAGACCGGTATGAGAAGGACAGCATCTCCTATGCCACCTGGGCGTATAACAAGGATCTTTCCTCCTCTGTTAGACCCTATCCTCTGGATGGAACCACTTCTATGGCCCAGTCCAAATACTTTTCCTAGGGGCGAGGATATTATGGAGCGAGCTAGGTAATCGAGTTTTTTCAAGAAAAGCACATGACCATAGGAATAAGTCTTCGCTATCTCACTGCTCATTAAAGGAGGTTTAAACATTTGACCATGAGACCTCCACTAGGTTTTTGGGAAAGGGGCATCCTTGCATTCTTAATTCCCCTATATTATATCAACCTACGGCAAAAAGTTCATCGGTAGATTTTTGTTGGATCTACAAGATTTCTTGTTCGTATTTACTTGGAGAACTTGGCGATGAGTAGCTCTGTTTTAAGAATCCCAGCTTATCTTTGGTTATCTTCTACGTTAGTAGTGTTTTTATTTTTTTTCATAGGGTTTATAATCAAAAAAATAGGTCGCCCTAACTCTTCTATTAGTTCCTTTGAGGTTAAGGTACCATCCATTGGAGTGATAAGGGAGAAATCGTTTTGGCATCGTTGGGATCCAAGAATAAGGATAGCTTCGAGTTTATTATTTTGCTTCTTTTCAGTTAGCTTATCAAAGGTTCCTTTGCTTCTTGTCTCTCTTGGTTGGTCAGTTCTATTTTCTATTGCGGTAAAAATGCCCATTAGCCTAGTGGCTAGAAGGCTTAAACCGGTTCTGATCTTTGTTTTAGTTATAGCCATATTGCTTCCTCTTACTGCCACCATAGAGCCCTCTTCTAGGATTATAATTTTTGAACCCTTTACCGATTGGCCAATTAACTACGAGGCCTTTATTAAGGCTATTACAATAGCTATTAAGGCTATCACCGTTGTTATTACAACAACCCTAATATTGGAGATGTCCCCTTATACGGTAACGATTACGGCTCTTCAAAAGATAGGAATTCCCACAGGTCTTTCTCAAATGCTCCTTCTTACCTATCGCTATATTTTTGTGGTTATTGATGAGGCGGAAAGAATGGCAAGAGCAATGACCCTTCGGGGGTTTTATCCTAAAACCAACATAGAAACATTCAAAGTCATAGGGCAGTTTATAGGGACTTTGTTTTTAAGAAGCTTTGAGCGTGTTCAGAGGATAACGGAAGCGATGGAGCTTCGAGGTTATAAAGGACAATTCCCGGATTTTTATCACTTTAAGTCGAAACCGGGGGATTGGATTCTTGGTCTTCTATGGGTTGGTATCTCTTTCGGACTTTTTATAGTTCAACATTTCTTCCTTTGATAGGGAGCACAATTCATGCATGATATTTCCCAGCCAATACCTTACTTAGAACCATCAAAGCCTACCATCATCGAACTTCGTGATATAGATTATGATTATCCTGGAGGAAGGAAGGCTCTTCGGCGTATTTCTCTGTTTATTTATGAAGGGGATCGACTAGCTGTTGTCGGCAAAAACGGAGCAGGAAAGACCACCCTCGCAAAACTCATTGCTGGTATTTACAAACCCACTCAGGGGGAAATTGCCATTATGAAGTCCCAAAGGATAGGAATGGTCCTTCAGGATTGGGACGATCAACTATTCTGTCCTACAGTGTTTGAAGACATTGCCTTTGGGCTTTTACTTGCGGGATTTTCAAGGAGGGAGGCGGAAGAGAGAGTTCTGGAATGGGCTAGAAAACTTGAGATTGATGAGTATCTTGAGAGAGAGCCCCACCGTCTAAGTTATGGAGAGAGAAAACGGGTTGTTCTTGCTGCAGTTCTTGCTCTAGAGCCGGATATTCTCATTTTGGATGAACCAACCGTAGGTTTGGATAGGAAGAGCGAGGGTATTATCTTCGATATTTTGAGGGGATTTCGGGGAACTATTATATGTATAAGCCATGATCTTTTCTTTCTTTACTTTCTGTGTCAACGGGCTTTGGTTCTTAAAAATGGCTCGGTCCATCACGATTATACAATGAGGGACTTGGTGTCTCAAAGGGGGACTCTGAGGGAGCACGGATTGGATTTCACGTTTAGGTTTGAATGTTGCGGGGGATCTTCACCGGTCATAACTAGGACTAAAGGAAGGTCCTTTGTTGATCAAGGGACTTCCTATTTAGAACTTTATAACTATTCCTATCGTTATCCTGGCGAGATAACGGCTATACGGAATATTAGCCTAAAGATTGAAAGGGGTGAACGTGTAGCGGTAGTTGGAGAAAATGGGGCTGGAAAATCTACCTTGGCTCTTTGTCTTGTAGGCCTTTTAAAGGGCGAAGGAACATATCTTCTAGAGGGTCGAGAGGTTTGTGACAGGACTAGGAAAACCCTATGGAGGCGAATAGGCATTGTGTTCCAAGATGCTAGAGATCAACTA
Source organism: Syntrophobacterales bacterium (assembly GCA_026417655.1). Lineage (GTDB taxonomy): Bacteria > Desulfobacterota > Syntrophobacteria > Syntrophobacterales > Thermodesulforhabdaceae > JAOACS01. The sequence continues at coordinate 54,679 of JAOACS010000015.1, forward strand.
TTTACTTCTTCCTGTTTTGAAGAGGTAGCCTTTGGGGTTAAGCGGATGGGGCTTAGTGAAAGGGAGACTAGGGAAAGAGTAAAATGGGCGCTTGAAGCTCTAAGGCTCAGGGCTTATGAAGATAAAGTGCCCTATCACCTGAGTGGGGGAGAAAAGAAACGGCTTGCTCTGGCAACAATTCTTGCGATGAAACCAGATGTTATTATCCTTGATGAACCTACAAACGACCTTGACCCAGAGGGGGAGAAAATTCTTATGGAGGTTCTCGACGAAGTTGAAAGCACGTTGATAGTTATAAGTCACGATGTGTGTTTTTTATCTTTCCTGTGCGATCGAGCCCTTATCCTCGAAAATGGTTGTCTAAAGGCCGATGTGGCCTATGAAGAGTTCTTAAAAGCAGAGCACCTCTCACTGGGTCATCACCATGAACAGGACTATCGTCTGAGATGTTGTCATGCTATTCGGGAGCTTTTTTATTCAAGCTGATTTTGATCTTGGCTTGACGCTTTTTCCTATCTTGTGTTATGGACGGATTTGCTGGGCCGGCGTAGCTCAGCGGTAGAGCAGCTGATTCGTAATCAGCAGGCCACCGGTTCGAATCCGGTCGCCGGCTCCATTGTTTGTTTTGGGGCAGACCTATCTCTAAGAACCTGGCTGGAATCTAGGCTTTCGCTCGAAGAAAGCCCGAACTAGTGCGTTATCCATAACTTTTAGTTCTTCTAATGTCCCTTCCGCGATCACACCCTTTACTGACCGGTCAAGCATGATACACCGATCGGCGATTCTCTCGATACTGAGGAGTTCATGGGTTACCACGACGATTGTAACGTTCAGAAGTTCTTTAAGGCTGAGAAAGAGCTCATCGAGTTCAGCCGCTGTTACGGGATCCAGGCCTGCACTAGGTTCATCGCAAAACAACAATGGGGGATCAAGCACCAGAGCTCTTGCAAGTCCTGCTCGCTTCTTCATGCCTCCGCTTAGTTCAGAAGGCATCTTATGGGCATGATCTTCAAGATTTACCATCTTTAGCTTGAGCATTACAATTTCGGTTATCCAGGTTTCTGGAAGAGATGTTGATTCCCTAAGGGGAAGGGCTACGTTATCAAAGACGTTAAATGAGCCAAGAAGGCCGCTCGCCTGAAAAAGGATCCCCATTTTTTTACGGAGAGAGAGGGGGTATCCGGCCGTGCCAATCTCCTCCCCAAGAATATTGATTTCACCCGATTTAGGGGGAACTAGGCCTATGAGAGCCTTAAGAAGAGTGCTTTTCCCACAACCGCTTGTTCCCAGTATAACGGCGATCTTTCCTTTTTCGACCTTAAAGGAGACATTTTCTAATATTAAAGATTCATCGTAGCCCACACTGAGATTTCTTACTATAACGGCCAAAGGGGTTTGATCACCAGTGGAAAACATGGGCCATAACCGTCACAAAGGCATCTGCTACGATTATCAAAAATAAGGTTGTAACTACCGAGGAAGTCGTCTTTCTTCCAACACTTTCAGGACTATAGGCGGTTTTTATCCCCATATAACAACCAATGTTACCTATTATAAGTCCAAAGAGAATACTTTTTAAGAATCCAACCCACAAATCCGACATTTTTATGATTTCATAAGCCTCTGTTAAAAAGGAAACCGGTGTAACCTCAAGGCTAGCAAAGGCTACAAACATTGCGCCTGTAAGCCCTGTAAAAAATGACCAAACGGTTAAAAGCGGTGCCGTCAAAAGAGCCCCCATAATTCGAGGGACTATAAGAAATTGAGTTTCGTCCACATTCATAACCTTGAGGGCATCAAGCTCCTCGTTTATCTTCATAATGCCAATTTCTGCAGCAAAAGCCGATGTTGTGCGCCCAGCCATAAGGATGGCGGTAATAAGCGGAGAAAGTTCCCTTGAAAGTCCAAGGGCTGCAAGATCCGCAACAAAGATATTGGCTCCGAATTGCCTTAATTGAACTGCTGCCTGGAATGCTGTAACTAGGCCTATTAAAAAACTCATTATGCCCACAATGGGCATTGCTCTAGAACCGGTCTGTTCCGTAATATAAGCTAATTCTTGCCATCGTATGATACGAGGATTGACCACCGCCTTAGCAATAGCACTGATTTGATCCAGAAAGAATTTGAAGGCCTCCTTGCAACTGTCAAGGCCATTTAGAGCAGTTCTACCTAGTTTTTCGATCAAACCATATTTTCTCTCACCTATCGACGGTTTTTGGCTGAAGGATATTTTTTGATACTGAAGTTTAAAAATTTCTATAAGTTGGCGATTGTTTTCCCCTTCAATGATACACTCTAAGGTTATGCCCTTAGATCTACATATTTCTTCGATTTTTAGAGTGAATAGAAAAAGCATCGTATTGAGGTTTACACCTTCACCAATAAGGATGTTCACTTTAGAGATCGATCTCACTTGGATTATCTTGCCAAAGCTTTCAACAAGTCCAGGTAAAAGCGAAGAAGGAGGAGGTTCGTAAAAATAGAAGGATAACTGATCTCCATTGGGTATTAGTATCTTAGAACTCATCCCTTGAAGGGGCTTATTAATCATCGTCCATGGTTCATACGCTTTTTGAGAATTCCGGAGCACTTGAATGTAACCACCTTCCGCGATGGAAGAATAATGGATTCGCCCGTTTGAGGGTTTCGTCCCCGACGCTCGTTCTTTGTTCTTATGCAGAACTTCCCAAACCCGCTTATAAGAACATCTTCACCCTGAGCAAGACTTCCTTTGAGTAGTTCGAAAATTGTCTCTACAAAGCGAGCACAATCATTTTTTGTTACTTTTGCCACCTGGTGAAGCTCTGCATGAAGCCGGTCTACAATGTGAGCCTTTGTTACGGTCATACCGGATCTCCCTTTTAAGTTTTCTCCTAATCCCCTTAGACAGGGTAACAGAAAAGAGCATAATTTTGCAAGTAAAATTGAACTCTTAAAAATAAAGAGCTTCCTTTCAATATAGGAAGCTCCCTTCTTGGGACTCTAAACCAAAAAGTGAACGCTTATGCCAGCGAAGTATCTACCAGAAACTTCTTCTACCTTCCAAAGATCATGATAATACAAAATAAGGTGTTATAGCAACTAGTGAAGAAAGGGTTGATTGAACTTGAAGGAGGAGAAGAGTTGTAATGGCGGAACTTATAGGTGTAAGAGCCTCGGCAGGGGCAGGAAAAACTTATCAACTTTCCTTAAGGTATCTTTCCCTTCTTAAAATGGTTGGTAGTCCTAAACCGGAAAATTTAAAAAGTATAGTTGCCATCACTTTCACCAACAAGGCCGCTACTGAAATGAAGGAAAGAATTCTACGTTTTTTGCGAGAGATAGCCTTTGAGACCCCCCTTGGACAGGAGCTTTCCAAAGAAGCTAATCTATCACCTAAAGAAGCTTCAGCTTGGATAGAAACTATTATCTCCCACTACTCAGACTTTTACGTCCGCACCATAGACAGTCTCCTTTTTACCATTTTTAGAGGCCTTTCCTTCGAATTGGGATTACAACCGGAGGTAGAGGTTTTTTTCAATAGAGACAAAATCCTTGAAACTACCTTTGAAGATCTACTTTCGGAATTTGAAAGACATAGAGAACCTTTGGAAGAGGCTATTTCTACTTACCTTTACATAGACAGTAGAGGCGGATTTTATCCCGAAGAGGGTTTGAAGAGACGGCTTTTTGATCTTTACCCAAAGGTAGAGTGGGAAAATATCGAGGAAGTTAGAGCTGACATTTTGAAGATAGAAGAGATGGAGCGAAGTTGCCGTGAGGCTTATACCCATTTTTATAGTTTAATCGAGAGGTTGAAATCTCACCTAAAGGAAAACTTAGTAAAGGGACTTTCGGAAGATATTGAATGCGAGGATTTGGCAAACCGTGCCTTTTTAAAACAGGATCCTCTAGCCCTCTTTAAAGATAGAGCCAAAGTATCTGAAAAAGAGAAAAAAGCTCTTAGCGAAGCTTTAACCCATCTTAGGGAAAAAGTGTGGGAGTGGCTCAACTGTCAATCGGAGAGGGCCTATTCTCGCGTAGGTGGGTATGTGAAAATTTTAAACATTCTGAAGGATCTAATTAAAGGGATTTGCCATCGCGATGGGATTATTCTTGGGGGAGACTATTGGACTAGATGTATTCTTGAACAAATAAGGCTAGAGGGAGTTCTTCCTCTGATTTATGCCCATTTTGCGGAGAGGTTTTCTCATTTTCTCTTTGACGAATTTCAGGATACATCCCGAGCCCAATGGGATGCCCTTTATCCAATTTTTGAGGATGCCCTGGCCCACAAGGGAAGTCTCTTTGTAGTGGGAGATGGAAAACAGGCTATTTTTGGCTGGCGTGGTGGGGACTATCGTATCTTCGATGAGATATTCGTTTTTAGAAACCGATATTTTAGCTCAGTTGAAAAGCCTAAGGTGATAGTTCTAAATAAAAACTTTCGTTCAGATCATTCTCTTGTAGACTTTTTCAATAGGCTTTTTAAACCACTTGGGGAAAGGGATATAGTCAAGAATAAACTTGCCCCTCTTGCATTGGGGACTCAATGCCCCGATGATGTTAAGGAACAATTTGCCGAAAATGTATCGAGGAGTTTTTTTGATCATTATCAGGAACCACATAGGATTAAGAGTCTATCTCAGGGATCAATAAAAATCTACGAAGCTTACGGTGATAAAGAAGAGATCAGAGCTATGGTGCGTAAAAGGCTTTTAGAGGACATTAGGATCGAGTGGGAAAGGCGCAAAGACCATACAGAAGAGACACCTATTGCGGTTCTAGTAAGGAGGCATTCTGAGGGGGAAGAGGTCTCCTCATGGTTGCTGCAGAAGGGGTTTCCGGTAGTTACGGAAAGGGCTTTAAGACTTAAGAGCTCGAAGGTGGTGAGGGGGATTTTGTGTTTTCTTGATTATCTTTACGATTTTCGGAATTTGAGTGCCCTTTATGGCTTTCTTTCTTCAGGCCTTCTTAAAGGTGGTCCAAACAGCGAAGAAGACCTAATTGATGGATGGCTAAGTGGGAATTATGAAAGATGGAGAGAAGAGGTCCATGAAATTAAAGATGGACTCAAGCCATTGCTGAATCGTCATTCTCCCTATGAGCTCATCTGGACACTGATGGAAAGGATTGGTCTTCACGAAAGGCTCAAAGGTGATTTAGCCCCCCATCAACCATTTGTGGAAAGACTCCTAGAGGTAACAAATCAGTTTGAGATTGAAGAGGGAGCTAGTATCGCTAAATATCTTTCTTTCTGGAAGAAGGGAGGACTTGAGGAAAGGGTTGGCCTTCCCGAAAACATCCGGGCCATAAAGATTCTCACCGTTCATAAGGCTAAGGGTCTCGAGTTCCCAGTGGTTTTTATTCCCTTTACCGACTGGCGTATAGGAGAACTATCTCCAATAGAGATTCATAAAGGACGATTAATCCATCTTACGGGCAAACTAAGTAAGGAGCTTGAATACCTAAAATTTGAACTTAGAGCGAGGGAAGCCCAGGAGATTCTTAATCTTTTCTATGTTGCTTTAACGCGGGCAAAGGAGGCTATCTATTGCTTTATTACCTGCCCACGGGGAGGTGGATTAAGAGCGATGTCTTATTGGATAAAGGAGACCATTTTCGATGGAGGAAATATGTTATGTCCCATCCAATTATTAGAACCCGAGTAGGATGGCCTTATAGCATTGAACTGACTGGAGAGTGGTTACGGAAACGAAGAAGGGGTGAGATATTTCACCTGGCGCTTTCCTTTATCAATACTAGAGAGGACAAGGATAAACTGGAGATATACATAAAACGCGCTCTGGCTATGTTGGGAGAGAGGTCTTCCTGTTGGAAGATAAAGGAAGATCTACTTTTACCTTTGGAAAGAATCTTTTTGCTCCCAGAGGCAGAATTTATCTTTTCTCCGGAGGCCCTTCAGGTTTTTAGGGAAAAGGATATCCTCTATCGAGTTCGAACTTTTCGCCCAGATCGCATGGTGCTTTTTGATGATAGGGTTGTAGTGGTAGACTTTAAAAGCGAGTTTCCAAATGCCGATAAGATTTATAGAGAGTATCGTGGAAGGATCAAAGTTTACTCTCGATTGGCTAAGAGTATATTTCACCGACCTTCCGAAGGATACCTACTGTTTATTGAAGAATCTAAGGTAGAAAGGGTTTGTAGGGTTTAGGATATGAGCCAGGTTTTTGTCGTCCATCCCTGCCTTAACTTGATTGAAATCGTCATAGAACATATGTTCGAAAGAAATCATATCTCCTCAGCTCTCGTGCTTTTTCCCCATCGACGACCAATCCTCTTTTTTGAATACTATATGGGGAAAAGGATCAAAAAACCCTGCCTTCTCCCCCAATTGAGGACACTTGAAGAATGGATAAAGGAGACCTTTGTTCATTCTAAGGACGATCCAGAAAGGGTTCTTTCAGAATATGACCAGGCCTGGCTAGCCTATCTAGCAACCAGAAAGGTTTTTTCCAAAGAGGGAAGGAGAGAACCCTCTTGGGAAGAATTTTTGCCTTGGGCTTTACGTCTCGTTGAGCTTTTCAAAGAGATCGACCTAGAACTTATGGAGGCTAAGAATCTCCGTTACCTGCCGGAGGAATCTATTCCTAAGAGAGCGGTTGAACTTCTAGAAAGAGTTGGCACAGTTTACGAAGAATTCAACATTGGATTAAGGGAGAATGGTTCTATTACGCCTTCAAAGATACTCCGTTATCTAGCTGAAAATAACTTTCCTTTGCCTAATTGCCCAACTTATCTAGTCGGGTTTTATACCTTGAGTAGGGCCGAGAATCGGCTTTTTCGAAAATTACAGGAAAATGGGGCTTTTGTTTATTGGCACGCCGACTCTAATGCACTTCCAGAGCCCTATAGAAAGTGGAAAGAGGAGTTGGGAGTTGAACTCGTGGATATTAGGCCAGAGACGGAGCATGAGCCAGAACTTTTCTTCTTCGAAGCTCACGATCTCCATTCCGAGCTCAAGGAACTTAAGGAGAGACTTTCCGAAAATCCCTCTGACAACAGGCCTGACCGTCGTGTAGTGGTGCTCCTGTCCGCCGGAAGCCTAATTCCTTTAATACATCACCTTCCCAGTTGTCTAGCTAATATCACTCTAGGATATCCCCTGAAACTTACAGGACTCTTTTCTTTCCTCCAGACCCTTCTTTCCCTTGTTCTTGAAAAGAGTGAAGGACGGGGGTTTCGAGTGCAGACTCTCCTCGAATTTCTAAAAAACCCCTATCTTGAAGGGACTAATACCTTGGAACATATAATCGAAGAGTATGGAGCACCATTCATCACTGAAGAGAAAATTCTTGAACTTGCTGGGGATTCTCTGGTCAATTGGGAAAGTATCTCCAATGAACTCATAAAACCCCTTGAAAGGGTCGAAACGCCGAAGGAGCTTTCACAGTCCATTTTGGATATATTTCGCTTCCTTGAGCCGGAGAAAAATTTTGGCGATTTTGAAAGGGAGTTTCTTATAGCTATCATTGAGGCTATACTTCTAGTATTAAGAGATTCCCTTTTTTCTGAAGAAAGGATGGGGAAGCAGGGGCTTTTCAGGCTATTTGGGGAGCTGATTTCAAATGTCCGGGTTCCCTTTGAGGGAGAGCCCCTTGTTGGTCTTCAAATAATGGGGCTTCTGGAAACTAGGTTGTTATCCTTTGAGGAGGTCTTTTTTCTCGACATAAATGAGGGGGTGCTCCCGGATGTGGAAGAAGTGAACCCCCTTGTTCCACAGGGGATTAGAAGGATTCTTGGACTTCCTGATCGGCAAAGGCACGAAACCATTTTGTGGTACCACTTTGAAAGGTTGGTTAGGAACGCCAAAAGGGTTTACCTCCTGTGGCAGTTTCAAACCACTGAATCTGGGGAAAAAGGGCTTGAAGGCAAAAAAACACGCAGCCGCTATGTTGAAAGGCTCATGTGGGAAATAGAAAAAAGGGAAAGGAAGCTTTTTTTGCAGAGCAAAGAGTCCTATCGACTCAAAAGATCTTCCCTTGAACTTTATCCAGAAGTTTTTTCCCCTCCCGAGTTTATAAAGAAAACCAATTGGGCCAGCGAAAGAATAGAGAAAAAGCTAAAGAAAATTTCTCCCTCCCTTTTGGAAAGCTACTTGGAATGTCCCCTTAAATTTTTCTACAACCACGGCCTTGAGCTTTCTTTGCCAGAGGATCCTATAGAAGTAGACCTCGCCCAACTTGGAGAGGCAACTCATAGGGCTCTTGAAATATTTTATGGAGAAACTGGAAAATTAGGAGAGGTAATCTCAAAGGAAGAGCTTAGCTTTGAAAGACTACTGAAGTTATTTGAAGAGGAGGTAGAAAAAAGGAATTTTTATCGCTTTCTTTCCCCAGAGAGACGATTTTTCCTGCAAAAGGGAGCAGAGTTTAGATTAAGAAGATTTTACGAAAATCAACCGAAGAATATAACAATTGTCAGTCTAGAAAAAGAGTATTCTTCAAGGCTTAGAATTTTAGATCTAGAGGAAGTAATCATAACGGGAGTTATAGATAGAGTTGATCGTAGAAATGGGTATTACATCATCCTTGATTATAAGACTGGCTTTATTAAACCTCCTAAGGGGAAGAGATTCCTGGAGCTTGATCCCTCTTCCTGGCTTTTAGAGGAAAGATATGATGACAATACCTTGAGGGAAATCATAAGATATTTAGGTAGCCTACAGCTCCCACTCTATGTCTACCTGTTTTACCATAACATGTGTCCCGACAGGGGTGATCTACTGAAAAAGACCACAGCGGCTTATATAGAGCTACGTAAGGAGGGAAGGGAAATTTACCTTATTAAACCTGATGAATTGAAGGAGATAGCTGACGATTATGCAAATTGGTTTAGGAATAAATTTCCGGAGCTTATAAAATATCTAGTTCTTCACATAGTGAAAGCTCCTTACTGGTATCCCGCAATAGAGGATTTTACCTGTAGCAATTGTAAGTTTAACAGAATGTGTCACTATAGCAGGTAAACTTCCTGGATTTGGTGGCGGTGCAGGGCTTCGAACCCCGGACACTGCGGATATGAGCCGCATGCTCTGACCAGCTGAGCTACACCGCCCTTCCCATAGCTCTATAGATATAAAAGTTTTCAAGAGTTGTCAAGAGTCGGGGGAGTAAAATACTAAGGAGGTGTTCCTAGTTTCGAGGGACCTTCCTTATAATAGGGAACGTTAACCCGATCGATACATCTTGACGGTAGGGATTTCTATATGCTAGTTGAGTTTGCTCCTCAACGTTATAGGAGATTGTGAAACTTGGGAAAGGTTACGGTTCGGTAAGATCCTGTAGCTTCCTTGCTCTCGGTGGTGGAACACGAGGGCTAGAAACCCACAAGGAAGGAGGAAGTTTATGCAGCAGAGGAAGTATGAAGTGTTTTTTTTGGTTGATCCCGATCTTGGAGATAGTGAGCTCCAGTCACTTGAGACGCGCTTGAGGGATGTCATTGGTCGGGAGGGAGGAACCCTAGTTTCTTACAATTCATGGGGGAAGAAAAAGTTGGCCTATCCTGTCAAAAAAAGAACAAGGGGACACTATTTCCTCCTGGAGTTCTTTGGAGGACCAAATGTTCCTCATGAGTTAGAGAGAAATCTTAAGATTGATGAGAGAGTTTTAAAGTTCATAACGGTTAAACTGGAAGAACGTGAAAGGGCAAAGCCAAAATCCATTAAGAGTCCGTCTTCTAAACAACAGGAACAGGTAGAGTCGGAGAAAAGTGAAGAATAGGAGGATTTAGAATATGGCTGTCGTTAAAACAACAATAAAGAAGAAACGTAGATTTTTTAAGCATCGTAAGGTATGCAGGTTTTGTATGGATAGCTCTCTTAGAATCGATTATAAAGATGCCAATTTGCTCCAACATTTCTTAACCGAGAGAGCGAAGATAGTTCCTAGGCGAATCACTGGAAATTGTGCAAAACACCAAAGGGAATTGACAAGAGCGATAAAGCGGGCTCGCCAAATGGCGTTATTACCTTATACAACAGTTGCTCCTATTTAGGTTTAGTAACGACCAGAAGGAAGGGGATCCTTAGAGCATGATAGCCTCTACAGCCTTAAATATCCCACCCTTTGGGCCTGTTAGAAAGGTTCAGGTTCTTGTGTGGATTTGTCTTTCGATTCTTCTCTTTCTTTTCTTAATCTGGTTTCCCATCGGAGGCTTTGTAGCTGGTATCTTTACTCCCCTTCCTTCTTCACTGGCCGTTTATCAGTGGGGGCTTCCGCTTGGTCTGGTTGTACCTCTAGGTTCCCTGTTGGGTGGAGCGCTTCTTTTGGAAATCTTCGGGATAGCAGCCACCTTACCTTATATGGCCCTTTTTCTCTTTATGGGAAGCCTCATTGGTTTTTACGGCCGCCTCCATAGAAGTATTGACGCTTCAGTGTTTATTCCCGCGACCTTGGTATTTACTGTGGGAGCTATAGTTTTCTGGTTGAAAACTCGAGGTATTGAAGGATCAGTTTGGGATATGATGGCTCAACGGGTGGTAAAGGTTGTTCTTACTCTTGCTAGAGAGCATGGGGAAAAGTCTATAGAAATCACGCCATACCTCGAGGAACAGATCAAAAATGCTGCGAACCTTATGGTAAGGCTCCTTCCAGGGCTCTCCTTTGCTTCACTTTTATTGGCAGGAACTGTTAACGCTCTGGCGACTAGGCGATACATCCTAAAGCGGCAATTACCCCTTCCCAATTGGAAGGAAGCAAATCTTTGGCGATCTCCCGAATGGTTTGTGTGGTCAGTTATCGTGGCGGGTTTTCTTATACTGATGTCCTCGTCTAGAATGGTAGGACTTAATATTTTAATAGCCTCTGGTATAGTTTATTTATTCCAGGGGCTTTCGGTTATACTTTATTTTCTAACCCGTTGGGGATTACCACCCTGGGCAAAGGCGATTATACTGTTTTTTACGCTAACCCAACAGTACCTGGTTCTAGCTGTAGCCTTCTTGGGTCTGTTCGATGTATGGTTTGACATTAGGAGGATTATGGAGACATCAAAAAATAAGGAGTGATTGGGCCATGAAATCTGTGGAGGTTATAATTGTAGAAAATATTCCCACCCTTGGCCAAATTGGTGACATAGTCAAAGTTAGGGCGGGATATGCTAGAAATTATCTTATACCGAGAGGACTTGCTGTTCCTGCAACTGGAAAAAATATAAAGGAGCTTGAGCATCAAAAGCGAATGCTTGCAAGAAAAAGGGAGTTGTTTCGTCAGCATCTAATGGGTATGGCTGAAAGGTTAAATGGTGTTACTGTCAGTCTGAAAAGAAAGGTCACCGAAGGCAATAAACTCTACGGCTCAGTTAGTGCTATGGACATTCTTGAGGTTCTTCATGATATGGGCTTTCGGGAGCTCAATCGTAGAAGTGTTTTGCTCGAGCAACCGATAAAGACAACCGGTGAATTTGATGTGCCTATTAAAATTGATGCTGAGATTAAATCCCATATCAAGGTGATTGTGGAACCGGAAGGTTAATGGGAGACCTTGTTTCTGAAATCCAACATCATATCCCTCCTCATAGCAAAGAGGCGGAGCGGTCTCTTTTGGGAGGGCTTCTTCAGGATCAGAGCGTCATACCTGGAGTCCTCGAACTTCTAAAGGGGGATGAGTTTTTCATCCCCTCCCATAAAAAAATCTTTAAAGCCATTTCTGAGTTATTTTCCGAGAACCAACCTGTAGATCTCGTAACTGTTACCGAGCGACTTAAAACCAAGGGAGAACTAGAGAATATAGGTGGAGTAACCTATCTTGCTCAACTTACGGATAGGGTGGTTTCGGGAGAGCATGCCATTGCCTACGCTCGTCTTATATCCGACAAGGCGGTCCTTAGGAAACTTATAGAAATATCGGGAAAGATTATTGGGTGGTGTTATGAGAATCCTGAACGAGTGGATGATGTGCTAGATAGGGCTGAGATGGCCATTTTTTCACTGTCGGAGGCTCGTATCCAAAACTCCTATTTCCCAATAGATAGCATTGTTAGGCAAAATCTTATTTTTATAGAGACCCTAAGAAATCGTCAGGAAGCGATCACAGGCATACCCTCCCACTTTACGGATTTAGACAGGCTTACCGCAGGTTTTCAGAGGGGGGATCTTATTGTAATTGCTGGGCGACCTGGGATGGGGAAAACGGCCTTTGCCCTGAATATAGCAAGAAATGTGGCGGTGGAAAGCGAAAGACCCGTAGCTTTCTTCTCCTTAGAGATGAGCAAAGAGCAGATTGGCATGAGACTGATGTGCATGGAAGCTCGAGTTGACTCTCAAAAGCTAAGAACAGGGTTCGTTAGTCAGGAGGAGGTGGCAAGACTTATGGCAACTGGCCAGGTCTTCATGCAAGCTCCACTCTATATAGACGATCAACCATCCATCACTCCACTAGAGTTGAGGGCTAAGGCACGACGAATTATGTCGGAAAAGGGGCTGGAGCTAATTATCGTAGACTACCTTCAGCTTATGCGTATCCCAGAGAGGGTGGAGCGTCGAGAACAGGAGATTTCGGAAATATCCAGATCGCTTAAGGCCTTGGCAAAGGAGCTTAATATTCCCGTCATTGCCCTTTCTCAATTAAACCGTAAAGTGGAGGAGCGCCACGACAAAAGGCCTCAACTTAGTGATTTGAGAGAGTCGGGTGCTATAGAACAGGATGCTGACGTGATAATTTTTCTCTATCGCGATGAGGTGTATAATAAGGACACTTCGGATAAGGGGATTGTTGAGGTTCTTATCAGAAAACAGAGAAATGGGCCTACAGGAAATCTAAAGTTGAGCTTTATTGGCTCTTATACCAGGTTTGAAAACCTCGCTCAGGAGCGTTATTGGAAGGGAGAAGGATGAGTAGAGACAAAGAATTCTGGAACGAAGAGGTTGAAACACTTAGCCCAGGGGAAATTGAAGCCTTACAGGAGGATCGTTTTCTTCGGATGGTAAAACAGGCCTGGGAGTCACCCTTTTACCGTCAACAGTGGATCAGAGCTGGCATAGATCCAGAAGACATTAAGGGTATAGAGGATTTAAGAAAGCTTCCCTTTACAACTAAGCAAGATTTAAGAGATTTCTATCCCCATGGGTTTCTATGTGTGCCTAAGGATAGGCTTGTAAGAGTTCATATCTCATCGGGGACGACAGGGCAGGCGACAGCGGTTTTTTACACGAGGGCCGATATAGCTGCCTGGGCGGAACTTATGGCCCGATGTATGTATATGACGGGAGCGCGGCCGGGTGATGTGTTTCAAAATATGACCGGTTACGGGCTTTTTACTGGAGGACTTGGATTTCACTATGGAGCCGAACTCCTGGGACTCCTTACTGTGCCATCGGGAGCCGGTAATAGTAAGAGACAACTCCAGCTTATGAAAGATTTAGGAACCACCATTATTCATATCATCCCAAGTTACGCTTTAAGATTTATGGACTATCTGAATGAGAATGGGGTAGAGCCGAGAAAAGATCTGAATTTAAGAATCGCCTACCTTGGGGCCGAGCCTTACTCGGAGGAGGTAAGAAGGAGGGTAGAAGAGTTTTACGGTGTTAAGGTCTACAATAGCTATGGACTTTCAGAAATGAACGGTCCCGGCGTTGCCTTTGAATGCTCTTATCAAAAGGGTATGCATATATGGGAGGATGCCTATATAGTGGAAGTTGTAGATCCTGAAACGGGAGAGCCAGTTCCTGAAGGTGAGATAGGGGAACTTGTCCTAACAACTATAAACAGAGAAGGAATGCCCCTTGTAAGATATAGAACCAGAGATCTCACTAGGATCCTTCCTGGTTCATGTCCCTGTGGACGAAATCATAGGAGGATTGATAGAATTCAGGGACGTTCAGACGATATGTTCATTGTAAAGGGTGTGAATATCTTCCCGATACAGGTAGAACAGGTTCTTATGGCGATTCCAGAGGTGGGAACGAATTACAGAATAGTTCTAAAGCGCGAAAAGAATGTTGATGAAATGATTGTTCAGGTTGAGGTAACCGATAGAATTTTTATAGAGGATATGCGAGAGCTGAATCGATTGAAAGGGAAAATTCAGCACGAATTGAAAAGCGAACTTCTTATAACTCCCCTTGTGGAACTTGTAGAACCAAACGGGTTACCACGGGAAGAGGGTAAGGCTGTAAGGCTTATTGATCTCAGGAAATAACCCAAAGACATTTCAAGATATCCTAAATTTTTTCCTTTAGTGAAGGCTACCTTTTCTTGACAGAGGGGGATCTTTTACTGTACTAAGGATGCACCTGAAGCTATGGCGGGGCGTGGCGCAGCCTGGTTAGCGCACTAGCATGGGGGGCTAGGGG
>JAOACS010000023.1 GCA_026417655.1 Syntrophobacterales bacterium
GCCTTAAGCCTTCCAAACATGCTCGTGATAAAGAGCATCATGGGCACAAAGAAGACAGCGATCTACATCTTGCTAGTAATCGTCTTTTCTACCCTTTCGGGAATGATTTTTGGACATTTCTTCGGCTAAAACACCACCACGGGGGACGGATTTCCGTCCCCTCCCATCTTCTTATAACATCCTAAAGTCAGCTATCTCCTCGAAGAGTTCTTTTATAGAGCGGAGCAAAGACAACCTATTCTGCCTTATTTCTTCTTCCTTTGCCATTACAAGGACCGAATCAAAAAAGGCGTCAATTGGTGATTTTAATTCAGCAAGCGCTTCAAGGGCCTCAATATACTGCCCCATTGTCGTAAAGGATATTACCTTCTCTTTGCATTTAACAAAGGCTTTCCAAAGATTTTCTTCTTGGGGCTCCCTAAAAAGTTCGGGCCTAACATCCTTACCGGCCGATTCCAAAAGTTCATCCCTTATTATATTTACTACCCTCTTAAAGGCCGTAGCAAGGCTTTCAAAATCGGGTTTCTGGGTGAATTTTGACAGAGCCTCAATCTTCTTAATATCATCCGGGATTACATCAAGTCTCACGGCAAGTGCTGCCCTTACGGCATTTGGTGTGTATGGGGAATCTGGTAGTGAAGTGAGCATATGTTCAAGGCGCCCTTTGAAAAAGTTCATAACACCAGAGAAAACCTCCTCTTCCGGTTCCGTTGCCCATCGCTTAAGGAGTGGAATAGCTTTTTTTATAAGGTCTACAATTGAGAGGAAAAGTTTTTTTTCCGAGATAATCCTTATGATACCCAAGGTTTGGCGTCTAAGAGCAAAGGGGTCGGCTGTGCCAGTGGGGATCATTCCCACACTGAAACATCCAACGATGGTATCAAGTTTATCGGCTATACTTAAAATTGCACCGATAATGCCCTCCGGGATAGCCCCACCTGCCCGAGTCGGTAGGTAGTGTTCGTAGATAGCCTGTGCTACGTCGGGGGCTTCACCCTGTTTCAGGGCATAGTCCCTTCCCATTATACCCTGAAGTTCCGGAAATTCGCTTACCATCCCTGTTACAAGATCAGCTTTACATAGATGAGCCGCCCGAAGAAGTTTTTCCCTTTCAGGAGATGGGAGATCTAGCCTCTCGGCTATAAATTTTGCAATTTCTGTAAATCTTTCCACCTTCTCCCAACTTGTGCCCAATTTGGAGTGGAAAACAACTGTTTTCAACTGTTCGGCTCGTTGATCCAGGGGAACCTTTTGGTCTTCTTCGTAGTAGAAACGAGCATCCTCAAGGCGAGCTCTAATAACCCGTTCATTACCCTTTATCACAACCTGGGAATCTCGAGCGATAGTATTAGCTACCGTTATGAAGTAGGGCATGAGTCTTCCCCTTTTGTCAGTAACCGCAAAGTAACGTTGGTGTTCCTTCATAACAGTTATGGGCACCTCAGGAGGGAGTTCAAGATATTTTTCTTCAAAACGTCCCATTAGTGGATAGGGATATTCAACGAGATGGGTCACTTCAGCCAAGAGATCCTCGTCTTCAATAACATACCCTTCCACCTTTGAAGCTAACTCTTTTATGGCAGATAGAATAAGTTCCCTTCGTTCATTTTGATCCACTATCACAAAGGCCCTTCTAAGATCATTTCTGTAACGCTCATAGTCGGGGAGGACCTCAATTGGATCGGGGCTCATAAAACGATGGCCATAGGTAAAGCGACCACTTTCGATATCTCCATAACGGAAGGGAATAATTTCATTACCTAACAAAGCAACGATCCATCGTATAGGGCGAGCAAAGGTAACCGTTTCGTTTCCCCATCTCATAGATTTTGGAAAGGGGATATGGGCTATAAAATCAGGAAGTTTTTCTGCAAGAAGCTCCTTTGTGGGAAGTCCCTCCTCACGTCTTAAGACGTAGAGGTATTTCCCCTTAGGTGTTTCTTTAATCTGAAGTTCCTCGATGCTAACCTTCTGGCTCTTTGCAAAACCTTCTGCTGCCTTTGTAGGAGTTCCATCTGGATTAAAGGCCACCTGATATGGAGGTCCAATAATCTCCTGAACTGTGCCTTCCTGATGAATTGCCACATCGGGAATAAAGAGCACGAGTCGGCGCGGAGTCCCTGTAATTAGAGGGGTTCCATGTTTGATGCGATAATCATCCATAAAACGGATAATTTGTTCTTTCATGGCTTCTAGGGCAGGATCTATGTATCCTGCTGGTATCTCTTCCGAGCCTATCTCAATAAATAAGGGCACTCTCTCCATTACCATACCACCTCCTTCTAAAACCGTCTTTGCATAAGCGGAAAGCCCATCTCTTCGCGTTGCTTTACATAACCGTGAGCAACAAGACGAGCAAGATGCCTCACCCTAGCAATATACTGGGTTCTCTCCGCCACACTAATCGCCCCGCGGGCATCTAGGAGGTTGAATACATGGGAGCATTTGAGGCAGTAGTCATAGGCTGGAAGGATAAGAGCCTTCTCATTCATTCTAAGAGATTCGGCTTCATACATATCAAAGAGCTTAAAGAGCATTTCCACATCGGCATCTTCAAAATTGTAATAGGACCATTCAACCTCCCCCTTATGATGAACATCTCCGTAGGTGACTGTATCATTCCACAAGAGATCAAATACGTTGTCTTTTCCCTGAAGATACATGGCGATACGTTCCAATCCGTAGGTAAGCTCTACGCTAACCGGATGAAGCTGAATACCTCCTACTTGTTGAAAATAGGTAAACTGAGTAATTTCCATACCATCAAGCCAAACTTCCCATCCTAGTCCCGAAGCCCCTAGAGTTGGCGATTCCCAGTCGTCCTCTACAAACCGAATATCGTGATCAAGGGGATCAATACCAAGACTTTTTAGACTTTCAAGATAAAGCCCCTGGGAGTCAGGTGGAGAGGGTTTTAGAATCACCTGATACTGGTAGTAGTGTTGTAGACGATTGGGGTTTTCTCCGTATCGACCATCGGTTGGGCGTCTAGAGGGCTCCACATAGGCAACCTTCCACGGTTCAGGCCCTAGGACCCTGAGAAAAGTCGCAGGATTGAATGTTCCAGCTCCCACTTCAAGATCGTAGGGTTGTTGAATAAGGCACCCATGTTTTGACCAGAAGTGATCAAGAGCTAGTATAACTTCCTGAAAATTCATAGCCTCTCCTTCCTCCTTAATTTTGAGTCAAAAGGGAATCTTTTAGCCAGAAACATAACTGTAAAGTCCTACTAACGGAAATTTCTTACTATAAAGCTCCATAAAAAGAAATATTCAAAACTCCTCAACTAAATAAAAGATTGAAGCTACTTCGGGTTTCTTGATATAAGTTTTGCCGGAATCCATGAGAGATAGAAGGAGACTAGATAATATGAATCCAGAAAAACCTATAGCTCATCCCTTCGATCCGGTTCTTGAAGTGCTTAAGGGATCTTCGCCGGAGGAGGTTTGTAAAATTTACGGTATAAGTCGAGAAGAACTCAATCGCCGAACCGTTGAATATCAGCAATTATGTCGTAGGGCGGCTATCCAGGATACCATTCCGACAGAAAAAATCTCGAGAAATGACCCTTGTCCCTGTGGTTCCGGTAAGAAATACAAGAAATGCTGTCTTTCTATACATGAAGGGTTCAAAAGGAGTATTCCCCAAGATGAACTATTTAAGCGGGAACAACAGCTTCGCGAAAAAAGGCGGTTAGAGCAAGAAATTCAAAGGGGCTTCGATCTACTCTTTAATGAAGATTTTGTTAGGGCCCGAAAGCACGCCGAAAACCTTTTAGAAGATTATTCCGAAGATGACCGTCTTCACGATATCCTTCTCACCTCATGTCTTGCACTCGGAGATTACGACAGAGCTTTCCACATTGCAAGAGCTCGCTGGCAGGTAGCTCTGGAGGAAAAAGAAATCTTTCAAGAAAGTGGATCCCACAGAAGGGAACGGGAGGGTCACCTCGTTCATTTCTATTCTCCCTCTACATGGCTTGAAAAATTTTGGATCGCCCAGAGAGCTAGACACTACAGGGACAAATACCCCCCAAAGCCAAACCCCAAGATAAAAGAATTGGTTGAAGAACTCAAGGTCGCAAACAACCTAAAGAAATTTCCCCAAAGAGATCGGGAAGGATATGAGGTAAGGAGAAAGGCTCTTGAGACCCCAATTGAGAGCCTAAAACTCTGGGGATCCGATGCTATCTGGGCTATCCTCCCCCTTACATACTATTTTTCTTGGGCGACCCTTTTTGTTCCAGAGATTATTGAGTCCCTTGGAACAGACGATGCCCTCAGATTGCTTGCAGAATTATCCATGTTTCGTTATCCCTTTTTCGCCCAGATGTGCCTTACGTCTCTAGAATCCTTCGGTGAAAGGTCGGTTACTATCATTAGAGAGATAATCGATGATCATAGAGCCTTTGACGAATTGAAGGTCGGTATAATTATGGTGTTAGGAAAGATCCCCACACCAGAAAGCTTTGAAATACTCATAAGACTTACGGAGCATGAAAATCCCTACGTAGTGAACTGGGTAGCCCAGGCGCTCGCCAATCACAAAAATCCCGAAGCCCTTCCCTATTTGGAGAGAGCAAAGGAGCGACTGGGGGAACTTAGCAAGATAGCCGGCGCTATTAAAGACTTAGCGAATATGAAAGCTAAGCCCATTTAGAACTCTTTTTTGAAACCACAACCATGAACGATCGAAGGAGGAAAGGGCAAAAAGCTGAAGATGTAGTAGAGACCTTTCTTAGAGCCAGGGGGCTAGAAATAGTAGAAAGAAACTTTTCTAATTCCTTGGGAGAAGTCGATATTATCGCCAGAGATGGGAAATACATAGTCTTTGTGGAAGTTCGTTCATCCTCTGAAGGCTTCATGGTGCATCCTTTAGAATCGATTACTAAAAGGAAGCTTTCAAGAATTGTTAAAGTTGCAACGTCATATCTTAAAAGTAAAGGCCTCCTTAACAAGGTCTCGGTAAGATTTGATGTTGTAACCGTAGTGTGGCATGAGGAAGATCCAGAACTAAAGTGGATAAAGGGCGCCATTATTACCTAAATGGGGAAACCTAGTGGAAGGTCCAAAGAGGGGCACACTTTTTATCGTATCCACTCCTATTGGAAACCTTAAGGATATCACGCTAAGGGCTCTTGAGGTTTTATCGGAAGTAGACCTTATTGTGGCCGAAGACACCAGGAGAACCAGGAAATTGACATCCTATTATAATATCCACAAGCCCTTAATAAGCTACCATGAACACAGCAATTTGGCAAAGGAGGAAGAAATAATTGCCCGAATAAAGCGAGGTGAAAAGGTAGCTATTGTAACCGACGCTGGAACTCCTGGGCTCTCAGATCCTGGTTTCAGAATAATCCGCCGGATTATTAAGGAAAACTTGGAGCTTACTGTGATTCCCGGCCCATCTGCTGTGCTTACCGCTCTTCTTTTATCTGGCCTACCCCTAGTCCCCTTCGCTTTTCTCGGTTTTCCTCCATCCCGCGGTAATGCTCGTAAAACCTTTTTTGAACGCTATAGAGACCTTCCCTTTACGCGAATTCTTTTCGAATCCCCCCACCGACTCGTTGAAACTCTTGAAGAGATTATTCTAAGTTGGCAAGATCCCATGCTTTGCGTTGCAAGAGAATTAACAAAGGCTTTTGAAGAGGTGGTTCGAGGAACGGCATCTGAGGTAATTGAAATCTTCAAGAACCGAGAGGAAGGGATTAAAGGTGAAATAACGGTCGTTGTAGAAGGAGCAAGGGGTTCTACCTCAGGAAATCTGGATCCCCTGGAGCAACTAGATGATTTAATAACTCAGTTTACGGAGGAAAATCCTAGGATATCCACCCAGGAACTTGCAAAAAAGATATCAGCCATAACAGGTATAGCAAAGGGTAAAGTCTATAACCATATAATTCAAACACGAAGAAAAGGCTCTTTAGACTGAACAGATACCCAGAAATAAAGGGGGGACATAAAATGATCCCCCCATTTCGGTCGGTTCTATACAGGAATATTACCGTGTTTCTTTGGCGGTAGAGCTGTTCTCTTTGTTTTCAATAAATTAAGCGAATCGATAAGCCAGGGCCTCGTCTCGCTCGGGACAATAACAGCGTCAATGTAGCCTCTCGATGCGGCAATATAGGGATTATAGAGAAGGTTTCTATACTCCTCGATCTTCTCCTTTCGCTTTGCCTCTGGGTCAGAAGCCTCCTGAATCTCCTTTCTGAAGATAATATTAGCTGCACCTTCTGCACCCATAACCGCAATCTCTGCCGTTGGCCAGGCGAGAACTATGTCGGCTCCAAGATCTCTAGAGCACATGGCAAGGTAGGAACCTCCGTAATCCTTACGAACTATCAAGGTCATCTTCGGCACTGTAGCTTCGGAATAGCACCATAGAAGTTTTGCACCATGGCGAATAATACCACCCCACTCCTGTTGTTTTCCTGGAAGATATCCTGGAACATCGGCTATAGTTAACAGGGGAACATTAAAGGCATCACACAATCGTATAAAACGAGTGGCCTTGTCGGAGGAGTCTATATCAAGACAGCCCGCAAGAACCTTCGGTTGATTGGCGATTATTCCTATGCTGTGGCCACCAAGTCTTGCAAAGCCAACAATGATATTCTGAGCGTAGAGTTCATGAACTTCAAAAAACTTCCCTTCATCCACAATCTCCCTTATTACATCCTTCATGTCATAGGCACCCATGGGATTGTCAGGTATGATGGTATCGAGAAGAGGACTTGTTCGATTGGGACTGTCCTGGGTTGGGACATAAGGAGGATCTTCCATGTTGTTATCGGGGAGATAGCTCAAAAGTTCCTTTATCTTATCTATTGCCTCATATTCATTTTCGCAGGCAAAATGGGCTACGCCACTTTTGGTGGCATGGGCGAGGGCTCCACCAAGTTCTTCTTGAGTAATAACTTCCCCAAGGACTGCCTTGATAACATCCGGACCCGTTATGAACATATAGCTCGTATTCTTAACCATAAAGACAAAGTCAGTCATGGCTGGAGAATAAACAGCTCCACCTGCACAGGGACCCATTATGGCTGAAATCTGAGGAATTACCCCCGAGGCTATCGCATTTCGGTAGAATATCTGGCCGTAACCCGAGAGGGCATCTACGCCCTCCTGGATTCTTGCTCCACCAGAGTCGTTAAAGCCAACAATGGGTTTTCCAGCCTTTAGTGCAAGATCCATAACTTTACATATCTTCTTTGCATGCATCTCCCCAAGAGTACCAGCTCGAGCGGTAAAATCCTGAGAAAAGGCGAAAACCTCTCTTCCATTAACCTTTCCATAACCGGTAATAACGCCATCGGCGGGTATATCCATTTTATCGAGACCGAAAAGTGTGCCCCTATGCTTAACAAAGGCGTCAATTTCTCTAAAAGTTCCGGGGTCAAAGAAATACTCTAATCGCTCTCGAGCCGTTAGTTTCCCACGCTCGTGCTGTTGTTCCACAGCCTTAGGACCACCCATTTCTTTGATCTTTGCTTCCCGCTCGCGAAGTTCTTTGATCTTTTCGGCAACCGTTGCCATAATCAACTCTCCTCTCTATCGGTATCTTTTCCTCCCAACGCCTTGTTTTTTAACGTCGTAAAACTTTATTTAGTCATTCTATAGTTTCAAAAGCTATTGTCAAGCAGAGCCTTAAGAGGTTAAAAAAAGATTACAATCTACCCTCTTTCTCAGCAAGCATAATCACATTCTCAAAGCGCTTTCCACAACATCTAAAACCTTCCCTGCCGTAAACCATATTGGCTTCGATTACGTAAAAACGGCCTCTAAAAAAGATAATATCAAGCCCTACGTCTTCAAAACCACAGCGTTTCGCTACATATTCGGCAAATCGTAGCGCCTCCGACGGTATATCCTCAAAGGAGATTGAAGCTCCTCTGGATACATTATGGCGAAACTCCCCAACTCTTCCGATGCGCCAGTAGGCATGAACAACTTGAGAAGCGAAAATCACCACTCTAAGGTCCCTATCTACCGGGATATACTCCTGAACATAGGAAGGATTGTAAGCTGCAACATATCCTTCAAGGTCTGACCTTGAAGAGATAAGAAAGACTCCCCTTCCCTGAGAACTCCCAATAGGATCCTTGGCAATAAAGGGATAGTCAAAATCTTTTAGAATTTTTGAAACCCTATCTCTACCATAATAAATGCCCGTCCTAGGATGGGGAATAGAGAGCCATTCAAAAAGAAGGGTTTGGCGAATCTTATTGCCTATAAACTCACAATAGTTCTTAGGAAAAACTCTCTTTCCGATAGCTTTGAAGAACTGCTCGTAAAGGCGAGAAGGATAATAAATTGTTTCAGATCCTTGAATAAGAGCTTGCTCCTGCGGACTGTAATCCTCCCAGTTAAGTCGAATCCTAAGAGTAGCAACCGACCAACAGAACCTAAGATGCTTACTTAAGGAAACCTTGTTCATTTTCCCGAAGGGTTAATTGTCCTAATACCATTCCCTGGAGAAACCAAAAATACATTGTCACTTCCGCATCTCCAAAATTGTCTTCCGTAACCCCCTCAAGCATATACATAATAAGGATCGCCAGCCCCACGACCGCCCATCTATCGTAGGTTCTTCGAAACCCCTGAATTAACCTAAAACCTAGTAAAGCATATCCACAAAGAAGAAGGAAAAGACCGGGAAGGCCATAATTAAGGGCCCCTTGGAGGTAAGCGTTATGGGCATGTCCCTTTGCGTCAAGAGAATGTCCCCCTGCGTAGGTATCCACGAGTTTAGGGAAAACATGAACGCCTATTCCAAACACCGGGTAGTCTCTTATTATTTTGATAGCACTACTCCATAACACCGAACGTGTCGAATCACTTATTACCACAGTATATCCACGATTGTAGAGTCGTTCAAATCTGGGATTATGGAAGGTGGTGACAAAGAACAAAATACAAAACATGGCTAGAGCTAAAACACCTTTCCAGCCGTGCCTTGAAACCACTAAAAGGCTTCCCACCAGAAATAGCCCATATACAGCAGTCCTACTGAGACTTACTAAGATACCAGAAAAGATGACCACCAAAGAAAATATTAGGAATACTCGCTTCCTTCTCGATAGGTTATATGAAAACACCAGCCAGGAGATAATACCAATGGCCGTCAGAGCTAAGCTATTAGCATAAGTTAAAGAATTGCTAAACCCTCCTACCGCTCGCACTCCGTCACTAGTGACAAACTGGAAAACACCATACAAAGCATGAAGAGAGGAGGAAACAATCGCAAGGAGACACAGTTTCTTCGGATCCTCTCCGAGCCTTACCGCAAGGTATGCGAAGAAAAAAAACAGCCCATGCCACCAGCTTAGAACCTGTTTTAAGATCTTACTATGGTCGGGAATAAATAGGCTTCCAACCACAATCCACCCAATCCATAGCCCGAACCAACCTAATAAAGGTGTCTTTCTCCAAACGTTAGACTTAATACCTCCATAGATCGCTATATAGGGAAAAGTTAGGAAAAAGCTAAGCTGAGTTAGGGTTATAGATAGGGTATGAGAAAATGCGTTGATATAAAGAAGGAGCCTAAATATACCCCACACTACTTAAGATGACCCCCTGATGTGGTTCTACCTTTAACTTGCGGCGAGTTTAAACCAAAATAAATTATAACACATATAAACCCAAGGGAAAATTACTTTCTAGTCTTCTTGGTTCGTATCTTCTTAACTACAAATCCTTTCCAAACATAACAAAATTAACCCACAGCCCACCATGGGGAAGTCGAAGGACAGCAGGTTTGAAGTCACTAAAAAGGGGAAGTAAATCCCTATTAGGTACTAGAAGCCCTACAGTCCAATCATGCCAGTAGTTACGAAGATGCTCTTTCAATCTATTGTAGAAACTCCTGACCGGCACGGAAAGTCTTTTACCATAGGGAGGATTTATTAGTAATTTGCCAGCTACAGGAATACCCAGACGCTTCGGTGTAAATGAAAAGAAATCTCCCTGTATCCACCGAATGTCCTCCATCACACCGGCTCTGGTAGCATTTCGTTTAGCACGCTCAAGTTGCTCAATATCTTCATCTATAGCAAAAATAGGTTGAGAGGGATTCTCGATAGAATCTTCTGCAAGCCTTTTTTCATAACGCCAAGCCGCCTCATTGAAAAAAGGAAGCCTTTCAAATAAAAAAGATCTTTTGATACCAGGAGCCCTATTACGAGCCATAAGCCCAGCCTCAATCGCAATGGTCCCTGATCCGGTCATGGCATCAATAAGGGGGGTCTTTAATCTATCCCATCGGAGCAACTTAAGCATTGCCGCAGCAAGGGTTTCTCTAAGGGGTGCCTCTCCCGGTTCTAGCCTGTATTCACGTTCATGGAGATGGGCTCCTGTTAAGTCGATCTTAACAATACAAAGATCTTGGGAGACATTGATCCAGAGACGACACTTAGAATCTCCCTCATTGTCCTTTACAAACTTCGGAAAAAGTTTAAGCCCTTGTTCATTGAATCTCCTACAAAGAGCCTCTACAGTCTCTTTACACACCAATCCTTCATGCCTTAGGGCTGAACGGTCTAGGTTACAGTATAGCCTTAGGGGCAAAGTTGGATTTAGCCACACTTCCCAGGGAATGGATCCCATCTTTTTTCGAAAAGCCTCGATGGAGCGCGCGCCAAACCGAGCGATATGAACAATTACCCTACTTGCCGTCCTTAGCCAGAGACAGAGTTTGTAACCATCCCATATGCGTCCCTCTACCAAAATTCCATTTGACAGGGGATCCTTTAGAGGGCTCGCATCTGATTGATTATTCAAGACTTGATAGCCAAGGGCTTCTATTTCCTCTTTACACACCTTCTTCCATTGGGGTGGCACTATCACTTCAAAAATGTGTTTAGGAGCCTTTACCATGCGCTTAACTCTACGGCCAAAGGGTTTTGAACTATAGACTTCAACCTGCCAGTTTTCAATCCTATTTCCTTCAAACCAAACTAACATTTGTCCCGATCTCTACCTCCATAAAAGCTTGTAATAAAGCCCTTTCTCAAGTAAATTCTCCCTTTGAATAAAACAAAAAAGGCCGGAAGTGAGAGAAAAGAATATGAACGCCTTCGTCATAGCCGGGACTCATAGTGGCTGTGGAAAAACCACCTTATCACTTGCCCTTATGGCATTTTTTAGCTCAAAGGGTCTTAGGGTTCAACCATTTAAGGTTGGACCCGATTTTATTGATCCCGGTCTTCATTCTCGAATAACGGGTAAAATCTCTAGAAATCTTGATGGGTGGATGCTTTCTGAAGGCTATAATCGTTCCCTCTTCTCATGGGCCTCTAGAGATGTTGATGTGGCGATTGTGGAAGGAGTGATGGGATTTTACGACGGTTTCGATGGGAAAAGCGAGGCTGGAAGCACAGCTCAGATGGCCAAGCTGTTAGGATTACCTGTTGTGCTGGTTGTGGATTGCCGAAGTATGGCAAGAAGTGTAGCCGCTATTGTCCATGGTTTTATTAACTTCGATCCCGATATCCGATGGGCTGGGGTAATCTTGAATAGAGTAGCTGGAGAAGGGCATTTTAGATACCTAAATGAGGCTTTATCCACAGCTCTTCCTCACATTCCAGTGCTTGGATGGATCCCATCCGATGAGGATCTGAAACTTCCAGAGCGTCACCTTGGTTTGGTAACAGCTCAAGAAAGTCCGATTGATGAAAGATGGATAAAGAAAGCCAAAGAAGCCATTGTAAGGTATATAAACATCGAAAGACTCCTTTCAGAGACTGTCTTCAGTGCAAAACCCCTGGAACCGCCATTTTATTACGAACTAGAACATAGGCCTAAGAGAACCGATATACGCATCGCCGTTTCAAGGGATGCAGCCTTTTGCTTCTTTTACGAAGACAACCTTGATTTTCTTCGAGCGTTCGGTGCTGAGCTCCAATTTTTTTCTCCCCTTGAGGATCAGTCCATACCGTCCCAAGTGGACGCAATTGTCCTTTGGGGAGGATATCCTGAACTACACCTTGAAAGGCTTACGGAAAATAGGGCCTTCTTTAGGGATCTCCTGAACTCCTTTCAACGCAAAGTGCCAATTTATGCGGAGTGTGGAGGTCTCATGACGCTTTCTCGCTTTATAGAAGATTGGGAGGGGAAGAGATGGCCAATGGCCGGAATTCTTCCCTTTGGAACTAGAATGCTCAAAAGGCGTAAAGCCCTTGGTTATGTTGAGGTAGAACTTCTGAAGGAATGCATGCTAGGCCCTACTGGCACTGTAGTTAAAGGACATGAGTTTCATTATTCAGAGATTTGCAATATAGAGAACAACCCCAATATGCTTCTCGTCTATAAACTATCTCGCAGAAAATCGGAAGATTATCGCAACGAGGGGTATCTTATGGGGGGTAGTCTATTAGCAAGCTATGTTCACCAACACTGGGGAAGCAATCCTGAAGTGCCAAGATATTTCATCGATTTTCTCTCCCGGAGGAAGTTATGCCTCGAGCAAAATCTATAATGTTTCTTGGAACCGGATCCGATGTTGGAAAAAGCCTTCTGGCTGCCGCTCTTTGTAGGGTATTAAAACAGGATGGTTATAGGGTTGCTCCCTTCAAAGCTCAAAATATGGCTCTCAACTCCTTCGTTACAGCCGAAGGTGGAGAAATGGGGAGGGCTCAAGTTGTACAGGCAGAGGCTGCAGGTGTGGAGCCTCATGTTGATATGAATCCTATCCTTCTTAAACCAACATCCCAGGTTGGATCCCAAGTAATAGTCCTTGGTCGTCCTATAGGCAACATGATAGCTAGAGATTATTACCGCTATAAGAAAAATCTTACTGAAGTTGTTAAAGAAGCCTACGAACGACTCGCCAAAGCCTATGACGTAATCGTGATGGAGGGGGCGGGAAGCGCTGTGGAACTAAATCTAAAAGAGCACGATATAGTCAACCTTGCTATGGCCAAGATGGTCAAGGCTCCCTGCATTCTGATTGGCGATATTGATAGAGGAGGTATTTTTGCTTCCCTCATAGGCTCTTTATATCTTATGGAACCCGAAGAACGGGAACTCATTGCTGGACTGATGGTTAATAAATTTAGAGGTGACATAGATCTTTTCAAAGAGGGAGTCGAAATCCTTGAAAGGCTATCCCATAAGCCAGTCCTAGGTGTAGTTCCGCACTTTAATCACATTCACATCCACGAAGAAGATAGTGTAGCCCTTACCAGAAAAACCCTTTCAAGGGAGGAGGACTATCAACCCGAAGAGGTTTTAATCGGTGTTGTAAGACTACCTTATATCTCTAACTATACGGATTTCGATATCCTAGAAAGGGAAAATGGGGTTCGCCTCAAGTATTTTAACAGTCCTGAAGATGTCTTTTCTTTCGACGCAATAATAATACCTGGAAGTAAAAATACCCTTTCCGACCTTGCCACATTGCATGAGAGCGGAATGGTCGATGCTCTAAAAGCCTTTGCCAAAAGGGGAAGAACCCTCGTAGGGATTTGCGGTGGCTACCAAATGTTGGGAAAGCTCGTTCGAGACAAAGAGGGTCTTGAAAGTAACCTCCGAGAGATTGAAGGCCTAGGATTGATACCTATGGTCACGGAGATGTTTAAAGATAAGATCACTTATCAAGTAGAGGCCTTCCCTAATCCAAATCATCCTTTATGGAAAAACTATCCCAACTTAGAACAGCCCCTTAAGGGTTATGAGATCCACATGGGACGAAGTTTTCCTACCAAGGGCGATGTAGAGCCTCTCTTCAACCTAAGGCGCATAGGCACTTCTTACGTCAGTGAATCACAGACCGACGGCCTTACAGGTGACGTGGGTAAATGCTGGGGTACCTATATTCATGGTATTTTCGACAATGATATCTTCCGAAAATGGTTCATAAGAAACATCGCAATGGAGAGAAGAAAGCCCCTTGGAAGAAGTCAAGAAATAGAGTTCTTCAAATGGAAAGAGCATCAATATGATCTCCTGGCAGAACACTTTAGAACCCACGTAAACATAGAGCTTATCTATAAAATAATTGGATTGTAAGGAAAAGTTTAAGAATGGGTGTAGAATTTCATCCATGGCATCTTCTGGTAGCCTACCTCCTCGACCTCATTATAGGAGATCCCCCTTGGATGCCTCATCCGGTAAGATGGATTGGGAACCTTATAAGCTTTATTGAAAGAAGGCTGTATCCCCTAAATAGCCTATCCTCCTCTAAGCACTGGAAATTAGTTACCAAAGGAGGATTTCTTGTTGGTTTGACAATTCTTATCACTTTGGGAGTCTATGGATTGGTGATCCACATACTCCCCCGTCCCTTAAGTGATTTCTTTAATATATGGCTTGCCTTCACATTGATTGCGACGAAAAGCTTACATACGGAGACAGCTGGGGTCATAAAGGTATTAGAGCAAAGTAGTATTGAAGAAGCCAGAAAAAAGCTTTCATGGCTTGTTAGTAGAGACACAGAAAAGCTTGATCGAGAAGGCATACTGAAGGCTACTATAGAAACTCTTTCGGAGAATATCTCCGACGGTATTATTGCTCCCTTATTTTATCTTGGTTTAGGAGGACCACTATTAGGACTGCTCTATAAGACGGTAAACACTCTAGATTCTATGGTAGGTTATCGTAATGAGCGCTATCTATACTTTGGTAAAATTGCTGCTCGAGTCGATGACATAATGAACTTCATTCCTGCAAGACTTTCTGGAGCCCTCATTATATTTTCTGCGTGGATTCTTCAGAGGTTTCGTTATGATGTTGACTGGAGACGGGGTCTTTTTATCATGCGCCGAGATGGACATCTTCTTTCTAGCCCCAACGCTGGTATTCCTCAATCTGCTATGGCCGGGGTAATTGGTGTAAAACTTGGAGGGGTGGCTTCCTACTTTGGAAAAACGGTGGAAAAACCAACAATAGGCGATAGCGTCCGGGAAATCTCTAATGCTTCTTATAGGTTGGCTGTCGGGATACTCTATCTAACCTCCCTTGCAGGACTTCTTTTAGCGATAGGCCTCAGAGCGATATAAAATAGGAGGAGCTTACGGATGACAAATTGGAATCACGGTGGAAATATTTACGAAATATCGAATATTCTCCAGTGCAAGCCGGAAGAAATCATAGATCTTAGTGCGAGCATAAACCCCTTGGGTCCTCCTGAGGGATTACGGGAGCTGATTTGTGAAAGTTTCGAAAAAATTAGGCACTATCCAGACATTAGAAATAAAGGGCTTATAGAGGCAATATCTACATTTTACAATCTTCCTGAGGACTACATAGTTGTAGGTAATGGATCAACGGAGATTTTATATTGGATCCCCTATGCTCTCGCTTTAGAAAGAGCAGCCATTGTTGTCCCAACCTTTAGCGAATATATCCGTGCCTTAGAAAACAAGGGAGTAATACTGAGAACCCTAGTGACCTCCTGGGAAAATGGCTTTCAACCAACGGTTTATCAGCTTGAAGCATTGATCCAATCGGGTAGTCCTGAGGCGGTTTTTTTAACCAACCCAGGAAGTCCTTCTGGAGTTCCCCTCTCCTCAGAAGTACGAGAGTTTGTAGGAGAAAATCTTGGAAAATCTAACATAATATGGGTAATAGACGAAGTATTCATCGATTTTTGCGAAGAATATTCCCTTTTACAACTAGTAAAATCTTCGAAAAATATTGCCATTATTAGATCGTTAACTAAATTTTATGCTCTTCCTGGCCTTAGGTTAGGCTATCTTATAGCCCATCCACTTCTTACTAAGAGGTTAAAATCCTTTATTCCCCCGTGGTCAGTCAATGTTCTTGCTCAGGAGGCCGGGGTTTATTGCCTTTCTCAAAAATCCTTTATAGAGAAGACCATTAGGTTTTTCAAAGAGGAAAGAGACCGAATCTTTGGCATCCTTAAGAACAATTCATCGCTTGACTTCTTACCGAGCGTGGCAAATTATATTCTTCTTCGTTTTGAAGATAATTTCCCCCTTACCGCTTACGAAGTCCAAAACAAACTTCTCAGCGAAAATAAAATCCTCATAAGGAATTGTGATAACTTTAAAGGGCTATCGGATAGGTTCATAAGGGTAGCTATAGCATCTCAGGAGGTGAATAACCTGTGGACTGAAGCTTTAAACAATTTGAGTCTTAAACTAGCATAGCCCATCCATTTTGCAATTTAGGTTTTACAGGCCTAAGACATTAGGATAATTACCAAAGGGGATCAATCATAACTAAGTAGAACACATGGCTGCGAAGGCTCTTTTTAGCAAAGGTAAAATCTTAGTGAGAGTATCTCGTAGGATTTTTGCTTTGCCAAGGTCTCTAAATTCCCTACTGTGACCCTCGGTTATTAAAAGCTTGGGGAAAAATTATTAAGTTATCGGGAATTAGAATAAGAGAACGGTCAAAGGTGGGGCCTTTTAGGGAACAAAGGAAGATTTGAATAAATTTACAGCGGTCCTTTTTCGCACTAATAAAGTTCCTAACAAAGATACCAAAGAAAGGAGGGGGATAACAGGGGTGTAGGAAGATTAACAAATAAAGAAAGGATCGGCGGCGACCTACTTTCCCACGAGGTTACCCTCGCAGTATCATGGGCGCTGAGGGGCTTAACTTCCGTGTTCGGGATGGGAACGGGTGTTTCCCCCTCGCTATTGCCACCGATCCTTTATTTATCT
>JAOACS010000003.1 GCA_026417655.1 Syntrophobacterales bacterium
CTTAAAGGCAAAGGATTAAACCTTAAGCGGAGTGCGGCGTTGGAGGGGAAACACCCGCAATACATTCACCTATTAGAGACGCTTAATATCTTTGCTGTGCGTGCCAACTACATGGCGCGCTTCCGTGAGTATCTGGAGCGCGAGGGCGTAGAAGTAGAGCTGCCTTATGAGATTATTTTGCCTGTATTAGTGAACAAGGCTTTTCTCAAACGTGGGTTGGTTGTGCCACGTCTGCCTAATGGACGCGACTTCACTTGCGAGGCGAACCTCCTCAAGCCAGATCCTAATGTATCCGTGCAGGTGGACCTTTCCACGCGCATCCAGATAGTAAAAAGTACTTGTCAGGGTCTGCGTGTCACCGATGTGCGCGCCGGTCAGCCGCAAAAAATTCCGGCGGAAAGTCTGAAGTGGATAGACTGGCAACAAGTCTACCTTGATTTAGTAGCCTACAAGGAACGCAAGGGGTGGAACAATCTGGTGATCCGCCCAGAAGTGCTACCCCAGATCATCGAGCAGGTTCCTTGCACTGTTGTGGCGGAGGAAACCGTACTGCGTCCCAAATCTTTCGCCGATCGTGAGCGACTCCAACAAGCCGTCACCGAACTTCTGTGCCGATACGCGCAGAAAAAGCATGAGGAGTGGGAAGCGCGAATAATGGAGTATCAGGAACTGACTCTGGAAGACCCTAACATTAATTTTAACAAAACATATAAGCGACAACTATCCTCATACATCCTCCGCATTTCTCGCTCTGAGAGCAAATTGATACAGGATATAGAGAGTCTTAGCAGAAAGCTCTTTACTCTCTACCGTCGTGAAACCTCCGAACTACCTCGACTGCATTTTGACCGCCATATTTATCTTCCCCTGCTTATTGAAAAAAGCGGCATCCGTACGTCTCCGCCGAGCTTGAACCCAAGCGAGAAGAAGTTTGTCAGCGATTTACGCGCTTACTATCAATCTGAGAAAAACAGGTCGCTACGTGGAAAAGAAATCTTCCTTCTGCGCAACCTGAGTCGGGGGCGAGGCATCGGCTTTTTTGAAGGACGCGGCTTTTATCCCGATTTTATCCTATGGATATTGGACACCCAAACAAACGCTCAGCGCATCATTTTTATCGAGCCGCACGGCATGCTCCATGCTAGAGCTTACATTCACGATGAGAAGGCGCGTTTGTGGGAGCGGTTACCGGCGCTGGCCGAGGAGATCGAGAAGCGGAGCAAACACTCCGGCATTTCGCTTGATGCCTTCATCATCTCTGCCACCTCCTACGATGACCTGCGCTTAAGATACGATAGTTGGGATCACCGCGATGAGTTCACCAGAAGGCATATCCTCTTTCAGGAGCGGGGGAGCGAATATGACTACATAAGGATTCTCTTGGGTGGCTAACAAAGATTTCTCCTTGAGCCTGGTTTGTTTCGTTTCTCATGGAGAACACTTTTAGGTGGGTTGGAGGGCGATCCGGGGATCGAACCCGGGACCTTTGGTTCCGGAGACCAACGCTCTATCCACTGAGCTAATCGCCCTCAGAACGCTTGGATTTCTACCAGCTACTTTAAAGGAAGTCAACAGGATGCCATTTTAGAATATGGTTAGCTGTTTCCCAAGGGTCTTTTGCTTTCCGAAGTGCTCATAGGCCTTTCTGGTAGCCATACGACCTCGGGGGGTCTTTCTGATATATCCCTGTTGGATAAGATAGGGTTCGTAAACGTCCTCTATTGTTCCCTTCTCTTCAGAAAGAGCTGCTGCAAGGGTATCTATACCTACTGGCCCACCATCGTAGTGCTCAATGATTAGCTGAAGTATGCGCCGATCCATGGTGTCAAA
Source organism: Syntrophobacterales bacterium (assembly GCA_026417655.1). Lineage (GTDB taxonomy): Bacteria > Desulfobacterota > Syntrophobacteria > Syntrophobacterales > Thermodesulforhabdaceae > JAOACS01. The sequence continues at coordinate 1,831 of JAOACS010000003.1, forward strand.
ACCTTTTTCATCAACATCCAGCAGGATGAGAGCCCTTTTTGCAACCTCTTCGGTAATGACGCCATCTGCCCGGACCTGGGCAAAATCTCGAACTCGTCTAAGAATTCTATTTGCTATGCGAGGCGTTCCTCTTGAGCGCTTGGCAATTTCCATTGCTCCTGCCTCCTCGATGGCGATACCCAAGATACTAGCCGAACGCATCACTATCTGCTTGAGTTCTTCAGGCTTATAAAAGTCAAGCCTAAGCATCACTCCAAAACGGTCGCGAAGAGGTGGGGATAAGAGCCCTGCCCGAGTCGTTGCCCCAACAAGAGTAAAGGGTGGAAGATCGATTTTTATTGATCGAGCAGAAGGGCCCTGACCTATCATTATATCCAGCTGAAAATCCTCCATAGCAGGATAAAGAATCTCTTCAACGGTTGGATTCAGACGGTGGATTTCATCGATAAAAAGCACATCCCTTGGTTCAAGATTGGTAAGTATAGCGGCTAGATCACCCGGTCTTTCTATTACGGGTCCAGAGGTGGTTTTGAGATTTACACCTAGTTCGTGGCTTATAATAACCGCGAGAGAGGTTTTTCCGAGGCCAGGGTAGCCGTGGAGTAGAACATGGTCGAGGGCCTCACCTCGCTGAAGAGCCGCTTCTATAAAGACTCTCAGAGATTCCTTTACCTCTTCCTGTCCAATGTAATCCCTCAATCTTCTAGGACGAAGATTCTGTTCTACAACTAGATCTTCCTCTCGAGGATTCGGAGTAATGAGTCGATCGACCATACTTTTATACTCCTGCCATTACTCTGAGGGATGCCTTTAGTAGCTCTTCGACGGATACCTTCTCGCCAATGAGCTTTTTAGCAACAGCAAGAGCCCTTTCCGCCTCATTCAAAGAATAACCAAGGTGTGTAAGGGCGGTAAGGGCGATAGTATAGGGCGATTCTTCGGTAAGATCTCCTATTTCGCTTTCAAATCTCGTTTCTGGGATTTTCATTTTATGTTTCATTTCCAAAATAATACGCTCTGCCGTCCTTTTTCCTACACCAGGTATCTTTTGTAACCTCTTGACATTATGTTCATATACGGCTTGAGCAAGTTCACTAGGAACAATACCTGATAGGATCGCAATAGCAAGCCTAGGCCCTATACCGCTTATGGAAATGAGATCAATGAAGGCCCTTTTCTCTTCCATCGTTTTAAAGCCGTAAAGTTGAAGCATATCTTCTCTAAGGTGGGTATAGGTATAAACGAGAATCTCTTTGCCGGGATCTGGTAGGCTATAAAAGGTGTTAAGTGATATTGCCAAGTCATAGCCAACACCATTTACATCAACTATTATGGAAGAAGGCGCTTTATTTGCGAGAATTCCTTTAAGATAGGCTATCATGGCTGAACTTCAAATCTTTTGAATCGAAGTGAATTAATGTGACAAATGGCAAGAGCCATAGCATCGGAGGCATGGGAATCCACGAGCTCTCTTATTGAAAGAAGTCTTCTTACCATGGCATTTACCTGCTCTTTGGTAGCTCTACCATACCCGACTACAGCCTGTTTTACCTCCAATGCTGAATAGGAAAAGACAGGAATACCAGAGTTGACCGCTGCAAGGATGGCAACTCCCCGCGCTTGACCAAGTTGGAGAGCGCTCTTGGCATTACGGGCGAGGAAAACATCCTCCACTGCAACCCCCGCTGGTTTTGTTCGAGAAATAAGAGCCTCCAATTCGCGGTAAATAAACCCTAGGCGGTCAGGAAGGGGGATGTTTTTGGCTAGTCTTATTGTTCCATAGTCTATAGCTACAAAGCGCTGATGTTCTAGCCTCACAATGCCATATCCCGTGTAAAAGGAGCCAGGATCTATACCCAAAACACTATCGGAGATCATCATCACACCAGGGACTTGAGAAGTTCGTCGGGGATGTCAAAATTGGCATAGGCGTGCTGGACGTCGTCGTGGTCTTCAAGCATCTCCATTAGACGTATGACCTGTTGAGCCTGTTTAGGATCTTCGATCCTGACGGTAGTCTGAGGGATCATAGTAATTTGAGCGAGGCTATATTCCATTGAACGTTCATCAAATGCCTGCTTGACAGTGGTAAAATCGGCAACTGATGTTGTAACCTCTATTTGATCTCCCTGATCCTTAACGTCGTCCGCACCTACCTCTAGAGCCACTTCCATAATTTCGTCTTCAGAGTATTTATCCTTGGGGAAGACAATAAGCCCCTTTTTCTCAAACATCCAGGCAACACAACCTGCCTCTCCGAGATTTCCACCGTTTCTAGTAAAGATGTTTCTGAGTTCACTGATGGTTCTATTTCTATTATCGGTCATTGCCTCGACCAATACGGCTACACCACCTGCGGCATAGCCTTCACAGGTGATCTCTTCGTAGGTCTCTCCCTCTATCTCTCCTGTGCCTTTCTTGATGGCTCTTTCGATAGTGTCCTTAGGCATATTCTCTGCCCGAGCCGCTGAGATGGCTGCTCGAAGTCTTGGGTTAGCGTCGGGAGAGCCTCCCCCTAGTCTTGCCGCCACCATTATTTCTCTGATCAGCTTGGTAAATATCTTGCCCCGCCTCGCATCCTGAGCGGCCTTTCTGTGTTTGATATTGGCCCATTTGGAATGACCAGCCATGATCCTTTGCCTCCTAACGTTTTAATTCTCGTCTACGTTATCGGATTGAGTTGTTCTATCCATCGCGAGAATGTATACTTCTTTGCTCTCTTTTCTAGACGCAAGAGGTTTTACTATTTTTACCTTTCGAAAATGCTCTCTAATAGCCTTAACCAATAGAGGGGTATCCTCTCCTTGAAAGATTTTTGCTATAAAATGTCCCCCCGGTTTGAGCACCCTTTTGGCTAGTTCAAAGGCCTGTTCAACAAGATAGGCAGATCTTGCTGAGTCGGCGTGTTTATTTCCTATAGTGTCTGGAGCCATATCACTCATTACAACATCGAATACTCCAAACTGCTTTACAATACTTTTAACAAACTCCTGATTCGTCATGTCTCCCTGGATGGTGGAGACGTGGGGAGGAAAGTTATGTTCAATGGGTTTAATGTCAATCCCGACAACGTATCCCCTTTCTCCAACAATCTTTGACGTAAACTGAAGCCATGAACCTGGTGCAGCTCCCAGATCAAGCACCTTCATTCCCCGAGAAAGGATCCGATAGGACCTTTGAATCTCCATGAGTTTGTAAACTGCACGGCTTAGATACCCCTCTTTCTTGGCCAGTTGAAAGTAGTGATCCTGGTATGTATGGCCTGCTCCATGGGGTCGATTTTGACTATTACAGCCCTTTTTGCATCGACTCATAAATTTATTCCATTCTTTCCTAGAGCTTATACACTATTCCTATAACAAAGAGAACATGCTTTGTAAATGAAAGAGAAGGAATTCAGGTTACTTGATATTTAAGGACATTTAAGTAAGATCTCTTCCATCGTGGCCATATCATCAGAGTCTATAGTCCATCCAAGGGCTCCGCAGTTTTCTATAGCTTGAGCCGGATTTCTTGCCCCGACTATCACCGTAGTAACTCCTGGTCTTTGAAGCGTCCAGCGGAGGGCAAACTGGGCCATTGTTTTTCCATATTTTTTCTCTGGCTTTATTCTACTTCTTATTTCTTCGACAATGCGGACAAGCTCTTGAAATAGGGGGGCTTTAAACTTTGGATCGTGACGTCTTAGGTCTCCCTTAGGAAAAGTTTCTGTGCCCTTAAATTTCCCCGTAAGAAGTCCTCTGCATAATCCACCATACACTAGGGTCGGTATACCCTTTTCAATGCAATAGGGAAGAATCTTTTCCTCCGCCTCACGTTCAAACATATTGTATGGCGGTTGGAGACTATGGACTGGTCCTACTCGAAGACACCGCTCTATTTGAGATGGCTCGAAATTGCTAAGACCTATGAAACGGATCTTTCCTGTATCACGAATTTTCATAAGCGCTTCCATAGAGTCTTCAAAGGGGGTTTCTTCATCGGGCCAATGAATTTGGTATATATCAATCCAATCAACTTTCAGGCGATTCAGGCTCTTGTCAACCTCTTCATATAAACTTTTAGGCTTAGAATCCCTCCAAATCCGTTTTCCACCATCACTCCATTGTAGCCCACATTTTGTGGCAACAACGATCTCCTCCCGTCTTCCATAGGTTTTTAGAGCCTTTCCAACTATTTCTTCCGATCTGCCAAACCCGTAGACGGGAGCTGTATCTATGACATTTATGCCCCTCTCGAAAGCGGCGATGATGGCCTCTAGAGCCTCTTTCTCATCTGAACCTCCCCAGGCCCATCCCCCCGTAACCCAAGTTCCAAAAACTAGCCTTGATACCTTCAAGGCGGTGTCGCCTAAAGTTACATATTCGCCCATAGTATGGCTCCTTTTCCAAATATCCTTTCCAATACTTGTAGGAATGTTATACAATTAAATTGTAAAATATACTACCTCATTAGATTTGGAAACTACTGTGAAGGAGAGCTTAATATGAATGGCCAAGTTCGTGGGTTTAGGGGAAATATTGTGGGAGTTGAATTAAACGAAGTCATTCAATTTATGTGCATCTCTACAAATGATTACCTAAAGTTCAAGGTAATAAGTGGAATAAATGAAGGGACGATATGCATAGCAAAGGGCCAAATTGTCCATGCCCAGACCTTAAAAAAAGAGGGAGAGGATGCCTTCTACGAAATTCTTTCCTGGCCACAGGGTGAGTTTTTTGTATCTCCCACTGAACCAGAAATGATAGGAAAAGTGACGATCCATAAACCGTGGCAACAACTCATACTAGAAAGCGCTAAACTAAGGGATGAGAGAGTATTCCATCCATCGACTGAGCCGGAAAGGATCCCAGTCCACTGTGAAAAATGTGATAGGCGTTTTCTGATCCCCTCCGATAAGATTCCCTCTGGGAAAAAGGCTCGATTAAAATGCCCCTCCTGTCAAAATGTCATTGAGGTATCAAGGGAAGAGGAGGTGATGGATGGTTTCGAACTAGAGATTGAACGATGGAAGAGGGAGGAGGTAGTAGTTGAGGACATATTCCTGAGTGATAAGGAAGGAGTGCTAATCTGCTCCTCGGATACCCAGTCTATAGAGAAACTTTCTCAGATGTTTTCTTCTCAAGACTATAATGTGAGGGTAGCCAAAACGGGAAAAGAGGGTTTCAATTACCTGAAAGAAGGTCTTTTTCAGATTGTTATCCTCGATGAGTTTCTTGGAAAAACCGAAAGGCGCGAACATAACGCTTTACTACTTTATGTTCAAAAACTTCCTATGAGCATAAGACGAAAGTTTTTCCTATGTCTTTTAAGTAATTCTCTTAAAACAAGAGACCAATGGGCGGCTTTTAGACTAGGTGTAGATGTGATAATTAATAAAGATTCCCTTGATCTTACAGGTGAGGTTATCTACTATACATTGTCTCATAAAAAACGTACATATGAACCTTTCATGGATGAACTCCATGCATTGAGGGTTACTTAACTATGTGGCATCAATTTTTTAAAAACAAAAAAGAAAAAAATGTAAAGCGGGCCCAGATTCGCATAAAAAGCTGTATTGAAACAATTCTTGATCTTAATGAACGCCTAGGGGAAGGCAAGATTAAACCGGAGATTGTAGAAAAATTTCGAAAGTTATTAAATTCCTTTGCCTTCTTGGAAGATGATATGGTTGATGAGAGGGAACTTAACAATATTGAAGAAGCCACGAATCAACTTCTTGAAGAGATCGGAAGGCTATATGGCGAAGTAACGATGAAGCAGCTCTACGATATTCCTAAACACTAGCAGATTTTCTAGCCACAATTCTGACTTCAGAGTTTAAGATAGAGATTTGGGATAACCGTTATTTTCCTAGGATTCTACACCAAAAAAACACTTGCATTTCAATTAAAAAGCGTAAAGAAGTTAGTGTACTGATGGATGGAGAGGTTCCCGAGTGGCCAAAGGGAGCAGACTGTAAATCTGCCGGCTTGCGCCTTCGGAGGTTCGAATCCTCCCCTCTCCACCAGGGAATGGAAACATGTAGGAGATGATGGCGATTGGACGGGCCATTATCGTTGAACTACATGGGCAACCGAAAGAATTGAACTGGGAGGGGTAGATCTTCCAGCTGGTTTATAGGCCCACGTAGCTCAGGAGGTAGAGCACTTCCTTGGTAAGGAAGAGGTTCACCGGTTCGAGCCCGGTCGTGGGCTCCATTTTTTTTGCCCTAAAATGTTCTGCGATGCCTGTCCTGCTTGTGTGTTCAATATAAGTGTGTAAGTAGTTGTCTCATACGATTAGAAGAGAAGGAGAGTAAGATGGGTAAGAAGAAGTTTGAGCGGAAGAAGCCGCATGTAAATGTGGGGACGATAGGGCACATTGATCATGGCAAGACGACGCTGACGGCGGCGATTACGAAGCAGTTATCGTTTAAGAAGCTTGCG
>JAOACS010000004.1 GCA_026417655.1 Syntrophobacterales bacterium
AGATGGTGATGCCTGGGGATAATATAAATCTTGAAGTGGAATTAATAACTCCTGTGGCCCTTGAAAAGGAGCTTCGTTTCGCTATCCGTGAAGGTGGCCGAACCGTAGGGGCAGGTGTTATTACGGAAATATTACAGTAAAAGGGTGAAAAATTATGAGAGTGCTTGTGACTCTTGCATGTTCGGAGTGTAAAAGGAGAAACTATACTACGACTAAAAATAAAAAGACGACTCCGGACAAATTGGCTTTTAGAAAATATTGTCCTTCCTGTAGGAAGCATACGGAACACAAGGAAACTAAGTAGGTAGACGATAACAGTGGAGAGGGCAGAAAAGGAAGGCTCCTTCTGCTCTCTTCCTTTATTCTTGAAGGGAATGAAAGGTTTATATCGAGCGTCATGGCAACGAAAAAACCTCCAAAGCAAGGTCAAGATGTCGTAGGGAAGGTTGGTAAGTGGATAGGTTCCTTTAGAAACTATCTGAGGGAAGTTATCTACGAACTGAAGAAGGTGGTGTGGCCTTCTCGTAAACAAACCATTGGAACGACAGCCATAGTTGTAATTGTGGTTATGATTTTTGGGGTTTATTTAGGTATAGTGGATGCTATTTTTAGTTACTTAATGAGATGGCTGTTGGGGTAGTTGATAAAGGGGTGGAGATAAACAGTGACCGGTGGAGTTGCGGAAAAAAAATGGTACATAGTGCATACCTACTCGGGATTTGAGCAAAAGGTAAGTGTTGCTATAAAAGAGAGAGCAAAGGCAGCCGGTCTCGAGAGCTTTTTCGGGGAGATTTTGGTTCCTACCGAAAAAATTATTGAGGTAGTTAAGGGCAAAAAACGCTCATCTTCCCGTAAATTCTATCCAGGCTACATCATCGTGCAAATGGTTCTAAATGATGAGACGTGGCATCTTGTTCGGACAACGCCGAAAGTCACGGGGCTTATAGGAAGTAAAGACAGACCCGTTCCCATTCCCGATGAAGATGTGGAAAAAATTAAGAAGCAGATGGAAGAGGGAACCCAAAAGCCTCGTCCAAAGTATTGGTTTGAAAAGGGAGATCAGGTTCGAGTTGAAGAGGGACCCTTTGCGAACTTTCACGGTGTTGTGGATGAGGTGCTTTTGGAGAAAGGTAAGGTGCGGGTCCTTGTGAGCATATTTGGAAGACCAACACCTGTAGAACTCTATTTTACACAGGTGACTCGCCTATAGGGGGAGATATAATACTATGGCAAAGAAAGTGATAGCGAATATAAAACTCCAGGTTCCTGCTGGTCAGGCAAATCCGTCACCGCCCATAGGGCCGGCTTTGGGTCAGCATGGTGTAAACATCATGCAATTTTGCAAGGAATTCAACGCTAAGACTCAGGGACAGGAAGGAATGATTATTCCGGTTGTTATTACTGTCTATTCAGACAAGTCCTTTACCTTTATAACGAAAACCCCTCCTGCTCCGGTTCTTCTGAAGAAGGCTGCTCAGATAGCTAAAGGTTCTCATGAGCCAGGTCGGACAAAGGTAGGAACGGTGACGAGGGCCCAAATTGAGGAGATTGCAAAGTTAAAGCTTCCCGATTTAAATGCAAGAGATCTGGATGCAGCAATAAAAACCATTGAAGGCACGGCAAAGAGCATGGGACTGGAGATTGTCGATTGAATACAGATGAAGGAAGGGCACTAAAAAATGGCAAAGCGAGGCAAGAAATATCTTAATGCGCGCGCAAAAGTCGATCCATTCAAGAAATATACCTTTGAGGAAGCTGTAAGGCTTGCTATCGAGTGCGCCTATGCGCGCTTTGATGAGACGCTTGATATAGCGGTAAAGCTTGGCGTTGATCCCCGTCATGCAGATCAGATGGTTCGGGGAACCGTTGTTCTTCCTAATGGACTTGGAAAGGAGGTCCGGGTGCTCGTTTTTGCAAAGGGTGAAAAGGTAAAGGAAGCCCTGGAAGCAGGAGCGGACTACGCCGGGGCCGAGGAATATATAGAGAAGATCCAAAAGGAGGGATGGCTTGAGTTTGACAAGGCTGTGGCCACGCCAGATATGATGGGAGCTGTAGGAAAGATCGGAAAGATCTTAGGTCCCCGAGGGCTAATGCCTAACGCCAAGCTTGGAACGGTAACATTTGATGTCGCTAAGGTGGTGAAGGAGATCAAGGCTGGTAAACTTGATTTCAGAGTCGAAAAAACCGGTATAGTCCATGCCCCCATGGGAAAGGTATCCTTTGGACCTGAAAAACTTCTTGAAAATATTGCGGCTTTCATGGAGACTCTTATTAGGTTAAAACCGGCAACCTCAAAGGGAACATATATAAGAGGGATTGCGATCTCAACAACCATGGGACCAGGTATTAAAGTAGATCCGCTTTCCCTTAGGGCAATGGTTGCCTAAAGATAAGCGCACGGGTTGTGTGCCTAATATGAACTGCCGTTCGGTGCTTTCGTCGTTCTAAGACAGTTGGTACGTTCCTGATGATAGGAACGTTTAAATCCGAAAGGCGGAGCCCACCGAGACGAGAAAAGCTTACCGATCCGGCAGGGTGAATAAGACGCCTTGTTAGTGGAACGAAGAGCACGCCGGCAGGAAGAGAAAGGAGGGTAGAGTCGTTTGAGTCTAAAAAGAAGCGAAAAAGCGAAGATCCTAGAGGAACTACGGGACAAACTCTCGAGGGCCAGCACTACAGTGCTTACCGATTTCAAGGGTCTTACGGTAGCGGAGATGATGGCACTTCGGGATGCTCTGGCGGCAGAAAAAGTAGAATACAAAGTGGTTAAGAATACTTTGATGCGAATGGCCTGCCGTGACACGGGAGCATCGGTTCTGGAACCCCTTGTTCAAGGAACCTGTGCCATAGCCATTGGTTATGATGATCCAACAGTTCCTGCAAGGGTTCTTAAGAAGATCACTAAAACAAATGATAAACTTAAGATCAAAGGTGGAGCCCTTGGCGGTAAGCTTCTCAAGCCCGAAGAGGTCATGGCTCTTGCCGACCTCCCCACAAGACAGGAACTGCTGGCACAGCTTCTTGGCGTTCTCGCAGCTGTTCCAACAGCGCTAGTAACGGTGCTAAGTGGAGTTCCAAGAAACTTCGTTGGAGTTCTTGCGGCTCTCAAACAGAAAAGGGAAGAACAACAAGGCGAAGCTTAAAGAAGGAGGAGATTAAAAGATGGCAGATATTACGAGAGAAGATGTAATCAAATTCATTGAAAATATGACGGTTATTGAGCTCAGCCAACTTATTAAAGAACTCGAAGAGCGTTTTGGTGTAAGTGCCGCGGCACCGGTGGCCATGGCGGCAATGCCTATGCCTGGGGCCGCAGCACCTGGTGCTGCCGCTCCCGCTGAAGAAGAAAAAACTGAATTTACCGTCGTTCTTACCGCAGTCGGTGATAAGAAGATCAACGTCATTAAGGAAATCAGAGCTATCACCAATCTTGGTCTTAAGGAAGCAAAAGATCTAGTGGAAAATCTACCCTCTAATGTTAAGGAAGGAATTCCCAAGCAGGAAGCTGAGGAGATCGCAAAAAAACTAAGAGAAGCTGGTGCTACAGTCGAAATTAAATAGGGCCTTCTAGAACTTAAGCTTTTTGCATCGGAAATCGGTTTTATCCAACCGATTTCCGATTTCACTTTTGTAATTTTGGAAGACGAAAGAAATTAAAAAAACAGGGAGTAACTCAGGAGAAACCATGGCGACAGCTTTAAATCATGAATATGGAATAAGAAAGAGTTTCGGGAAGATAAAAAAGGTGGCGGACATTCCTTACCTTTTGCAAATGCAGCGAGAAAGCTATCGTCAATTCCTACAATACGACGTTCCACCGGAGAGGAGAGAAAAGAAGGGGCTCCAGGAGGTCTTCGAATCGGTTTTTCCCATAGAAGACTACGCTAAAACAGCTCGACTTGAATTCGTTTCTTACTCCTTTGGAGAGGTTAAGTATGACGTCAGGGAATGTCTTGCCCGAGGCATGACTTACGAAGCTCCTGTTAAGATCCTTGTAAAATTAGTAACCTTCGATGTCGACAAAGAGAAAAACTCAAGAGAGATTAGGGAGATCAAAGAGCAGGATATCTACTTTGGAACAATCCCCCTCATGACCGAAAACGGGACCTTTATTATTAACGGAACCGAAAGGGTTATAGTAAGTCAGCTTCAGCGGTCGCCGGGAATTTTTTTCGACCATGACAAGGGAAAAACTCACGCAAGCGGTAAAATCCTCTATTCAGCAAGAATTATACCCCTTAGGGGTTCATGGCTCGATTTTGAATTCGACCACAAGGATATTCTCTACGTTAAAATTGACCGACGTAAACGCTTTTCTGCCACCATCCTTCTTAAGGCTCTTGGATACAATGTTGAAGAGCTTCTTAATACGTTTTATAAGAGCCAAAAGATACGTATCATAGATGAAATGAGAGCCGAAAAGATGCTCGATCCTGAAACCTTCGCGGGTATGAAGGCCCCTGAGGATATTGTCCATCCTCAAACAGGCGAGGTAATAGCTAAAAAGGGTCGAAAGTTAGGAAAACAGCTAATAAAGAGACTCCAGGAGATAGGGATTAGCTCTATTCCCATTTCTACCGATGATTTAATAGGCTCTATTTTAAGTCACGATGTGATCGATTTTAGCACAGGTGAGATTATAGCCGAATGTAACGACGAAATAAAACCTGATACCATTAGAGAGTTTCTCGCTAGAGGTATCCATGATATAGACATTCTTCACATTCAGAGCCCATCGTTTCGAAATACCCTTCTTCAGGACAAAGGAGTCGTTTCCCGAACCGATGCTATTGCGGAGATTTACAGAAGACTAAGGCCTGGTAATCCCTATACACCGGAGGCGGCGGAGGAATTTTTCAACAATCTCTTCTTCAATCCCGACACCTACGATCTTTCCGAGGTTGGCCGTTTGAAAATCAATGCTAGACTTAATCTTAATGCTCCTCTTTCCCAGAGAACCCTAAGGCCAGAGGATATCTTGGAAACGGTAAGGTGTCTTATAGAGATTAAAGAAACTCAAGGACAGGTTGATGATATTGATAATCTAGGGAACCGTCGAGTTAGATCGGTGGGAGAACTTTTAGAGAATCAATATAGGATTGGTCTTGTGAGGATGGAGCGGGCAATTAAGGAAAGAATGATTGTTCAAGAGCTTGAAACCTTGATGCCCCACGATCTCGTGAATTCGAAACCCGTAATGGCGGTGGTAAAGGAGTTCTTCGGAACCAGTCAGCTTTCTCAATTTATGGATCAGACCAATCCTCTTTCTGAGGTAACCCACAAAAGACGGCTCAGTGCTCTAGGTCCAGGTGGACTTACAAGGGAACGGGCCGGCTTTGAAGTAAGAGACGTCCATCCTACTCACTACGGCCGTATCTGCCCTATTGAGACTCCCGAGGGACCAAATATCGGACTTATCGTTTCCCTTTCAACCTACGCGAGAGTTAACCAATACGGCTTTATTGAGACCCCCTATCGTAAAGTAGAAAATGGCAAGGTCACCGATGAAGTGGTCTATCTTACTGCGATGGACGAAAAGAATTATCCTATCGCTCAGGCGAATGCTCCAATAGACAAAGATGGGTATCTTGCAGATGAAAAGCTTACGGCCAGGAGAAGTGGAGAATACGTCTTGGTATCCCGAGATGAGGTTAAATATATGGATGTCTCTCCTAACCAGATCGTAAGTGTTTCGTCCGCTCTAATTCCTTTCTTAGAACACGATGACGCAAACCGGGCTCTCATGGGCTCCAATATGCAACGTCAGGCCGTTCCTTTGATAAAGACCGAGGCCCCTCTTGTGGGGACTGGGATAGAACATATCGTCGCTAGAGACAGTGGTATCACCATTGTTGCCAAGCGAAGTGGGGTGGTAGAATACGTTGATGCCACAAGAATAGTGATTAGAGCTACCGATGAATCTGACGATGGAGGTATCGTTGACATATACGATCTGATCAAATTTCAAAGATCAAACCAGAACACCTGCTTTACTCAAAAGCCTCTTGTGAAGGTTGGGATGAGTGTAAAAAAGGGACAGATCATAGCTGATGGTCCCTCTACCGACCATGGAGAGCTAGCCCTTGGGCGAAATGTTCTCGTAGCCTTCATGAGTTGGGGCGGATATAATTTTGAAGATTCTATACTCGTCAGTGAGCGGATTGTTAGGGATGATGTCTTTACCTCAATTCATATTGAGGAGTTTGAAGTTTTTGCTCGAGATACAAAGCTTGGAAGGGAGGAAATTACAAGAGACATTCCCAACGTAAGCGAAGAACTTCTAAAAAATCTCGACGATAGTGGCATTGTTAGAATAGGAGCATATGTAAAACCTAACGATATACTTGTTGGTAAGGTTACGCCCAAAGGGGAGACGCAACTTACCCCCGAGGAAAGACTCCTGAGAGCTATCTTCGGTGAAAAGGCCAGTGATGTAAAGGACAGCTCCTTAAAGGTCCCATCTGGAGTGGAGGGCATAGTGATTGACACCCAGGTCTTCTCGAGACGTGGCATCGAAAAGGATCAAAGAATGCAAAGGATAGAGGATGCCCAAATAGCTAAGCTTCAGAAGGACATGCGGGATGAATCTGAGATTATTAGACGCGTAACCATAAGAAAGATAGCGAACCTTGTGAAGGGAAAAACCTCTGGATCGGTTGTAAAGGATGGTAAAAACATTTACCTCAAAAAGGGTGATCCCATTACGGAAGAAGTGCTTTTTGAGATGCCACCCATCATGTGGTCCAAGATTGTTCCGGCAGAGGATCCATCTCTTGCTCAGCAAATCGCCCATATTTACGAAACCTATCAAGACCACGTAAGTCAGGTCCGAAGTCTTTTCGAAAAAAAGATGGAGAAGATAAGAGGTGGGGACGATCTTCCTCCGGGTGTCCTAAAGATGGTTAAGGTATATGTGGCTACCAAAAGGAAGCTCCAGGTTGGAGACAAGATGGCTGGCCGTCATGGCAACAAAGGGGTTGTATCCCGAATTCTACCCGTTGAGGATATGCCCTATTTCGAGGATGGGACCCCTGTGGATATAGTCTTGAACCCTCTGGGTGTGCCATCCCGTATGAACGTAGGACAAATTCTTGAAACTCATCTTGGTTGGGCTGCAAAGGGTATTGGGGAACAGATTGGAAAACTTTTAGAAAGCTTTAAGGAACGGGAGACTATTGAACAAAAGCTAAGAAGAATCTATTCAGAGTTAGAAGCTGAAAGAATCCTCAAGAACGCTTCCGATGAGGAACTGAGGGAGATGGCTCCTAGATTTTCTAAAGGGCTTCCAGTGGCGACACCGGTCTTTGATGGTGCTAAAGAGAGTGAAATAAGAGAATTTCTCACAGAAGCTGGCCTTCCCGTTTCAGGTCAGGTAACCCTTTACGACGGTAGAACAGGTGAACCCTTTGATAACCCTGTTACGGTAGGCATTATGTATATGTTGAAGTTACATCACCTTGTAGATGACAAGATCCATGCTCGTTCCATAGGTCCCTACTCCCTTGTGACTCAGCAGCCTCTTGGAGGAAAGGCTCAATTCGGTGGACAGCGTTTGGGAGAGATGGAAGTGTGGACTATGGAGGCCTACGGAGCGGCCTATGCCCTTCAGGAGTTTCTCACTGTAAAATCCGATGATATCCGTGGCCGGACCAATATGTATGCAAAGATAGTAAAGGGCGATAATACGCTTGAAGCTGGAGTTCCCGAATCCTTTAAGGTTATGACAAAGGAACTGCAGGCCTTGGCTCTTGACTTCAAACCTCTAGAACTGGAAGACCTGGATGAGGATGAAGAAAAATAATAGATAGATTGATTGAAGGGGTGAGGGGTTGGATAGAGACCCTTCCCCTATTTTTTTATAGTAAAAAAAGGAGGCACGGCCTTGAAAGACCTCTATAGTAGTCTTTTAGCTAAAAAGGAATTTAGTTTTAACGCCGTAAAAATTTCCATAGCATCGCCGGAAATTATCCGGCAGTGGTCCTTTGGGGAAGTTAAAAAGCCGGAGACGATAAATTACAGGACCTTCAAGCCCGAAAAGGATGGTCTATTTTGTGCTCGTATATTTGGACCAGTTAAGAACTGGGAATGTCTTTGCGGTAAATACAAAAGGATGAAACACCGAGGGGTGGTATGCGAAAAATGTGGTGTTGAGGTTATCCAATCCACAGTAAGAAGGGAACGGATGGGACACATTGAGTTGGCAGCTCCCGTTGCTCATATATGGTTTCTAAGGAGTATGCCGAGCAAAATTGGTAATCTTCTCGATATGTCCCTTAGGGATCTTGAAAGGGTCCTCTATTTTGATTCATACATCGTAATTTCTCCCCCTCCTGGCGTAGAGAAGATCAAAAAGGGTGATTTAATTACCGACGAGCAATATAAAAAACTATCGGAAGAGTTTGGTTCCGAATTCAAGGCGGGTATTGGAGCGGAAGCCATTAAGGAGCTACTTCAGGATCTCGATCTGAATACTTTGGTTGAAGAACTCCGGCAAGAAGTAGAGAGCACCTCTTCTGATGCAAAGAAGAAAAAGCTTGGAAAGCGCCTGAGAATAGTTGATGCCTTCCGTTATTCTGGAAATAAACCCGAATGGATGATACTTGAGGTCATTCCGGTCCTACCCCCTGATCTTAGACCTCTTGTCCCCCTTGACGGAGGGCGGTTTGCAACGAGTGATCTGAACGATCTTTATCGACGTCTTATAAACAGAAACAATCGCCTGAAGAGACTCCATGAACTCGGAGCTCCCGACATTATCGTAAGGAATGAAAAACGCATGCTTCAGGAAGCGGCCGATGTGCTCTTCGATAATGGTCGTCGCGGGAAAGTGGTTTTGGGAAGTAATAAACGACCCTTAAAATCCCTAAGTGACATGCTAAAGGGCAAACAGGGCCGTTTTCGCCAAAATCTTCTTGGGAAAAGGGTTGACTACTCAGGTAGGACGGTAATTGTCATAGGTCCCAACCTAAGGCTTCATCAATGCGGGCTTCCTAAACGTATGGCCCTTGAGCTCTTTAAGCCCTTCATTCTTGGAAAACTTGAGGAAAAGGGGATTGTCTCTACTGTTCAGATGGCGAAAAAACTTGTGGAGAAAGAGGTGCCTGAGGTATGGGATGCCTTAGAGGAGGTTGTTCAGGAATTTCCTGTTCTTCTTAACCGGGCTCCCACTCTTCATCGCCTTGGTATTCAGGCCTTCGAGCCGATACTTATAGAAGGAAAGGCTATTCAGCTTCATCCTCTTGTTTGTACAGCCTTTAACGCCGACTTTGATGGTGACCAGATGGCTGTACATATCCCTCTTTCTATTGAAGCACAGGCGGAAGCTCGAGTGCTTATGATGTCTAGCAATAACATTCTGAGCCCTGCCCACGGCGATCCTATTATCGTTCCGACTCAAGATATCGTTCTTGGTCTCTACTATATGACAAGGGAAAAACCCTTTGTTGTAGGTGAGGGGCAGATTTTCTATGGGCCAAAGGAGGTAAGGTGTGCTTACGATTCCGGAGCCGTAAGCCTTCATGCGAGAATTCAGGTTCGGATGAATGGTAAGTTTGTCCAGACGACCGTAGGAAGGGTACTCCTTTCTGAACTCCTTCCCCCTGAGCTTGATTTTGAATTGGTCAACAAGGTTATGAATAAAAAGACCATCGCCAAATTAATTGATGAATGCTACCGAAAGGCTGGAATGAAGGCCACAGTGATTCTTGCCGATCGACTTAAGGATCTTGGATATGCTATGGCTACTCAAAGTGGTATATCGATCGCTATAAAGGATATGATCATTCCTAGAAGAAAACCGGAAATTCTAGCTAAGGCCTTTGAAGAGGTCAAAGAGATTGAACGTCAGTATAACGAGGGTCTTATTACTGAAGGGGAAAAATACAACAAGATAGTAGATACATGGGCGAAGGCTACCGAAGATGTCACATCGGAAATGATGAAGGAGATAGCTACAGAGACTGTTGTTGGTCCCGAAGGGCAACTGGAGGAGATGCAATCCTTCAACCCAATATATATGATGGCCGACTCTGGAGCTAGGGGTAGCAAAGAGCAGATGAGACAGCTTGCGGGAATGAGAGGTCTCATGGCCAAGCCTTCGGGAGAAATTATTGAAACACCCATTACTGCAAACTTCCGTGAGGGGCTTACGGTGCTTCAATACTTTATATCTACTCACGGAGCTAGAAAGGGCCTTGCAGATACCGCTCTTAAGACGGCGAATGCCGGTTATCTCACGAGACGTCTTGTTGATGTTGCCCAAGATGTGGTTATATCGGAAGAGGATTGCGGAACCCTTGATGGTATTGAGGAGACAGCTCTTCTTGAAGCAGGAGAGATTATTCAACAGCTTGGTGAGCGAATCCTGGGTCGCATCGCCCATGAGGATATAATAGACCCGGTAACGGGTGAAGTATTGGTAAGGGCAGGAGATGAGATAGACGAGGAAGCCGTAAAAAGAATAGAAGAGGCTGGAATCGAACGCGTTCCCATTCGATCACCTCTTACCTGCAAAAGTCCAAGGGGCATATGCATAAAATGTTACGGTAGAGACCTGGCTCAGGGAAGATTGGTTGAAATAGGAGAGGCCGTTGGGATTATAGCAGCCCAGTCCATTGGAGAGCCGGGAACCCAGTTGACCATGAGGACTTTCCACATAGGTGGTGCCGTAAGTAAGAGGGTCGAGCAGACATCTATTTCCAACAAATATCCAGGAAAAGTAAAGTTCGTAAATCTTCATACGGTAATCAATCGCTTTGGGGAACTTATAGTCATAAACCGAAATGGCGAACTTGTCATAGAAAGTGTCACAACGGGTCGCGAGAGAGAGCGTTACAGGATAATTTACGGGGCAAAGATTAAGGTCAAAGATGGGGACATGGTTGAGGCTGAAACATCCATTGCAGAATGGGATCCCTTCAATACACCAATTCTTACAGAGGTGGAGGGGGCAGTAAAATTTGGTGATCTTATTGAGGGACAGACCTTACAGGAAAGAATAGATCCTGTGACCGGAAAGGCCAGCAAATTTGTATCGGAATACAAGGAGACCGATCTTCGACCGCGAGTGTCCATAAAGGATGCTAAGGGTCGCACTATATCCCGCTACTATTTACCAGTAGGTGCGATGCTTATGGTAAACGAAGGGGATTTTGTCTATCCGGGTGATGTTCTTGCTAAGATTCCGCGCGAAACAACCAAGACTAAGGACATTACTGGAGGTCTTCCTAGAGTCGCAGAACTTTTCGAAGTAAGAAGACCAAAGGAACATGCTATCATCGCTGAAATCGATGGGACCGTTCATTTTGGAAAAGACACAAAGGGGAAGAGAAAAATAGTGATTGAGCCGGAAGTTGGGGAATCTCGAGAATATTTAATCCCCAAGGGTAAACACATTATAGTCCACGAAGGTGACTATGTCCGTGCAGGGGACCCCCTTATGGATGGTTCTCCGGATCCCCACGACATTTTAAGAGTCCAGGGTGAAAAGGCCCTTGCTAAATACCTTCTTGATGAAATCCAGAAGGTCTATCGCCTACAGGGTGTTAGAATAAACGACAAGCATATAGAGGTCATTGTGCGACAGATGATTAAGCGAGTTAGGATAACCAACCCTGGCAATTCTGGTTTTCTGCCAGGGGAACAGGTAGAACGTTACATCTTTGAAAAGACGAATGAAAAACTTATAGCCGAGGGAAAGACGCCTGCCGAAGCTGAACCACTACTTCTTGGGATCACAAAGGCCTCCCTCAGTACCGATAGTTTCATATCGGCAGCATCCTTCCAGGAAACTACAAAAGTTCTTACGGATGCTGCATCAGCAGGGCGGATAGATAAACTAAGAGGACTTAAAGAAAACGTTATCCTTGGCAGACTTATACCTGCTGGCACGGGACTTCCCAAATATAGGGCTATAAGGGATAGGATGGAAATGAGGTAGTTTTCTACAAAAGTATTGACAAGCCATTTATAAACTTGTATGGATGCAAGGCTTTGACAGGGAAGAAACAATTTAATTACGAAAAGGTGGAGTACGGAGTATGCCGACAATCAATCAGTTGGTGCGAAAAGGGAGAGAGGCGGTAAAGCGAAAATCTAAATCTCCTGCTTTGCAGGGATCTCCCCAGAAGCGGGGAGTCTGTGTAAGGGTTTACACCACGACCCCCAAAAAACCCAATTCAGCTCTTAGGAAGGTTGCAAGGGTTCGTCTTACGAACGGTTATGAAGTCACGGCATACATTCCCGGGATTGGTCATAATCTTCAGGAACACTCGGTTGTTCTTATAAGGGGTGGCCGAGTAAAGGACCTTCCTGGAGTTAGGTATCATATTATCCGTGGAACCCTGGATGCGAGCGGTGTGGCTAATAGAAAACAGGGTCGTTCTAAATACGGAGCCAAGAAACCTAAATAGATTTAGGCAAAGGATAGTAGAGGAGATATTTCAAGGGGGCCCGGAAAAGCAAGAAGATAGCTTTTTGCAATTAACGGGCTAAGATTTTTGGAGAAGTTGAGGAAAGCAGATGCCAAGGCGAAGAGAAGTAAAAAAGCGAGAGGTTTTACCGGATCCAAAATACAATAGTAGGCTTGTTGCTAAGTTTATAAACCATGTTATGAAGCAGGGCAAAAAAAGCGTAGCCGAACGTATTGTCTATGGTGCTTTTGATCTTATTGCCCAGCGCACAAACAAGGATCCGCTAGAAGTCTTCAACCAGGCTCTTGAAAATGTGAGACCCATCATTGAGGTCAAGTCCCGAAGGGTTGGAGGTGCAACCTATCAGGTGCCTGTCGAAGTCCGTCCGGAGCGGCGTGATGCCCTGGCGATGAAGTGGATTATCTCCTATGCTCGGCAGCGTTCTGAAAAGACCATGATTAATAAGCTTGCGGGAGAACTTCTGGATGCAGCTCAAAATCGAGGTGGATCCGTTAAGAAGCGTGAGGATACACATCGTATGGCAGAGGCCAATAAGGCTTTCGCTCATTACCGGTGGTAACGTTGGCAGGTGAAGGGAGAAGGAGAGTAAGATGGGTAAGAAGAAGTTTGAGCGGAAGAAGCCGCATGTAAATGTGGGGACGATAGGGCACATTGATCATGGCAAGACGACGCTGACGGCGGCGATTACGAAGCAGTTATCGTTTAAGAAGCTTGCG